>CALMEZ010000001.1 GCA_937864985.1 uncultured Alphaproteobacteria bacterium
ACACCTCAGACAGCGCGTGTGCATGCGGTGCCACTGCTGATCGCCCCGCCGTGGATCAACAAGTTTTACATTCTCGATCTCAACGAGAAAAAATCTTTCGTTCGATATTGCGTTGAAAACGGCATCACGGTTTTCATGATGTCGTGGATCAATGCCGACACGGCGCAGGGCCGCAAGAGCTTCTCGGATTACATGCGCGACGGCCTGCTCACCGCGATTGATGTGGCGACAAAAGCCAGCGGTTCCGAGAAGGTGAACCTTGTGGGCTTCTGCATTGCCGGATCACTTGTTGCATCGACGCTGGGTTACATGGCGGCGAAGAATGATGCCCGCGTCAACAGTGCCACATTCCTGACCACGCAAGTGGATTTCTCGAAGGCCGGCGACCTTCTCGTCTATGTTGATGATGAGCAGGTGAAGTGGATCGAAGAGCGCATGCAGGACAAGGGCTATCTGCCCGGCGGCCGCATGGCCGATGCTTTCAACCTGTTGCGCTCCAATGACCTGATCTGGTCATATGTCATCAACAACTACCTGCTGGGCAAGGACCCGGCACCGTTTGATCTTCTGTACTGGAACAGTGACTCGACGCGCATGCCAGCGGGCGTGCATTCCTTCTATCTGCGGGAATGCTATCTCAACAACAAGCTGTCGCAGGGCAAGATGGTGGTGGACAATGTGCGCATTGACCTGAAGCGCGTGAAGATTCCTGTCTACAATCTCGCCTGCCGCGAAGACCACATTGCGCCACTGCCGTCAGTCTTCCGGGTGGGCGAATTCCTGGGCGGTGAAACGACGCTGGTCGTTTCGGGGTCCGGGCATATCGCAGGCGTCGTCAATCCGCCAGCGGCGCAGAAATACCAATATTGGACCAATGACAAGCCGCGCAAAACCGTTGACGAGTGGATGAAGACCGCCACCGAACACAAGGGCTCCTGGTGGCCACATTGGCTTGACTGGCTGACCAGCCAATCCGGCGACAAGGTGGCGGCACCCGTACCTGGTGAAGGCGTCTACCCCGCGCTTTGTGATGCACCGGGGGAATATGTGCGTGTTTCTGGGGTTGTGTAGGCGCCTGATCTGCTCTTTTCGCACCGTTAATCGTTCCGTCATTGCCGCGAACGCGGGAACCTAGACTTTCGACATGCTCAACCTTGTCAAGGCTGGATACCCGCATGCGCGGGGACAACGAATTTCTTGTGATCCCTATTCAAGCAATTGCCCCTAAAACGTGAAGTGCCTGGGTATGATCCTGTGCTCATAGGCCTGCCGTTCCAGGCCTTCGCGGAAGTCCGGATGGGCGATGGAGATCAGCGCCAGGGCGCGTTCCGGCACAGATTTGCCCTTGAGGCAGACCATGCCGAATTCGGTCACCACATACATGATGTCCGAGCGTGGCGTGGTCACGATATTGCCTTTGGTCAAGTCCAGCACAATGCGGCTTCGACGTTCGCCCTTTTTGTCAAAGGTTGACGACATGCATATGAAAGACTTGCCATTTTTTGAGGCGTAGGCCCCGCGAACGAACTGCAGCTGGCCGCCCGTTCCGCTGATGTGGCGGTGACCGTCCGTCTCGGAGGCCGCCTGCCCCTGCAGGTCCATCTGGGTGGTGTTGTTGATGGAAACCACCCGGTCATTCTGCATGATGACGTTGGGGGCATTGGTATAGTCCACCGGCCAGCAGTCAAAATCCGAGTTGTTGTGCAGCGTGTCATAAAGCTCGCGCGAGCCCAGCGCGAAGGTATAGGTCAGCTTGCCGGTGTCGATCTTCTTGGCACGGCCGGTGACACGGCCGTTCTTGTACAGCGCCATGATGCCATCGGTCATCATCTCAGTGTGAACGCCGAGGTTTTTCACGCCACTTTCCAGAAGCGACAAGCACACGGCATTGGGCATGCCGCCGATGCCGATCTGCAGGCAGTCGCCATCGTCGATTTCCGCAGCGATCTGCCGGGCCACGGCGCGGTCGATGTCCGTCGGTGGCGGGTTGGGCAGTTCGACGGCACGCTGGTTGTCACCGTCGATGATGTAATCCACTTCGCTCACATGCACGGAACACCCGGTGCCATGAACGCACGGATTGCCTTCCGTCACTTCGACAATGACGATCTTCGCCCGTTCGATCACGGCGCGGTGCCAGAGATTTGACGCGCTGAAATTGAAGTTGCCATCCTTGTCCATGGGGCAGACCTTGAAAATGGCCACATCAACCGGCGCCAGGAAGCGGCGATAATAGTCCGGCACCTCGCCGAGATTGAGCGGCGAATAGCCGACATTGCCGGCATCATGTTTCTTCCGGTCATAGCCGGAGAAATGCCAGGAGAAGGTGTGGAAGTGTTCGGAGTGCGGGTCCTTGTCGATGACAGCGCGCGGCCGCATGGTCAGGCAGCTTCTGATCTTGATGTTGCGCAATTCATCAACGCGATTGCCAAGCGCCGTGTCAAACACGTCAGGCTGGCAGAGCGACGTGCCATAATCGAGCCAGTCACCGGATTTGACGAGGGCCGCCGCTTCGACCGCCGAAATGCGTTTGGCGGGGGCCCGGGCCACGCGCTTCTTCATTGTTCCACTCCCAGAGAGCCGCCGTTTCCTGCGGCCATTGGCTGATATATTGCAATGTTCACGAAGCTTGGCAAATGCCTTGCAGAAGCCTGCGTCAATTCACGCTGCACAGTTTTTCATCGGCCGGAAACAAGAGCCAAATGGCATCGTCAGATTTGCTCATGTCAACAGCATTTGGGGCAATCTCTTCAGAGTCGAAGTTGGACGGGTTGAACATGAGGTTCTGGTTGCGCACACGAAGCCCGCCGCGTGCACCCTTTTCCAGTACAAATGTGCCGGCATCCCATTCCGGAATGCATGTGATCCCTTGCCCCTTTGGTTTGCAGAACCCGGAGATTGCATAGTCATAGGTCCAATTGCGCACACGCTTGCGAAAATTGGCATAGATCGACACGGCAAATCCACCATCCTCTTGCAACTCGGAAGAAAGCACCATGTCCGCCACCTGCTGCTTCGGATGGCTGGACAATTCAGCCGCCGAATAGGTGCGCGACCAGCAGGAGTTGCCGCCTTTCCCCTTCAGCATGGCACTCAGGCTTTCCGCCTCAGCCTGTGTGGCTGCCAGCAGCAGCGCCAGAATCGCCGTCCACGCCTTGATCATCGCAACCTCCGCCTGACCCGCAAATTGACGGCAAAATCGCATCAAAACAACAGTTTTCCAATGGGCTGCAAACAGGCTTGGAATCCCCTGCCCCATCCTGTAGGGAACCACGAAATCAGGGTATCCCCGTCTCATGCCAAAACGTACAGATCTTAAATCCATCCTCATCATCGGGGCCGGACCGATTGTCATCGGCCAAGCTTGCGAGTTTGACTACTCGGGCACCCAGGCCTGCAAGGCGCTGAAACAGGAAGGATACCGCGTCATCCTCGTCAATTCCAACCCGGCCACCATCATGACGGATCCGGAACTGGCAGATGCAACTTACATCGAGCCAATCACGCCGGAAGTTGTGGCCAAGATCATCGAGAAGGAGCGGCCGGATGCCATTTTGCCGACCATGGGCGGACAGACAGCGCTGAACACCGCACTCTCACTCAACAAGATGGGCGTGCTGGAGAAGTTCAATGTGGAACTGATCGGCGCAAAAGCCGAGGCCATCGACAAGGCCGAAGACCGCGAATTGTTTCGCGATGCCATGACCAAGATCGGTCTGGAATCGCCCCGCTCCATGCTGGCCAATGCCTCAAAGGCCAAGGATGCCGACAAGGAACTGCATGCCAAACTGAAGGCGGAAGCCACAGACCTTGCCGCCTTCGAGCGCAAGTGGGCCGAAGGTGAACCGGAGCGCCAGAAGAAATATCGCGAAAGCGCACTGGTCGAAGCCTTTGAGGCGATGCTGGCCATCGGGCTTCCCTGTATCATCCGCCCCTCCTTCACGCTGGGCGGCACGGGCGGCGGCATTGCCTACAACCCGGAAGAGTTCGAGACCATTTGCAAGCGCGGCCTGGAGGCCTCGCCGACCAACGAGCTGCTCATCGAAGAGTCGCTGCTGGGCTGGAAAGAGTACGAGATGGAGGTGGTGCGCGACCCGGCCG
>CALMEZ010000002.1 GCA_937864985.1 uncultured Alphaproteobacteria bacterium
ATCATCGATGGCAAAGCGCCGCTCAATCAGGCAGTGGACGGTGAACACGGCAAGGCCTGAGAAGATGCCGCGCACGAACAGCAAGGTCATCAGGTCAGCCGAAATGGACCGCGTGAACAGTCCGGCTGATGACCAGCACAAAGCGGCCCCCGCCACAAGCAGGAGCCCGAGCCGATGTTGGTTCGCCGCCGTCCCCATGGTGGCTCATTAGCCTGAGTCCGGCGCTGGAAAATGCGCGTAAACGGCATGGCAACCTCGATTTTGGGCAGAGCTTGACCTTTGCGTGTGTCCGGCGCTAAGCGGGGGCATGACCGTTGCCAACCATAACCGCGTTAACGTTTGCGCGATTATTATTTGCACCTAGCGAATCAACCGCTGGCACGGCGCCGCTTACCCTAATCTCAAGCAAAGCGTTTCCGGGCCAGAAGCCCGAGAGAACCCCATGACGTTGCGCCTCTACAATACGCTGACCCGGACCAAGGAAGTGTTCACGCCCTTGGACCCGAAAAACGTGCGCATGTATGTCTGCGGACCCACCGTCTATGACTTCGCGCATATCGGCAATGCCAGACCCGCCATCGTGTTCGATGTGCTGTTCCGCCTGCTTAGGCACCTCTATGGCGAAAGCCATGTCACCTATGTGCGCAACATCACCGACGTTGATGACAAGATCAACGCGCGGGCGCTGCGGGACTATCCAGGCGTGCCGCTGAATGAGGCCATCCGCAAGGTCACGGAGACAACCTATCAGCAGTATCAGACAGACACGCTGGCGCTGGGGTGCCTGCCGCCCACGCAGCAGCCACGCGCCACAGAGCATATCGCCGGCATGATCGAGATGATCAGCACGCTGATCAAGCGTGGTCATGCCTATGCGGCGGGTGGCGAGGTGCTGTTCGATGTGGGCTCCATGCCGGATTACGGGCGCCTGTCCGGCCGCAAGCTGGATGAGCAGGTGGCGGGTGCCCGCGTTGCCGTCGAGGCGCACAAGAAGAACCCGGCCGACTTCGTGTTGTGGAAACTGTCTTCACCTGAAGAGCCGGGCTGGGACAGCCCCTGGGGCCGTGGCCGCCCCGGCTGGCATATCGAATGCTCGGTCATGAGCAAGGCGCATCTGGGCGAGGTGTTCGACATTCACGGTGGCGGCCTCGACCTGATCTTCCCGCACCACGAAAATGAAATCGCCCAGTCGCGCTGCGCCTCGGGCCAACATGTCATGGCCAATTACTGGATGCACAACGGCTTCCTGCAGGTGGAAGGACAGAAGATGTCCAAGAGCCTGGGGAATTTCACGACGATTGCTGATGTGCTGAAGGACTGGCCCGGCGAAGTGGCGCGCTTCAATATGCTGCGCACGCATTATCGGCAGCCGATTGATTGGACCTTCGCGAGCCTGAAGGATTCAGAAAATACACTCCGTACATGGCAGGACAGCACCGCAGGTGTTTCGCCATCTGCCGTGGACGAGGTGTTCCTGAATGCGCTGTCTGATGACTTGAATACCCATGGCGCGTTCACGCGCCTGCACCAGATCAACACTGCAGAAGGTGTGTCTGCCCTCAAGGCAAGCCTGATGCTCATGGGCTTCAAGCTCGACACTGCGCATAAAACGGCACCAGCGCCGAGCGTCGACCGCGATGTTGTGGTGCGTCTTATCGAAGATCGCCTCGTTGCACGGCATACCAAGAACTGGGCCGAGAGTGACCGCATCCGCGACCAGCTCGCCGCCATGGACATTGCAATCAAGGATAACAAGGATGGCACCACCACATGGGAGGCGAAGCGATGAATACGCCGCAGGACAAGACGTCGTGGCATGACAGCCTGCCGTTTCCGAAGCGCTGGCTGGGCTATATCGCGCTCAAGATCATCGTGCTGGCGCTCGTGGTCTATGTCGCGCTTCACTATAAGGGATTGGTGTGATGGCCAAGACACGCCTCTATCTTTTCGACACGACGCTGCGGGATGGGCAGCAGACGCCGGGGATTGATTTTTCGCTGGAGGACAAGTTGCTGGTGATGTCGATGCTCGACAAGCTGGGCGTTGATTACATCGAAGGCGGCTATCCCGGTGGCAACCCCACGGATACGGCGCTGTTTGCCGAGCCGCGCCAGACGCGCGCCACCTTCACGGCCTTTGGCATGACCAAGCGGGCCGGGCGCTCGGCCGCCAATGACCCGGGCTTGCAGGCCCTGTTGCAAGCGAAATCCAAGGCCATCTGCTTTGTGGCCAAGAGCTGGGATTATCATGTGCGCGTGGCGCTGGGCTGCAGCAATGAAGAAAACCTTGAGAGCATCGCAGATTCGGTGAAGGCGGCCAAAGCTTCGGGCAAGGAAGTGCTTGTCGATTGCGAGCACTTTTTTGATGGTTACAAGGCCAACGCAGCCTATGCCACGGCCTGCGCCAAGGCCGCCTATGACGCGGGCGCGCGCTGGGTGGTGTTGTGTGACACCAACGGCGGCACGCTGCCCAGCGAAGTGGG
>CALMEZ010000003.1 GCA_937864985.1 uncultured Alphaproteobacteria bacterium
ACCACCCAGCGTGTCGCCGCCGCCGCCGCCAATTAGATTTTCGATATTTTTGATCGAATCTTCCGCAATACCGTTGACATTGACTGTTGCTGCAGTTGCGCCATTCAACGTGACGGAAACGGAAAGCGCTTTGTCGCTATAGTCGGCGGTGTCTGTTCCGGAGCCGCCATCAAGCGTATCCAAACCTGCGCCGCCCTTCAGGATGTTGTCTACACTGTTGCCCTTTATTGTATCATTGCCGCTCCCTCCGACTGCGTTTTCAATTGTCGCTGACCAGGCGATCGAGATGTTCTTGGTCATGTCGTTGCAGTCGGAGAAAGCGCCTGGATTGAGGTCGATGTTGGAGGCGAGGCTGTAGCCGCTAAGGTTCAGTGTATCATTGCCGCCGGCATCATAGATGCAGAGGATCGGATGAGCGTTGACACTGAAGTTGAAGATGTCGCCGTCAACGCCGGCCAGCGTCGAGTTGAAGCCGTACACCGTGTTGCCGGTGCGTGTTGTGGTGTCTGCGCCATACTTCGTCTGCATGGCAAGAATGTCGTTGAGCATCGGTGTCTGCGGGTCGTAACGCAAGCCGTCCGTTGCCACCCAGTCGGCCCAGGCAACAATGCCTTCGCCCTTGGCGGCGCCTGGTCCCCAACTCGGACCGAAATAGGACATGATGGAATAGACCGTGCTGTCCTGAAATGAGGATGCGTTTAGCGTTGCGTCGGCTGATCCGTCATAAGTGCCCATGTGGTCGAGGCCGAACGCGTGGCCGATTTCATGGATGAAGGTTGCAAAGCCATGCAGACCAATTCCGGGGTGCATCAGGTCGTTGTCCGCGTCACCCCCGGCCCCGTTGTAGGCGATGTCAAAAAAAACCTGCCCGCTTGTCATCGCTTTGCTGGGTTCAGACCAGGCGCTGTTGGTGTAGGCATAGCCGACGCCGCTGGCATTGCTGAAGGTGATTTGGCTTCCACCTGACGTGATGCTCTTGGCGATCAATTCGTCCCAAAGCGAGAAGGCGATAATTGCCTTGGGCTGCTGGGCGGCTGTGAGGCCTGCGAGACTGTAGGTGATGGTGGCCGTCTGCCACCAAGGACCGTCAACCGGAAACAACTGGTTGATGACTTGCGTATTCGTAAAGACCGGCGGTGGATTGCCTGCTGACCAGACCATTTTTCATCCCAAGAATTGTCAAATCTGCGCATGCGGTTTGCCGCACGTGCGTCATCTTCTATCAGGCGCATTTCAGGAAAATGTGTCTGGTTTCGTTAAAATTGGGCGCAATCAGCGAAACGCCCGTTCATGGTGAACAGTTTGTTTCGCGTTTCAACCTAGGGCGGTCAAACTGTTTGGTTGAACGCGCCGACATCCGGGAATTCCTTGAGAAGCGCCTGGATGTAATGGAATATCCCGCGCATGTGGGCTTCGGAACTCATGCTCTCGCAGACCACGACCAGCTCCGGCTTGTTCGATGACGCTCGCACAAGGCCCCAACTGCCATCAGCGAAGGTGAAACGAATGCCATTAACTGTGTTTGTGTTCACAATGGCTTGACCTTCAATGAGCCTTTTCGAACCGGCGTCTGCTTTTATGCGCGTTATCAGTTTATCAACCACGTCATATTTCACCTCGTCGCCGCAGTGGGGCGACATGGTGGGTGATGTGAAGCTCACGGGCAGGGCGCGGTAGAGATCTGCAAGTGATTTTCCGGCTGCGCGATCCAGCATGCGGCAGATGGACAGTGCCGAGACGAGCCCGTCGTCATAGCCATGGCCGAAGGGCGGACGGAAAAAGAAGTGACCGGATTTCTCAAAGCCTGCGGAAGCATTGAGATCGCGCGTGCGGCGTTTGATGTAGGAATGGCCGGTCTTGTAATAGTCGGTCTTGGCACCGTGCTGCGCCAACACGGGGTCGGTGGCGAAGAGGCCCGTTGATTTGACGTCGACCACGAATGTTGTGTTGGGAACAAGGACCGCCATGTCGCGGGCCATCATCAGGCCAATCTTGTCGGCATAGATGACATGTCCTTCATTGTCGGCGACACCACAGCGGTCACCGTCGCCGTCGAAACCGAAGGCGGCATCGAGGCCATGGACCTTCACGGCGTCTTTCATGACGGCGAGCATCTTCAGGTCTTCAGGGTTCGGATTGTAATGCGGGAAGGTGTAGTCGAGGGCGCAGTCAATCTCGATCACCTCGCAGCCCGCCTCACGCAGCACCTGCGGCGCAAAGGCACCCGCTGTGCCATTGCCGCACACGGCCGCGACTTTCAGCTTGCGCGAGAGCTTGCCTGGCTTCACCAGATCAGCCTTGTAACGCTCATACATGTCGGTGACACGCGTCAGTCCACCGCCGCTGCGGGACTGGCCGCGGCCCTCGAGGGTCAACGTCTTGAGCTCCAGCATGTCGTCAGGGCCGAAGGTCAGGGGCCGGTCGAGGCCCATCTTGACGCCGGTCCAGCCATTTTCATTGTGGGAGGCCGTGACCATGGCCACAGCGGGAACATCCAATGCGAATTGTGCGAAATAGGCCATGGGCGTTGTGCACAGGCCAATGTCGTGGACGTGGCAGCCGGCGGCGATCAGCCCTGAGGTCATGGCGTATTTGATCGCTGATGAATAAGCGCGATAGTCATGGCCCACGACGATGTGGGGGCGCACGCCGCGCCGGTGCAACAGGGTGCCGAGACAGAGGCCCAGATCCTGAATGCCCGCCAGGTTGATTTCACTGCCAAACAGCCAGCGTGCATCGTATTCACGGAAACCCGTGGCCTTGACCAGCGCCTGCTGCTCATAGGCATAGGTGTTCGGCGTCAGCGCCTGGCTTGGAACAGAAGTCATATGGTCAATCCCCGGATCGTCTCGAATCCCGAATGATAGCTGATCGGCTTTGCAACCTGAAATTCATTGCGGAAATGAGCTAAACGAATTGTTTACTGAAGGGTGGCCTTGCCGGGACTGGGAGAATCCGGGAAAAGGCCCGCCATGCCTTCTCCCCGTGGTGCCGCCGCCCAGAACATGGGTCTTCTCCTGATGATTGCCGGATCAGCCGTCGACTCCACGTCCGGCCTGTTCACACGTCTCATTCATGCGGATGGCTTCACGCTGGCCTCTGGCCGTGGATTTTTTGCCTTTATCATAACACTTGCGGTGCTGTTCTGGCGCGATGGGCGCAAGGCGCCGGCGACGGTGTGGGGCATCGGGCTCACGGGCCTGTGCATTGTTCTGCTCAACGCCACAGGGATGATCGTCAACATTCTGTCGCTGTCCTATACCAGTGTTGCCAACTTCTTCATGATCTTTGCGGCAGCGCCGTTTGCCGCGGCATTGGCAGCACGGCTGGTGCTGGGAGAAAAACTGGATGTGCCGACCCTGCTGGCGGCCGCTGCAGGCTTTGCCGGCATCGCCATCATGATGGCGTCGGGTGCCACCGGTGGCGGCTTGATCGGTGATCTTCTGGCGGTGCTTTGCCTTGCCACCTATTCCGGAATCATTCTGCTGGTGCGCAAGACGCCAACATTCGATGTGGTGCCGATGGCCTGTGTCACGGTGCTGACCAGCGGCTTGCTGGCGTTGCCATTTGCCGATTTCTCGACTGTCACCAGTCATGAATGGCCGCTCTTTGCCCTGTTCGGCATGGTGCAGCTGGCCATCGGCAATTTCCTGATCTTCATGGCGATGACGCGCATTCCCGCCGCCCAGTCGGGCCTTCTCGGAATCCTCAATGCGGCCTTCGCGCCGCTTTGGGTGTTCTTCTTCCTGGGAGAATGGCCGACACGCGCTGCCTTGATTGGCGGCGGCATCATTCTGGCTTCAGCAGCAGCGCATCTTGCCTGGACCATGTGGCAAGCACCGCGCGCAGCGGCCCATCGTGATATGAGCGTCAGGGCCTGAGGTCAGGGCCTGACATCATGGCTTGAGGCCGCGCAACAGGAAGTCGAGCACGCTTTTCTTGATGTGCCTGGCGTTCATGTCCTTGCCCAGCACGGCTTCGACCTGAATCGAGAAATCGGCATAGTGCTGCGTCACCGCCCAAATGGAAAAGATCAGGTTGTAGGGATCAACATCAGCCAGCTTGCCTTGCCTGATCCAGCCCGAAATCACCGCCGCCTTGGCGTCCACCAACTTGCGCAGGGGCCCACGCAGGAATGGTCCGACGTGCGGCGCGCCATGCAGGATCTCGTTGGCAAAAAGGCGGGACGCTTCCGGCCGTTCGAATGTCATGTTGAGCTTGGCCGTGATGTAGCGCTCCAGTTCGGTCAGCGGATCATTATCAGGGTTGAGGGCCTGCAGGGGCTCCAGCCAGTGCTTCAGCGTGTGCTCCAGCACGGCGGTGTAGATGTCTTCCTTGCGCTTGAAATAATAGAGCAGGTTGGGTTTTGACATGCCACAGCGGCTGGCAATCTGGTCCACCGTTGAGCCGCGATAGCCGTAGGTTGAAAACACCTCGAGCGCCGCATCAAGGATCAGCGCCTGGTTCTGGTGCTGGATGCGGGTCTTTTGGGCAGGCTGTGCTGACTTGTCGGCCATAGGGGAAGCTTATTATTCTTGATCAAATGGTCAAGAGACGATAGCCTTTCGCAAAAGACCAAGAATGAAATTCAGGGAGTTGGGCTTGGCGGCGAACGTCATAGAGGCGAAGGGTGTCAACTTGACCTTCACCACCGCAGATGGGCCGGTGAACGCCCTGTCGGGTGTGGACCTGACGGTTGCCGAAGGTGATTTTGTGTCCTTTATCGGCCCTTCCGGCTGCGGCAAGACGACGTTGCTCAGGGCCATTGCCGATCTCGAACAGATTTCCTCGGGCACGCTCACCGTGAACGGCATGACACCGCAGCAGGCGCGTCTGTCGCGTGCCTATGGCTATGTGTTCCAGGCACCGGCGCTGTTTCCGTGGCGCACGGTTGAACGCAATGTGGCGCTGCCCCTCGAAGTCATGGGGCTTGATGATCCGCAGGGGCGTGTGAAGCGCAATCTCGACTTGGTGAACCTCACAGGCTTCGAGAAGAAATATCCCTGGCAGTTGTCGGGCGGCATGCAGCAGCGCGTCTCAATCGCGCGTGCGTTGGCTTTTGATCCCAAGCTCTTGCTGATGGATGAACCCTTCGGCGCACTTGATGAAATCGTCCGCGACAAGTTGAATCAGCAATTGCTGGAGCTGTGGGAGCGGACGAAAAAGACAATCGTGTTCGTCACCCATTCGATTCCCGAGGCAGTGTTCCTGTCGACCAAGATCGTTGTGATGAGCCCGCGGCCCGGCCGCATCATCGACGTGATTGATGTGGGCCTGCCGAAGAACCGCACGCTCGACATTCGCGAGACGCCGGAATTCCTGAAACTCGCCCATCGGGTGCGCGAGGGCCTGAAGGCGGGCCACAGCTATGAAGATTGACGGTAGCGCATGAAGAAGGACGGCAAAGCCATTCCCATTGCCACGGTCTGCCTTGTGCTGGTGGCAATCTGGTACATTGCGGCGGTGCCGATGAATGCCGTCGTGGCCCAGCCCAAGATTGATGCAGCCGGTGGCGGGCTTGGTAACGTGCTGGCCATCTCGTGGAACCTGGAGCGGCCCATCCTGCCGGCGCCGCACCAACTGGTCATAGAATTGTGGAATACCATTTTCATGATCGCGCCATGGAAGGTGAAATCGCTGCTGTTCCATTGCTGGATCACCCTGTCGTCAACGCTTCTGGGCTTTGCACTTGGTGTGGCGCTCGGTGTGATCCTGGCGATCGGCATTGTGCATTCGAAACTGCTCAACAAGGCTTTGATGCCGTGGATCATTGCCTCGCAGACCATTCCTATCCTGGCCATCGCACCGATGATCATTGTGGTGCTGGGGGCCCTTGGCTTGACGGGCCTTTTGCCCAAGTCGCTCATTTCGATGTATTTGTGTTTCTTCCCTGTCACCATCGGCATGGTGAAGGGCCTGATGTCACCCGATGTCATGCACCGCGACCTGATGCGCACCTACAATGCCAGCACCAATGAAGTGTTGTGGAAGCTGCGGCTGCCGGCCTCCATTCCTTTCCTGTTCACGTCGCTGAAGGTGGCAATTGCAATCGCACTTACCGGCGCCATCGTGGGCGAATTGCCAACCGGTGCGCAGGGCGGGCTTGGCTCGCGCATGCTGGTGGGCTTCAACTTCGGCCAGACCATGCATGTATGGTCGGCGCTGGTGGCAGGCTCGGTGCTGGCGGCCACGCTGGTGTTCCTGATTGAATGGTTCGAGGGGCTGGTGAACCGGCGCATGGGAGCACGGCCATGACGCAATCGAAACTCCGCGACATGATGCCCGCCATCCTGTTTGGCGTGGCCATTCTGGTTCTATGGGAGGTGGTGGTGCGGGCCTTCCAGATTCCCCCCATCCTGTTGCCGCCGCCCTCCATCATCGCGGCAAAGTTTGTGAATTCCATCCCGACGCTGGCCGAGGATTTCTGGCAGACACTCATCAAAGCGGTGATTCCGGGCTGGCTCTTGGGCTCGCTCCTCGGCCTGCTGGCCGCCTTGGTGTGTGATCGTATTCCGTTCCTGCGCCGCGGGCTTTTGCCACTCGGCAATTTCATGTCGGTGCTGCCGCTGGTCGGCGTGGCGCCGATCATGGTCATGTGGTTTGGCACGGGTGTTGCGCCCAACATTGCCGTCATCGTCATCATGACGTTTTTTCCCATGCTGGTGAATGCCACGGCGGGCCTGCAGGCCTCGGGCCATCTCGAGCGGGATTTGATGCGCTCCTATGGCGCGTCCTGGTGGCAGGCCCTGGCGGCGCTGCGCCTGCCGTCGGCCATGCCGTTCATTTTCAATGCGCTCAAGATCAATTCCACCCTTGCCATGATCGGGGCCATTGTCGCAGAATTCTTCGGCACCCGCATTGTCGGCATGGGGTTTCGCATCCAGACGGGTTCTGGCGCGCAGGCGCTGGATCTGGTCTGGGCCGAGATTGCCGTGGCGGCCATCACGGGTTCACTGTTTTACGCACTGCTGGTTCTCACCGAACGGCACGTGACGTTCTGGCATCCGTCCTACAGAAAATAGGCGGTGGGTTTCAACCAAGGGAGTAACGACATGAAGAAACTTTTGATGACAGCCGTAGCCGCTGGCGCCCTGATGATGGGTGTGGGTGGTGCTTCGGCTGAAGCTGTGAAGCTGCAGCTCAAGTGGGTGACGCAAGCCCAGTTCGCTGGCTATTACGTGGCCCAGACCAAGGGCTATTACAAGGACGCAGGCCTTGACGTGACGATCATGCCGGGCGGCCCCGACATCAACCCCGAACAGGTTCTGGCCGGTGGCGGCGCAGACGTGATCGTGGACTGGATGCCGTCGGCTCTGGCCTCGCGTGAAAAGGGTTCACCCGTCGTCAACATCGCCCAGCCGTTCAAGCGCTCGGGCATGATGCTGACCTGCCGCAAGGAAACCGGCATCGCCTCACCCGCTGACTTCAAGGACAAGACGCTTGGCGTGTGGTTCTTCGGCAATGAATATCCCTTCATGGCCTGGATGGCGAAGCTCGGTTACAAGACCGATGGCTCGGCTGGCGGCGTCAAGGTGCTGAAGCAGAACTTCAACGTTGATCCGCTGCTACAGAAGCAGGCTGACTGCATCTCGACCATGACCTACAACGAATATCACCAGATCCTTGAAGCAGGCGTAAAGCCTGATGACCTGATCACCTTCAAGTATGAAGACCAGGGTGTCGCCACGCTGGAAGACGGCCTTTATGTGCTTGAGGACAAGCTGAAGGATCCGAAGTTCGTTGAAACCATGGCGAAGTTCGTCAAGGCCTCGATGAAGGGCTGGGATGATGCCCGCGCCAACCCGGCGGATGCCGTGAAGGCGGTGTTGGACAATGATGCCTCCGGTTCGCAGACGGAAGCCCACCAGACGACGATGATCCAGGAAGTGAACCTGCTCACCGAAGGCTCGGACGGTACGCTTGATACCGCTGCCGCCGACCGCACGGTGACAACGCTGCTGTCATCCGGTGGCGAAGCTCCGGTCATCACCAAGAAGCCGGAAGGCGCCTGGACCGATGTGGTGACCAAAGCCGCCGCGGCGATGAAGTAACGCAAAGGGGCGGCCAGGACTGATTCTGGCCGCCCCCTTCTTGACTTTTCAGCCGCCTCGCATTAAGTAGTGATTTCACTACTTTTGGAATTTTACCATGCGCGTGATCACAGCGACCGAAGCGAACAGGGATTTTTCCAAGCTTCTCGAACGGGTTGAAAATGGTGATACGATTAGCATCACCAAACATGGTCGTATTGTTGCGACCATTGCGCCCAACCACGCGGCAGTGGCCGACAAGGCAGACAAGAAGCGTGCATTTGTGGAAAAGCTGCGGCAGCGCAAGCCTTTTGCCCATGTCACGTCACGTGGGACACGTGACGAACTTTATGACAATTAACGTGCTCGCCGCGCTCGACAGCAACATCATTATTTATGCCGAAGACGTTTTCGCTGATGCGCGCCACGCAGCAGCGCAAGCGCTCATCGAAAATGCGCACGACGATTCCCTTGTGTTGCCACTGCAGGCCGTTGGCGAGGCTATGAACTGGCTTGTCAGAAGGGGCGGCGTTCCCAAGGCCATTGCGGCAGAGCGGATGTCAGACTGGACCAGCCAGTTTCCAACGCAAGCGACAACACTTGAGGTTTTCAATGCGGGCCGGGTGCTGATTTCGCACCACGGACTGCAAGTCTGGGACGCCATCATCCTTGCATCGGCGGCGGAAGCCGGAAGCGACATGCTGCTTTCGGAAGACATGCAACACGGTTTTGAATGGCAGGGCGTCACTGTCATCAATCCGTTTCTTGCCGAACCCCATCCCATGTTGAAACAACTGCTCAAACAATAGGAGCCTCCCCATGTCCAGCCTGCTGATCAAAAACGGAACCGTCGTCAACGCTGATTTTTCCGAGAAAGCCGATGTGCTGATCGAGGATGGCAAGATCGTTGCCGTGGGGCAGGGGCTGAAGGGCGACAAGACCATTGACGCCACGGGCTGTTATGTCATGCCCGGCGGCATTGATCCGCATACCCATATGGACATGCCCTTCATGGGCACAACCACCGCCGATGATTTTGAATCGGGCACCATGGCGGGGCTGGCTGGCGGCACGACGATGACGGTTGATTTCTGCCTGCCCGCACCCGGTGAAAGCCTGCTTGCGGCCTATCAGACCTGGCAGCACAAGGGCGAGAAGGCCGCCGCCGATTACGGCCTGCACATGGCCATCACCAAGTGGAGCCCGCAGGTTCACGACGAGATGGAAACCGTGGTGAAGACCTATGGCATCAACACCTTCAAGCACTTCATGGCCTACAAGGGCGCTTTGATGGTGAATGATGATGAGATGTACAATTCCTTCCGCCGCTGCGCCGAGCTGGGTGCGCTGCCGCTGGTTCATGCCGAGAATGGCGATGTTGTCGCGCGCATGCAGGCTGATCTGCTGGCGCGTGGCGTGACGGGGCCTGAAGGCCACAGCTATTCCCGCCCGCCGGAAGTGGAAGGCGAAGCCGCCAACCGCGCCATCATGATCGCTGACATGGCGGGCTGCCCGCTTTACATCGTGCATGTGTCCTGCGAGGAAACGCACGAGGCCATCCGCCGCGCCAAGCAGTCGGGCAAGCGTGTGTATGGCGAGCCGCTCATCCAATTTCTTGTGCTCGATGACTCGGAATACCAGAACAAGGATTGGGACTATGCGGCGGGCCGCGTGATGTCGCCGCCCTTCCGCAACAAGAAGCATCAGGATTCATTGTGGGCGGGGTTGCAGAGCGGAACGCTTTCCGTGGTGGCCACCGACCATGCCACCTTCACCAAAGCGCAGAAGCGCATGGGCGCCAAGAACTTCACGCAGATTCCCAATGGCACGGGCGGCTTGCAGGACCGCATGCCGGTGTTGTGGACAGCGGGTGTGAACACGGGCCGCCTGACCAAGGAAGAATTCGTGGCCGCCACCTCGGCCAACATCGCGAAAATTTTGAACGTCTATCCGCGCAAGGGCTGCATTCGTGTGGGCGCTGACGCTGATCTTGTGGTGTGGGACCCGAAAGCCAAGAAGACGATATCACACAAAACACAAGTCAGCCGCATCGATTACAACGTCTTCGAAGGCTATGAATGCACCGGCCTGCCGCGCCACGTGATCTCACGCGGCAAAGTCGCCGCCGAAGAAGGCAAGGTTCTCGCCAAGGCAGGCGATGGCAAATACGTTGAACGCCCAGCCAATGCGCCCGTGCACCAGGCCAACAAGATTTGGAAGGGCCTGACAGCACCGCAAGGCGTGAAGCGGATTGAAGTGGTGCCGTGAAGACGGGTACATTGTTGAAGATTTTTATTTTTTGCCTTTTGTCATTTTTGAATGTCATTTCCGTTGCCCCGGCGACAGCCGCGGTGAAAGAGACATTTGTGTGTACAATGACTCAGAAAGCCTATTGCACCCCGTCGGGATGCAACATGAAAGCTGCTGGATTCCAACTCACGGTAAACATCGAAAATTATTTGGAAACGCAACGAGGCGAGACATCGAAAACGGAAGACAAAGTATCGATTTGTGGCGGTTACAATAAGTCTCTCAGTGAATGTCATACAATTGAAGTCAAGTGGTCGGACTCAATTATCAGAGACACAATTGCGGACTTCAGCAAGCAAGAAGATAGTTCAAGCAGTAAGTATTGGCTGCTCTTAGACACAACATCGAAGACTCCCAAGCTGTGGACTACCGGACCACTAATGGGAGGTGTCTCACATCTCTTTGGTGAGTGTAGTTATTCCCGTGCCGTGACAATAAAGTAGCAAGACACTTGCAAGTTTCGTTTTTATACGACTTCATTGGTCGAACAATCTCTTTCCGCCCGTCATCCCGGCGGAAGCCGGGGTTCCCTCAGTGTTTTCAAGACGCCTCTTTTTCGCTACACAGGTGCTCGGTTCAGTTTATGAGAGTTCGCACCATGGTCCGGTTGATCTCGATTTTTGCCCAATTCTTGGTCATGGCAGTTTTGGCTGCGACGGTGGGCGTGACTTCCGCTGAAGCCAAAAAGCCGACGCGCAAGAAAGCCAAGTATAGTTTTGTTGAATGCTCGACGCTGAAGCTCAAGCCGGGACCGGTGTTGCTCATGGAAAAGCCGGGTGGGCATGGGTTTTTGTGTTGGTCAGGGCCGCAGCGGAAGAAGTGAAGTGAGGAAGAGCGAGCCAATGCGATTGATTTGCTGCTTGATGATCGTTTGCTTTTCTTTTGGATTTTCTTCGGGCTCGGCTGATGCAAAGAATTCCAAATATTACTACCTTCGAATTGGTAGCGTCGTGCAAGCGTACAAGACGAAGGCAGCTTGCGAGTTGGTCAAGCGTCAAATCCTTCGACTTGATAGGCAGTGGGAGCAGCGGGGAGGGTTTAAGCAAACATTCAAGCCACGTTGTCTTGATGTGCTGCCATATGGTTACGTCAAGCCCCAGTTTTGAAATCGGCGCCAAGCCAAATCGGCCGCCCGCCTCGGACGATAGGACTACACACCCATGATAGGCTCTGTGATCGACGAGGTTGGCTGTAGAGTGCGATTCAGGGTGTCGGCGGCAGGGGACTAGTGGAGAACGCGAGAATCGCGTGTACGGGGTTGCTAGGTGCCCTAGAATAGAATTCTATTTCTAGTGTAGGAGCTAATTTGGAATCAACTCCTGTTGTAGGTTACTCATTTGGCTAGTGACCACCCCTTCAAACCGTCACAGAACAGGTGCTAGGCTCGCGTGACAACGGGAGCCCGTATCATGATCCGACCTCTTCTCCTCGCAACGGCCAGCCTTTTCCTTGCCACGGCGGCGCAGGCCGAAACTGTGACGTTGCTTTCCATGAACATGTGGGGCGCGGGTGCCAATGCGCAGAAACCCATTGATGAAACGGTTGCCGTGTTCAAGGCCGTTAATGCCGATATCATTGCCGTGCAGGAAACCGTGCCGGAGCCTGACCCGTGCACCGCTGATGACTGCAAGGCATCTGATGCCAGCCGCGCCAAGGATATCGCTACCGCACTCGGCTACAACTATCATGAATTCACCCACAACACGGTGGCGCATTGGGCTGATGCGGTGATCAGCAAATATCCCTTCGGCAAGGAAACGCCGAATGGCAATGGTGTTGAAATCAACGTCAATGGCAAGATCGTGGTTGCCTACAGCCATAACCTTCCGGATGCGCCCTATGGGCCCTATCAACTGCTCAACATCGAATATGGCAAATGGCCTTTCGTGAGCACGGCCGAGGATGCGGTGAAATATGCCGGCATTGCGCGGGGCAAGGCCATTGCCTCCATCGTCGAGGACATTCGCGCCGAGAAAGATGCAGCGGCACAATTCGTGATGGGAGATTTCAACGAACCCAGCCATCTCGACTGGAGCGACAAGGCTGTTGCGGCAAAACTGCAGCCGCTTGTTGTGCCGTGGCCTTCCACCAAGGCCATTGAGGATGAGGGTTTTGTGGACACGTTCCGTTCAGCCTTTCCGGATGTTGTGGCAAAGCCCGGCATGACGTGGACGCCAACCACAGAACCAACAGACCCGCAAGACCACCATGACCGCATCGACTTCATCCTGGCGAAAGCGCCCGGTGTGAAAATCGAAAAGGCTGGCATCGTTGGCGAGAAGGCGCCGGAGGCTGATATCGTGGTGACGCCGTGGCCGTCCGACCACCGCGCCACCATGGCTGTTGTGACGTTCTGAACGCGCCTAACGCACAGCCTGCGCCACAGCGGCAAAGGCCTGCGCCGTCTGCAGGTCAAGCGTGTCATTCACCGGATCAGGCTGCGAGGAGAATTTCACAGCCGTCACTTCCGCCGCTGGGTTCAAGTAGATCCACTGCCCGTGGATGCCGATGGCATAGAAGCTGCCGTCGGCATCGTTGGCCTTGTACCATTTGCTGCGATAGCTGCCGTTTGGAAACAGGGCCGACATGGTGCCGCGCGCCCAGGCCTGGCGCGAACCGCCGTGGCGGATGTCTTCAATCCATGATGCAGGGATGATCTCACGGCCATTGGCGCGGCCGCCGTTGCGCATCAGTTCACCGAAGCGGGCGAGATCGCGCAGTGTGGTGTTGATGCCGCCAGCGGTGCGGACAGCGCCCTTGGCATCTACGGTGACAAAGGCATCTGACTCAGCTCCAAGGGGCTGCCACAGGCGCTGCGACATGAGGCTGGCGAAAGGTTGTCCCGCGGCGCGCTCAAGAATCCAGCCGAGCAGGTCCGAGTTCGGCGACACGTAATAGAACACTTCGCCGTGGCGTGAGTGGGCGGGTTTCACCGTGGCCAGAAATTCATGCAGGCCTTCGCCGCCGAAGGCAGGGTTGGGCGGG
>CALMEZ010000004.1 GCA_937864985.1 uncultured Alphaproteobacteria bacterium
CATGCGTCTGGTCGCCGAGCCACTGGCACGACACGACCTTGCCCTTGATGCCACCACGGCCGGCGTGCACGGCGTGGGGGCGTACGCCCAGTGTCACCGTCTTGTGCTGGCCCAGCAATGTCACGACGTCGGCACCCAATTCCTTCGTAGTCAACTCAAGTTTGTTGCCGACCAGTTCAAAGGTCACGCCGGACTTCGATGCATGTACGGTGGCGTCAAACACATTCATTGGCGGTTCACCAATGAAGGTGCCGGTGAAGAGGTTGGCAGGTTCGGCCTTCAGGCCATCCGGCGAGGCATATTGCTGAAGTACGCCTGCCTCCATGACGGCGATGCGGTCTGCCAAGGCGTTGGCTTCTGTCTGGTCATGGGTCACCAGAATGGAAGTGCAATTGTGCTCGCGCAGGTAATGCTTGATGCGTCCACGCAGGATGGCGCGGAGTTGTGGCTCCAGCTGGCCCATGGGTTCATCGAGAAGATAGAGGTCAGCCTTGCGCACAAGCGCGCGGCCCAGGCTGGCGCGCTGCTGCTGGCCGCCCGAAACACTTGTCGGATAGCGGTCGAGGATGCCGGAGATATCCAGCATCTCGGCCATGGCTTTGACCTTGGCGGCTGTTTCACTTGCTGACAGCTTGGCGGCCTTCAGCGCGAAACCCATGTTGTCGCCGATGGTGAGTGGCGGATACAGCGAATAGGCCTCGAAGGCCATGGCCACGTTGCGCTGCGATGGCGGCAGTTCATGAATGGCGCGGCCACCCAAAGTAATGGTGCCGGATGTCACATCTTCGAAACCTGCGATCATGCGCAAGGTCGAGGTCTTGCCGCAACCGGAGGAACCGAGCAGCGCCACGATCTCACCTGATTTCACCGTGAGGTTCAGTTCCTTGACGGCATGGACCGGCGCTTTGCGGCGGGGCCTGTAGATCTTGTTGACCGATGTGAGGACGAGTTCAGCCATGGAGACGTTCTCCTGTCTCCTTGTCGAAGAGGTGGATGTCGGAACTTTCGAAATGGGCCGTCACGGTGCTGCCAGCCTTTGGTGTTTCAGCGGCGGCGGACAGCGAGGCAAGGAACTCCCAGCCATTTTCCGCCTGCAGCAGCAGCACTGTACGCTCGTTCAGCGGCGTGATGGCCATGACCGTTGCCTTCACGCCCGACTTTGACGTGTTGAGTGTGACGGCATCAGGCCGCATGGCGAGAACAACGGTCTTGCTCACGTGCGATTGCACATTGCCGGGAATCGAAATCTTGTAACCTGCAACATCTGCCGCCGCACCCTTGCCTTGCGCCTGCAAGGTCACATCAAGCGTGTTGATGACGGGATCACCGAACAGGCGTGCCACCTGCAGTGTGGCCGGTTTTTCGTAGATGTCCTGCGGGGTTGCCACTTGCACAAACTTGCCACCCTGCAGAACGGCAATGCGGTCAGCGAGCGCCATCGCCTCTTTGTAGTCTTGCGTGACGTACAGCACCGTGGCGCCGGATTGGCGCAGCAGGCGCGGCAGTTCCAGGCGCATCTCATAGCGCAGCTTGGCGTCAACGTTGCGCAGTGGGTCATCAAGCAACAGAAACTTTGGTTCGGCGGCCAGAGCACGGGCCAGCGAAGTGCGCTGCTTCTGACCGTTGGACAATTCGCGCGGCGCATGGCCCAGCACGCGGTCAATCTTCAAGAGCTTTGAGACACGGTCGATGCCTGCATTCAATGCCGATTCACTGGCTGACTTGGCGCGCAAGGGGGCGGCAATGTTTTCGCGCGCCGACATGTGGGGAAACAGGGCGAAGTTCTGGAAGGCCATGCCGACATTGCGGCGTTCCGGCGGAACGTCGGTCATGTCCTCGCCGTTCAGTTCGACGGTGCCCGATGTCTGGTCTTCGACGCCGGCGATCAGGCGCAGGAGAATGGTCTTGCCGGTGCCGGAACCACCGAACACCACGATGATCTCGCCGGCGTCGGCTTCGAGGTTCAGGCCATCAAACACCGTGAAGGCGCCGTAGGACTTTGACAGGTTTCTGAGGGAAAGCTGGCTCATCCTTTGACGGCTCCCAGTGACAGGCCTTCAACGAGGTAACGTTGGGCGAAAAGTGCGAGGACGAAGGTGGGCAACACCGACAACACAATGGCGGCGGCGATCTGACCGTATTGGATGCCTGAGGCCGTGACGAAGGCCAGCGCACCCACCGTCACCGGCTGCTTGTCGGCCGAGGCCAGCACGAGCGCGAAGACGAAATTGTTCCAGGCGAAGATGAAGGCCAGCAATCCCGCCGCTGCGATGCCGGGGCGGGCCAGCGGCAGGGCGATTTTCCAGAAGGTGGCGAACCAGCCATAGCCAGCGATGCGGTGGGCATGTTCGATATCCGGCGACAGGTCTTCGAAGTAGCCGCGCACGATCCACAGGATGAGCGGCAGGCAGATGAGCTGATAGACCCAGATCAGGCCGATGTAGGTGTTGGTGAGGCCAAGCGTCTTGAAATACAGGCTCAATGGCAGCAGCACCAGCAGCGGCGGCGCAAAGCGGAAGGACAGAAGCGTGAAGGCAATGTCCTCCCCCAGCTTGAACTTGAAGCGCGCGAAGGCATAGGCAGCGGGAATGCCAAGCACCAGCGACAGCGCCACGGAGATCGTCGACAGCAGCACCGAGTTCCAGAGGTTGCGCATGAACTCAATCTTCAGGCTGCCGGCAGCGGTGCGCATTTCGCCGGTCACCAGCGCGAAATAATTGTCAAAGGTCGGCGTGAAGGCCAGCGATGGCGGAATGCGCAGGATCGACTCATTGGTCTGGAACGACATGAGGAAGATCCAGAAGATCGGGAACATGAAGAAGATCACGACCAGCGTCAGCAACACGCCGCGGATGATTTTTTCAAGGGTTGATGTGTGATCCATTATGCCACCCCGTGCGCCTTTTCGCGCAGCTTGAGCCATTGCTTGATGAAGACGTTGGAGAGCGCATAGGTGATGGCCCAGAGAATGATCATCAACGCTGCCGAGCGGCCCACATTGGTGGCCTGGAAGAAGTCGAGATAGGCCTGCACCTGGAAGACCAGCAGCGTGTCGCCGGGGCCACCTTGCGTCATGGCGTAGATGATGTCGAATTGCTGGATGGAGTCGAGCAGGCGGAACAGTGTTGCCGTCAGAATATAAGGCATCAGCATGGGCAGCGTGATGCGGAAAAAGACGAATGAGCGCGGCACGCCGTCAAGGGCCGCCGCTTCAAACGGCGCGGGCGGCAGCGAGCGCAGGCCGGCCAGCAGCAGGATCATCATGAAGGGTGTGTAAACCCAAACATCGACCAGCGTGACAGTGAACAGCGCGGTTGAAGGATCGGAGCCCCACTTCATGTCGGGGAAGCCAAGCAGGCTCACGAAATAACTCAGAATGCCGAAGTTCGGGTTGGTCATCAGCTTCCACATCAGGGCGGCGAGTGCTGGCGCCGTCATCAAGGGAAGCAGGAGGACAATCGACAGGGAATTGTTGAGCCATGTCCGCTTCTGCAACAGGATGGCAATCAGCAAGCCGAGCAGCAGTTCCACGACAACGGTGAGAATGGCATAAATCAGCGATATCTTGAGGGTGTTCCAAAATTTTGGATCGGTGAAGAAACCGATGTAATTCTGGAACCAGATGAACCCCTTCATGGCCGGCAGGTTCAACCGGAACCGCAGCATCGAATAATAGACCGCCGTTATGAACGGAATGAGAATGCCGATGCACATCAGCAGCGCAGGCAGGCTGAGGAAATAGGGTAGCGCCTTGCGCATGAAGCGGCTCTGCTTCTGGCTGGGGGCTGGTGCGGCGGGTGCGGTCATGTGGGTGTTCTGGGTTAATGATCAGAATGACTGGAATCGGACTTGCGTCCAAGGGCCTTCATCCGGCCTTCGGCCACCTTCTCCCATGCGAACGCGCACGGGAGAAGGCAAATCCGCTGCCCCTTCTCCCGGTTGTCCTTGCAAACGGGAGAAGGTGGCCGGAGGCCGGATGAGGGACTGCGTGGGGCCTCAGGGAGCCAAGGCCCCACGCGAGACGGAATGCTTAGCCGAGGCCTGCTTCCGACAGTTTCTTGTCCATTTCAGCAGCCATGGCATCCAGGCCTTCATCGACCGGGATCTGCTTGGCCACCATCTTCTGCAAGTTTTCCGACCACAGCGTGGTGAGATCGAAGAACAGCGGCTGGGCGGTGAAGTAGATCTTTGCGCCCGGGGCCGATGTGTCGTGCTGGTTCAGATAACCCGGATAGGACTTGTCGATGCGGCCGCGGAATTCCTCATCCTTCCAGACAGAGGCGCGGACCGGGTTGACGAAGTCCATCTTGCGGGCGCCGAACAGGTCATGCTCGACAGAGGTTGCCCACTGCATGAAGTACCAGGTGGCATCCTTCTGCTTGCCAGCCGAAGCCATGGCCAGCGACCAGATCCAGACGTTTGGCGTCGGGGCCTTGGCAGCCGGATTGGCAGCAAACGGTGCGTAGCCGAGGTTGCCCTTCTCCTTGTTGTCGCCGCCGTTCATGAAGTAGCCGAGAATGTCGGCATCGAAGATCATGGCGGAAGCGCCAGCGCCAAGGTCGGTGCCGACCTGATACCAGGTGTAGTTGGCCCAATCCTTCGGACCTGATTCCTGGATCATCTGCACCCACTTCTTGTGGAAGTCCTTGGAGCCTGCCGAGTTCATGGCAGCCTTGAGCTTGCCATCGGTGACGGTGAAGTCCTTTTCGCCGAAGTTGGCATAGCCCGACAGGAAGCCCGGATGGATCGAGGCCCACGAACGCGAGCCGCGCACGCCGATGCCGTATGGTCCCCCAAGGTCCTTGGTCAGCTTGGCTGAGGTTGCCACCATTTCGTCGAGGTTCTTGGGCGGTTCCACCTTGACCTTGTCGAACATCACCTTGTTGTAGGAGATGTTGTTGAGCTCATAGCCCCATGGCATGCACCACTGCTTGGCATCGGCAGAGCCCAGTTCGCCGCCAGGAACGCCGTTCCATGAGGTCGAGGCGCGCAGGCCCGGCAACACGTCTTCCCAGTTGAAGCCGGGGTTGGTCTTGGCAGGGTCCTTGATGTAGGTGTTGAGGTCTTCAATCCAGCCGGCCGGACCATAGGTCCAGGTCATGTAGGCGCCGGTCATGAAGGCATCATATTCGCCCGAGCCCGACGACAGGGCAGCCGTCACCTTGTCGAAGTAAACGTCTTCCGGGAAGATGTCCCAGGCAACGTCGATGCCGGTCATGGTCTTGAAGTTCTCGATGTCGGCGATCATGGCGTCGGCATAGGGATGCTTGTTCAGGAGCAGCTTGAGCTTGGTGCCCTTGTATTTCATCCAGTCGAAGTCAGCGGCCATGGCCTTGGTTTGCGCGCCGCCAATCAGCAGGCCCGCAGCCGAAGCCGACAGGCCGAGCTTGCCGGTTGAGCGGATCAGTTCGCGGCGGCTCATCTTGCCGGCGACGAAGGCCTCGAACAGGCCTTTTTCCTTGTCATACATGTGGTGGTTCCTCCAAAATTCCCAAATTAAAGGCGGTTTGCATGTCAGGTGGTTTTCCCACTCTTGCCGCCGGCTGTTGCCGCCGGTTTCGAAGAGACGAGACGCTTTGCAGTCGCCTCGTCGGTGATCAGGCCAAAAAGAAGACCGCTCTCCAGAATGGCGCGGATGGCCTGAGTTTTTGAGGTGCCGCCCGCCAGGGCGACGATCTTGTGTGATTTGAGGTCGGCAAGGCGGGGCGCCATGGCGCGGTCGGTGACCGGGCTTGGCATGTGCTTGCCGTCTGGGTCGTAGAAGTAACCGAAGATTTCAGCGCAGGCGCCGGATTCGATGACTTGATCGATGTCGGCGTCCTCGACCATGCCCCCGGTCGCGATGAAGCTCTTGCGATCCACTTCGCCGATGCCCGCGATATAGAGGTCGGCATTGCGCGCCATTTCAACCGCATCCGAGACGCCGAACTGGGATTCGAGCACGCGCTTGTCCTTCACCGTGTTGGCGAAGAACGGCACCGGCATGACGTAGGATTCAGCTGATGTGCGCTCGGCCAAGCGATGGATCACGTCAAAGGGGCTCGCTGCAAAGCGCCGCGTCAGGCCGCCGAGCAGCGAGACGAATTTGGTCGATCCCGCCGGCACGGTGGGCATGGCATCGACGGCGGCGGCCAGGGTGCGGCCATGGCCAATGCCGATCATCTGGTAGCGGTTGCTCTGGATGAGATTGACGAGATAGCGCGCGCCCGCTGTCGCCAATGTGCGGAGCGGCAGTGGACCATCATCGATGTTGGGTACGACTTCGCATTGCGTCAGGCCGAAGCGTTGCTTCAGGCTTTCCTCGAGCGCGATGCAGCCGGCGATGGGGCCTTCAACGAAAACGCGGATCAGGCCTTCGCTGCGGGCCTTGGCGATGAGGCGGTGGGCCTTGGTGGATTGCACGCCGAGGATTTCGGCCACTTCGCCTTGCGTCTTGCCACCGGCGAAATGCAACCAGGCAGCCCGCGCGGCCAGCGCTGCTTCCTCGTCGATCCGCACCGTGGTGGCGATCTGGTTCAAGGCCTCTCCCATTTTGCCGCCATTTATGGCTTGCAATATTTTTCTTGGAGTGAAATATTTTGCATCCCTCCGCCGGAGTCAATGAAAATCGTCGCTGCAATGCAACAAAAGCCCTATGATGCGCCCATGTCGTTCACGCTGTCCGTCAACACCAACCCGCTGGTGAACCGCTTTGCGGAGCCGGAAGATTTCGTGTCGGTGCTGACCGACGAGATCGGCATCGGCCACATTCAACTGGTGCATGAATTCATCAACCCGGCGTGGGAGCCGGCGACGATTGCACGTCTGACGGCGCGCATGGGCCAGGCGCTGGCCCGCAAGAAGGCCAAGATCACATCGGCCATGACCGGGCCCTATGGCCGGCTCAACCACTTCGGCCATCCTGATGCGGAAGTGCGCGACTATTATGTGAAGTGGTTCAAGACCTACGCCGACATTGCCGCCGATCTGGGCTGCCCCGCCATCGGCACGCAGTTTGCCATTCTCACCTATCGCGACATGGATGATGCCGAGCGTTACCGCTTCACCATGGAAGCCGCACTCGATTGCTGGCGCCAGGTGGCGGAGCATGCCCAGCGCCGCGGGCTTTCCTATCTGTTCTGGGAGCCCATGTCGGTGGCGCGCGAGTTGGGCCACACGCTGAAAGCCACACAGGAGCTGCAGGACTGGATCAACGCCGCGCAGCTTGCCATTCCGCTGGTGCCGATGGTTGATATTGACCATGGCGATGTGACATCGCCCAACCCGCGCGATGTTGACCCCTATGCCTGGGCCAAGGACTTTGCCACGCAATCGCCGATCATCCACATCAAGCAGAGTTCCATGAACAAGGGCGGGCACTGGCCCTTCACGGCGACATACAATGAGGACGGCCGCATCACGCCGGAGCATCTGTTGCAGGCGGTGCGCGTCGGCGGCGGCAGCGACAATGAACTGTGCCTTGAGCTTGCCTTCCGCGAGCGTGAGCCGACAGACCGCAGCGTTGTTGCCGCACTGAAAGAATCTGTCGCCTATTGGGCGCCCTACACCAAGACAGGATACAACTGATGGCCAAAAAACTGTGGATCGGCACGTCGTGGAAAATGAACAAGACACGCGCCGAGGCAATCGCCTTTGCCGATGGTCTGGCCGCCTCATCCTTTGCTTTAACAGACACGTGCCAACCTTTTGTTATTCCACCCTTTCCCTATATCGCCGAGGTGGCGGCCAGGCTTTCCAAAACGCGTGTGAAAGTTGGCGCGCAGAACATGCACTGGGCCGATGCCGGGGCGTGGACGGGCGAGATCTCGCCCCTGATGATCAAGGATTGCGGTGCCACGCTTGTCGAGATCGGCCACAGCGAGCGGCGCGAATTTTTCGGCGAGACGGATGAGACGGTGGCGCTCAAAACCGAAGCCGCCCTGCGCCATGGCTTGACGGCGCTTGTGTGCATCGGCGACACGCGCAGGGAATATGACGCAGGGCTCACGGCGCAGGCGCTGGAGCGGCAGGTGCGCGCCCTCCTCTCGCGCGTTGCCCACAAGGCAAAAGGCAATGTGATCATCGCCTATGAACCCGTGTGGTCGATCGGTGAAGGCGGCACGCCGGCCACGCCCGATTTCGCCAACGCGCAACACGTGAAGATCGACGCGCTGGTGCAAAGCCTCACCGGCACGCGCCTGCCCATCCTCTATGGCGGCAGCGTGAACCCCGGCAATTGCGTCGCGCTATCAGCCCAAAGCCATATCGATGGGCTGTTCATCGGACGATCAGCCTGGGATGTGAAGGGTTATTTGGGGATTATGACGGCGGTGACGGCGAGTCTTCCTCGCTATTAAGACACTGTTCCCTTTGCCCTTCGAGGCCCGCGCAGGCGCGGGCTCCTCAGGGTGAGGGACAGAGCTGACACCCCTCACCCTGAGGTGCTTCGCACAGCGAAGCCTCGAAGGGCCTTCCTGTAGCAAACCCTCCAAGTTCCGTCACCCCGGCGAAGGCCGGGGCCTAGCTTTGTTTCGACTGTTGAATCGTGTATTTGGCGGCAATGACAATCCGCATGAAAAACCCGCCACATGTGGGCGGCTTCATCCGCTATGACATTCTTGAACCTTTGGAACTGAACGTCACAGAGGCGGCGAAGGCACTGGGCGTAACGCGCCCTGCCTTTTCCGGCCTGCTCAACGAGCATGTGGACCTGTCACCCGAAATGGCGTTGCGGCTTGAAAAGGCCTTCGGCGTTTCCATGGATGTACTGATGCGCATGCAGAACAGCTACGACATCGCGAAAGCGCGCAAGAGCGAAAAGGCGATCAAGGTGCAGCGGTTCACGAAAGCGGCGTGAACTCTGACATTGGGAGCCAAAGAGTCAAAATTGGTTGCAAAAGTGGGTAGAGAAAGAACTAATAAGCGAATTGATAGAACGTTCCCAACATTGGAAAAGGAACGAAGAAAAAAGCGCCTTTATTCCCTGCTTGACAGCACTCCGATCGAATACTTGCTTCATGCAGTTTGGCAAATTAGGCAACTACAATCGGAAAACTCCTGCACGACAAATTTTTTTTATCGCATTCCCCAAGAATGGAGAGTGACCAAACCTGGCGAGCGATTCTTTTTCTATCAGTGGAGATTAGAAACACTAATTAACGTGCGACTGGAAAGGCACAAGAATAGTCCGTTGTTGCCATTCCGACTACTAAACTTGAAAGAACCAAATTCATTCTTGTTACTTTGGGATGCACTTCATCGATTTGAAAACTCATTGGATAAAATCAGCTTAAAAAATCACGACGTGTTTGAGGAGATGTTCAGGCTAACCAGACGTCAATTTGAGTGGCAACAAGGGTTTTCAAATGCCCAAAGGTGGTTGCTCTATTGCACTATTTTTCATGGCAAAGAATGCAAGAAGGCATTCTTTGAGAAGCATGAAGTTGAATTGGATTTATTCGTGAAGTTTGGATTTGCCGTTGTCGCAGTATTGAGTAATTCATTTCGGATTGCAAAATCCTCTGACTTCAAAGTGTTCGGAATTAGTGATTCAATTCGCGACAAGTGCTGGATGATATTGTCTGCATCCGTTGACAGAATTTCAGAGGAATGCGTCGAACTGCGACGAAATTTTGGAGACTCGGTCTATGCACCAAGTATCTTGCGTAATAGGCCGTGCATCAGCTTTGGCGATTATCTTGTTGCACCTTTGACTGAGTGCATACATTCACGGGTGACTGACGGCATCTATTATGACGTCATAAAAAGCGGAGCAGCGCGAAGCGAATTCGGGAACTTACTTGAAGAACATGTATTGCAAATGCTGCAACTCTTTCCGTCTGGCTTCAAGATATATCCCGAGTTTTCTTATGGTTCGCCAGTTAAACACTCTCCAGATGTGTTTATCGCACAGGCGGACAAACTAAGGCTTGTTATGGAAATAAAAGCTAGTCGGTTAACTGCCAGATCTCGCTTTTCGAGTGCACCTACTACTGAAGTGCCTGACGATTTTGAATCGGTTGCTAAGGGGTGTGTTCAATTGTGGAGATATGTTTCCGACAGTAGCAAGGGACTATTTCCTCGGAACCTAACAATTGAGCCCTCAACTGTACTGATCCTGGCTTGCCTTGATAGGTGGGTGGGCCCGGAAATTTTTAAGGAGAATAGTTTACTGGAAATGGCTAATCGGCTTGCCGACAAACAAGGTATTTCGCGTGACATTCAAATCCGTAGAAAGATTGTTTTTTGTACTGTTGACGATATTGAGTACATTCTGGCCAAAGGCGACTTATGTTCTTTTGTAGAAACTTCAGGGTTCGCCAATAATGGCAACTACCAAGGTTGGTTGTTGAGTTCAGTATTTGACGAAAAATTTAAGGCGAGTAGCCGCAATGAAAGCCAACTAGCTGCTGTTTGGGATCGCCTGAAAGTTAAGTTGCCTTGGTTGAAAGAATTAGATTCTTAAGTGTGTACAAAGATGATTATCACCTGACAGTTGCCGCTCGCGTTGGGGCTTAGGCTGCGATCTGGTTGTCGGTTTTGTTTGGCGCTGTTTTCTCCTTTTTCTCTGTTGGCTTTTGCGGTGCTGTTTTTGGCAGACCGGCCTTGAAGACAGTGATGGGTGTCCTGCCATTCATGCCGCGTCCCTGATGGGGACGCCTTGTGTTGTAGGTGACGAGATAATCGTCCAACACCTTTTGCATCTCGTCAATGGTTTCGAACCATGTGCGCCTGCCTTCGACACGGAAGTGCTCGTCGAGGAGCGTGCGGTGGAAACGTTCGACAATGCCATTGGACTGTGGCCGCTTGACCCTTGTCGTCCTGTGCTCGATGTCTTCCAGTTGCAGGAACAACTCATAAGGATGCTGATCAGGCCTTCCGCAGAACTCGCGGCCATTGTCGGACAGCACCACTTCGATCCTTGCGCCATGTTCCTCGAAGGTGGGGATGACGTCGTGGTTCATGGTGTGGACGGCGGTGACGGGAAGTTTTGAGGGATACAATCTCGCCCAGGCATATCGGCTGTGACAGTCGATGGCGGTCTGCAGGTAGACCTTGCCGACGCCCTTCAAGGCCCCGACGAAGAAGGTATCGACCGCCACCAAAGCGCCGGTAAATGGCGCTTCGATGTGGCGTTCTCGGAACTCCGGCGAGAAGCGTTCAAGCAGCCTGATCTGCTCCTCCTTCAGTTCGATCTTCCTCTCCACTGTGGACTTCTCCAGCCTGAGCAGGCGCTCGTGCTTGGTCAGCAGGTTATGGCGCTGCCAGACGCCCCGCACCCCGCCGGAGGACACCTGGATGCCCTTCAGCCTGAGTTCCTGCTCGACGCGTGTGGAGCCGTGGCAGGGGTGTTCCAGGGCATGATCGAGAATGGCGGTTTCGATCTCCTGAGCCACCCGGTTGGGATGTGGTCCCTTGGCACCGGGCATCCGGTCAAGCAGGCCTTCCGCGCCATAAGTCTGGAAGTTGCGCCTGATCTCGTAAAACTGCTGGCGGGAGTAGCCTGCCATTTTGCAGGCCCGCGAGACATTGGAAAGTTCTGATGCAAGGTCGAGCAACGACAGCTTGCGCCGTGCTATCTTGTCCATCGTGGTCATGTTGGTTCTCCGTTGAAGTTGGATTGAAGTTTCGCAACTCCATCCTAAACCCCTTTCGGAGCGGCATGGCCACATCGCCCGTCCGCGATTGACTCGTAGTGGTCATCGCGGCCGTGCGGTGCCGCCTAACTGTCAGGTGAATACCGTCTCATCTCATTAAGTGGTTGGTTGCTCGTGTGGTTGAGTTAGCCCAGAAGTCCGCAGGGCTCAAATTGAATGATGTCAAGAAAAATTGAAACTGTTCCATTTTTGTTCTTGACAACAGTCCTAGGATAGATTACATAGCCCCTCGTGAGTTCCGGAAAGGAGGGAACAGTGTCGCTTGCTAGACTTCATTGCCGGAATTCCTTGCAGCGCTCGCGGACGGAGAGGTTAGCGACCTTCGTCCCCGAGGGCCGGGGGCGAGCCCCAGGTGTACTACGACACCTGCTGCCTTCGTGCTGTAGCAACACGCGCCGGACGTCCTCCGTGCGCCTCTGCGAGTGCGGACCCCGGATGGCTGCCCATGTGAAAAGCATGGGGAAAGACAGGCCATCCCCAATTCCGGCAAAAATCGCTGCGTCCCGGGGGCTTTGCGGCCTCCTTCTGGCTGATGTTTCAAAGGTGACACCTCGCACCGGCGCATCATCCCTCGCGGGATCTTGCGTGTGTCAAAACAGAGCGGAAACCAGCCACCACAGCCGGGCTTCAGCCCAATCTTCCTCTCAACAAGCTTGTATTCGGGCCGAAGCCAGGCGGGGACATTTCCCTCCGCCCTCTTCCCTCCACCACCAGACCGGACCGCCCGTGAGGGATGGTCGCAAGAGCCCTCATCCGCCCTTCGGGCACCTTCTCCCATGCTTCGCACGGGAGAAGGCCGAAAAGCCATGACTCAATGTGCGCGGTTTTCGCCTTCTCCCGTTTGCGCCTTCGCGAATGGGAGAAGGTGGCGACAGCCGGATGAGGGCTGTTCGCGGCGCGCCTGTCAATTCACAATCGTTGCCTGGGTGGCGGCGCGGAGTTCGGCTTCGCTGACACCATCCGCACACTGAACAATTTTCAGGCCGCCCTTGACGACGTCGAGGATGCCCAGGTTCGAGATGATGCGGTTGACGACGCCCTTGCCGGTGAGCGGCAGGGTGCATTGCTTCAGCACCTTGCTCTCGCCCGTCTTCGAGGTGTGGTCCATGACGACGACGACGCGGCCAACACCAGCGACGAGGTCCATGGCGCCGCCCATGCCCTTCACCAGCTTGCCGGGGATCATCCAGTTGGCAAGATCGCCCGTTTCCGAGACTTCCATGCCGCCGAGGATGGCCATGTTGATCTTGCCGCCGCGGATCATGGCAAAGCTCTGCGCCGAGTCGAAAAACGCCGTCTGCGGCAGTTCAGTGATGGTCTGCTTGCCGGCGTTGATGAGGTCGGCGTCCTCCTCGCCCTCAAACGGAAACGGGCCCATGCCGAGCATGCCGTTTTCCGATTGCAGCGTCACCGACACGCCCTTCGGAATGTAGTTGGCCACGAGCGTCGGAATGCCGATGCCGAGGTTCACGTACCAGCCGTCCTGCAGCTCCTGCGCTGCCCGTTCGGCCATCTGGTTGCGGTCCCAAGCCATTATGCTGCCCTCTTGCGTGTGGTGCGTTGTTCGATGCGCTTCTCGTGTTCACCCTTGATCAGGCGGTGCACATAGATGCCCGGCAGGTGAATCGTATCGGGGTCGAGCGAACCGAGCGGCACGATTTCCTCGACCTCGGCCACGCAGACACGCCCGCAGGTCGCGG
>CALMEZ010000005.1 GCA_937864985.1 uncultured Alphaproteobacteria bacterium
CACGCCAGATGTGGAACGGCATCCGCGAAGCCATCAGCCCGGCCATCCTGTCGGTGGCGACGATCCTGGTGATCATCTCGATCGGGCTGTTGACCACGGTTGAACTGCTGCGTCGCCGTTCCGAACGCTTGCGCGGTCTGTCGCCCAGCTGACATCTTTTTCGGCGAAGGGAATTCCGATGCCGCGCGGATGATTTTCCGAGTTGAACTGACACCGGTTTCTCCGCCAATATCTTCCCTCCACTTGAAAGCAGCAAACACATGACCGCACACAAACGTATTCGTCCGTTCAACACCAAAGACACCTACCCCGAACAGAAATTGGACAATGACCTGTGCCAGGCTGTCGTGGCGCGGGGTTCTACCGTGTTCATCCGCGGCCAGATTAGCCAGGATCTCGACACGCGCGAAAGCCTGCACATTGGTGATCCCACAGCCCAGACCGCCAAGGCGATGGCCAACATCAAGATGCTGATGGAAGAGGCTGGTGGCAACATGGACCATATCTGCCGTGTGGTCGTCTACCTCACTGACATCCGCTACCGGCAGGATGTCTATCGCGAGATGGGCAAGTGGCTGAAAGGCGTGTTCCCGGTTTCGACAGGCCTTGTGATCACGGCGCTGGCGCGACCGGAATGGCTGGTTGAGATCGAAGCCACCGCCGTGATTCCGGACTGAGCGATGACATTTTCCATCGCAGGGCGTTGCGCCAAGTCAGGGGCTTTCGGTGTTGCCATCACCACCTCTTCCATCGCCGTGGGGGCACGCTGCCCGCATGCGCGCGCCGGGGTGGGGGCCGTTTCCACGCAGAATGTGACGGACCCCAATCTCGGTCCCCTGCTCCTCGACTACATGCAAGATGGCTTGAGTGCGGGCGAGGCCATCATGGCGGTGACGCGCAACCGCAAGAACATCAACTACCGGCAACTGACGGCTGTTGACCAGTTCGGCAATTCGGCCTGTTATTCCGGAGACCAGATCCTTGGCGTTCATGGTGTCAGTGAACAGAAAAATTGCGTCGCAGCGGGCAACCTCTTGAAGTCCGCCGATCTGCCCAAGGTGATGACCGATGCCTTTGCCGCCAACGCCGACCAGCATCTGGCCGAACGCCTGTTGCGATCGCTGGAAGCAGGGCTTGCATCTGGCGGCGAAGAAGGGCCTGTGCATTCGGCGGCCTTGATGGTCTATCACACCGAGGCGTTCCCGCTGGTGAGCCTGCGGGTCGATTGGGAAGATGATGCGCCGATCACCAAGCTGCGGCGGCTGTGGGAAGACTACAAACCGCAGATGGGCGCCTATCTGCAGCGTGCCATCGACCCCACCGAGGCCCCCAGCTATGGCGTGCCGGGCGATCCGTGAGGCTGCTGATCAGCCGTGATCTATGTCACCCTGCACCACGGTGTAGGTGCCTTTAAAGGTCACGGTGTCGCCGGGGGCCAGGGTTGTCCAAACACTGTTGTTCGGCGTTCCATCGGTTGAGTCACCTGCAGGCGCAACATCATTGGTGATCAATTCGCCGTTGCTGGGTGGTGGCACACCTGCTCCCGCAAACACATCATTGATCGACACATTTGTAAGCGTCACGTTGCCGGTGTTGGTGACAACAAAGGAATAGGCAATCACATCGTTCAAATCCGCTTTGCCGTTGCCATTGATATCGTTTCCGGGTGCAGAGAAGGTGCCGGACTTCACGATGCTCAGCGCCGGGTTGCGCGTGATGTTGGTTGTCACGGTGTTCGATGTCTTGGTGGGCACCTGCGTTGTCGTCATGGTCGCGACGTTGGTGTAGTTGCTGGTGCCATCCACATCGGCCTGCGGCACTGTGTAGGTGGCGCTGTAGACCCAGGTTTCGCCCACATCGATGCGGCCATTGCTGTTGGTGTCACCTGACGACAGCGTCGGCCCGGTGGTCAAGGGCTTGGTGGTTGCGCCATATTTGAATGTGTCTGCCAATATTGGCGTGGTCAGCGTCAGATTGCCTGTGTTGGCCACCGTGATGGAATAGCCGATCACCTGCCCTGCTGCCGTAATGGGGCTTGGGCCGCTGGACTGTGCCTTCACAATCGTGAAGTTCGGGCTCTGGGTGATCGTGGTTGATGCCGTGTTCGATGTCTTCGCCGGAACCTGCGTCGTAGAAAAGGTGGCAGTGTTCGTGAAGGTACCACCCGTATCGATGTCAGCCTGAGTGACGTTGTAGGTCACGGTGTAGATCCAGGTTTCCGGATCCTCCATCTGGCCGTTGGCGTTGGTATCGCCTGAGGTCAGCGTCGGGCCACTTGTCGGCGTCAATGTGGTTGCACCCAGCTTCAACGTGTCCGTGATGACGGGCCCAGTGAGCAGGGCATTGCCGGTGTTGTCGACCGTGATCGTGTAGGTGATGGTGCCTGGGGCGCTGATGGTTGCCACCGACGCAGACTTGGCAATTGTGAAATTCGGGTTCTCGTTGTCGTTGATGGTGAAGGTTGGTGGCGTGGCTGTGACACCGGCATAGGCACCGGTTGCGGCCGTGATGGAAGCAGGCGCGCAAGAGTGAATGCCCTCGACAACCGCATCATCAATCGCCGTGACGGTCACCGTCTGTGGAACATTCCAATTGCTGGAATTGAAGGTCAATGTTGCTGGCGCAAAGGTGCACTGTGTGCTTGTACCAATCGTCACGGTGGCACTCTGTGCAGCCATGTTGTTGCCGCCCGGTGGCGCAGCAGCTGGCGGGGACCGAAGCACGACCGTGAAGGCGGCGGTGTCGCCGCCTTCGGTTGCCGTATTGTCTGTCACATTGGTGGTGAGGCCGACGAGGCCATAACGCAAGACGTAGGTGCCAGTGTTGCTGGCATAGCCGTCAACTTGCAGGCGATAGGTGGTCCCGGCTGTCGCATTGAACGTGACAACGCTGCCCCAGTTGGCATTGGCGGTGGTGCTACAGCCCGTGGCGTCGTCATTCGTCGAAATGACAGTCAGCGGAAATGCAGCCCCGGTGTAGGCAATCAGCGTTGTGTCAAAACTGGTTGTGGTTTCGGCGCCGAGGTTGCAGGTGGCCGCCGTGAATACGCCGCTCGCAGGCGCTGTCCAGGAATACCAAATGGTGTTGAGATTGCCGCCGCCGTAGGTGGTGTTTTCGCTGGTCTGGCCGGTGGCGCCGACGGTTGTTCCAGTGACAGTGCCTGAAGTTCCCGTCAGGACTGTTCCAGGAAACGTATCATTGCCCCATGCTGTACCAATGCACAGGAATGGCGCCAGCAGCACCATCAACGCAAACAGACCAAACCTTTTTACAAACCCACACACAATAAAGCCCTGCCCTTCAGCAATGCTCTCCCCTGTATGTGTTCTACGCGATGATGGTTAATATTTACCTATTCAACCATTAAGGGTTGCAAACTCTTTTTTGCACAACAAAAAAGGGCTGCCGGAGCAGCCCTTTTGCAGAATTGATGGATCGAAACTTAGCGCTTCGAGAACTGGAAGCGGCGGCGGGCTTTGGCGCGGCCATACTTCTTACGTTCAACAGCACGGCTGTCGCGGGTCAGGAAGCCACCCTTCTTGAGGGCGCCACGCAGGCCGGGCTCGAAATAGGTGAGCGCGCGGGCAAGGCCATGGCGCACGGCGCCGGCCTGGCCAGAGAGGCCACCGCCAACCACGGTGCATTCCACGTCAAGCTCGCTCAGGCGGGCCGCGGTGACCAGCGGCTGCTGCACGATCATGCGGAGCACGGGACGAGCGAAATAAGTTTCAATCGGCTTGCCGTTGACGGTGATCTTGCCCTTGCCGCGCTTGACCCAGACGCGGGAGATGGCATCCTTGCGGCGGCCGGTGGCATAGGCGCGGCCCTGGGCGTCGACTTCCTTTTCGCGCAGCGGCGCGGCGGGAGCAGCGGGGGTTTCCGCGGCGACCGAAAGGTCGGCCAGATCGGTGAGGGTATTGTCAGACATCAGGCACCCACCTTGTTCTTGCGGTTGAGGGCAGCAACGTCGAGCGGCTGGGGCTGGGTGCCCGCGTGCGGATGCTCGGCGCCGGCGTAGAGGTGCAGCGCGCGCATCTGCGCCCGGCCCAGCGGACCGCGCGGGATCATGCGTTCGACCGCCTTTTCGAGCACGCGCTCGGGGAAGCGGCCGGCCAGAACCTTGTCCGCGGTCACTTCCTTGATGCCGCCGGCATAGCCGGTGTGCTTGTAATAGGTCTGCTGCTTGAGCTTGTTGCCGGTGAACTTCACCTTGTCGGCGTTGATCACGACAACGTGATCGCCGCAATCGACGTGCGGGGTGAAGCTCGGCTTGTGCTTGCCGCGCAGATGATTGGCGATGATCACCGCGAGGCGGCCGACCACCAGACCATCGGCATCGATCAGATGCCACTTCTTTTCCACCTCGGCCGGCTTGATCGACCGGGTGACCTTGCTGAGCGCCTTCATGGCCAGCTTTCCTTTGTCCTAAGGAGTCAAATCCCGTTGAACGCGCGATTCGAACCGGGTCCGAGCCACGCGAAGGCGCGCCCTTTCGGCGAAAGACTGGCCGAAGTCAAGCTTTCGGGCGGCTTTGCGGAGAGGTAAAATAATACCGCATCAGGACCTGGCGGGCTGAAAGGTCCAGACTTCACGCGAAACCCGCCGGCTCCCGGCAAGCTGGGTCGTCACCGTGCGCTCGACTGTCCGGGGAAGGCCGCAGGGCAGCAGGGCGTCCACCCGGGTCACGACCTCGATCCAGCCCTCGCCGCCGCCGGGCAGGGGCACCGACCGCGATTGCCGGTGCTCGCCCGGCTGCACACGGAACAGGTCGACCGGCCAGCGCGAGCCAGGCTGGGCCTGCAGGACATCGGCAATGAAGCCAGAGCTCTCTTGCATGTTCTGCCGCCCCAGGCCCGCATCGGCGAGCGTCGCGGTTGCCCGGGACATCATGGCCTTGTGCGCGGCGCGGTCGACGGCCTGGGCCGCGGGCGCATCGACGATAGCGCCGTTCGCATCGATATGGACCGGAAACATCCCGGTATCGTCGCGGCGCCGTTCGATTTCGCCAAGCTGGCGCAGCACCGGCGGCACGTCGACGGCGACATCGATGAGCTTGCCATCAAGCCGGAACCCCTTGTCTTCGGGCGCGAACCGCACGGCATAACGCCGCGTGACCCTGATCTCTTTCCCATCCGACAGTTCGCGAATCACCGTCCGCGACAGCACAAGTCCCTGTGCAGGAGGCGAAAAGCGGAATTCCTGGATTGGCTCCACCGCGGCGGCGAGCGTGACCGGCGCCAGTGCCGGCAGCAGGGCGACGAGGCCAGCCAGCACCAGCGCGCGCGATTTCATTTCGCGCTCCCGGTGCGGCCCAGCCGATGTGCTCCCCAGGTCGTGGCCAGCACCAGCAGCGCTCCGGTCAACTGGTGCAGCGCCGCAAGCCACAGGGCGATGCCGCTCATCACCGTGGCTATTCCCAGCAGGATCTGGGTTCCAAAGGCGCTGTGGATGGCGATCGAGGCGCGCCGGTCAAGCGGGCGCAGTCGCCGCGCCAGCACGATCAGGATCGCGACAACCACCCACGCCCACCAGCGGTGGGTGAAGTGCACCAGGTAGGGATCGTTGAGGAAGGCGTGAACCGCGCCGTGCGACCAGTCGATCCCGGCCGGCACGAACAGACCCTGCATCAGCGGCCAGGCCTGCCAGTTGAACCAGCCGCCGCCGGCCACGGGGCCAGCGCGCAGGCCGGCCAGCAGCGCCCCGTAAGCGAGCTGCAATGCCAGCGCGCCCAGTGCCAGGCCGCCCCAGCCGGTCATGCGCGCCTTGCCTTCGCCGCGCGCGGCCGCGCGCAGATCGAGCGCGGTCCAGGCGAGGCAGGCGAGGGTCAGCAGCGCCAGCATCAGGTGGACCGCGAGCCGGAAATGGCTGACCTTGACATCCTGGCTCAGACCCGAGGTCACCATCCACCAGCCGACCGCGCCCTGCAGCCCGCCCAGGGCGAAGAGGACCGCGCAGCGCCAGATCAGCCGTGCGGGCAATTCCCGCCGGATCAGGAACCAGACGAACGGCGCGGCGAAGACGAACCCCACCAGACGGCCCAGCAGACGGTGCGCCCACTCCCACCAGTAGATGCCTTTGAAGGCCTCCAGGGTCATGCCCTGGTTCAAGGCGGCATATTGCGGGATCAGCTTGTAGTGGGCGAACTCCGCCTGCCAGTCGGCTTCACTGAGCGGCGGCAGAACCCCTGAGATGGGCTTCCACTCGGTGATGGAGAGGCCCGACTCCGTCAGCCGCGTCGCGCCGCCGACGACAACCATCGCCAGCACCATCAAGGCGACCGCGAAAAGCCAGATCGCCACGGGCCGGGAACGGCCACTTCGCAGGAAGGAGGTCATGCGTCGAGCGGTTTAAGCAGGCCGGCGGCGGGGGGCAAGGCGGGAACCTGAGCCGAGGCGCGGCATTCTCATCCCCGACACGTCCCTCATCCACGGAGTAACCCCATGAACGGTGTTGGTCTCATCGGCGCCATCGTGGTCGGCATCGCCGCCGGCTGGATCGCCGAACAGGTGATGAACCGCCACCACGGCCTTCTCACCAACCTGATCGTCGGTCTGGTCGGCGGCCTGATCGGCTCCTTCCTTGCCGGCTTCTTCAACATCATACTTCCACCATCCCATACCAAAGGCTGTCGTATCGTCGGGAATATTCGCAGCGCCAGTGGCCTTCAAATCCGCTGCTAATTCATCGCCGAAACTCGCATCAAACGGCTTATAGCCATCTGCCAGCGCGAAGTCTTGCAGCCAAGGTTTGAGCGGTTCATAATAAACCGGATGCTTAACTTGAGTATCCGCCAATGGTATGGCCGAGGCGCGGAATTCGCCGCTGAGCGAGTTGATACCAACCGACTTCAGAT
>CALMEZ010000006.1 GCA_937864985.1 uncultured Alphaproteobacteria bacterium
TGGTCTATCTCATCCTGGCGCTGGCCACGGGTGCTTGCATCCTTGCGGCCATCGCAACACCCTTTGGCCGCTGGCAGGTGTTTCAGGCGGGTCTCGCGCTCGTGGCGCTGGCCCTCGCCGTCATTGCAAAATTCATCTACTGGCGGCGCACCGATGCGGCCCGTAAAACCCGCACCACCGGCAGCGCCACCGGCCTTGGCGAACAGGTGCGCCAATGGGAGGTACCACACACCAACATCAACTTCGTGCAGAAGGAAATGGGTTATGCCGTGGCCCGCAAGCACGCTACCAAACTGCGCATGGCGGTGATCCTGCTGCTGGCCTTGGCCTTCTTCCTCACCGGGTGCACGTTCATTTCCCCATGGTTTTCATTCGCCGTCCTGCCGCCCCTGGCGTTCGCCGTCTGGGCCGAACGCTGGCTATTCTTCGCCGAGGCTGAACATGTGGTGATGCTCTATTACGGGGCGGAGCACAGGTAATAGCGCTTGGCTTTTTCGCCTCTCCAGTCTATATAAAGATTTCTTTATATGATTTTTGAGGTCCCGATGCCCCGCCAATCCTTCACCGAAGCCCTCCAGACGCGCCCATGGCTATTGGCCGATGGCGCAACAGGCACCAATTATTTCCAGATGGGCCTGATGTCGGGTGATGCGCCGGAAACCTGGAATTTCGACCACACCGACCGGGTGCGCTCGCTGCACAAGCGCTTCATTGAAGCGGGTGCAGACATCATTTTGACTAACACCTTTGGCGGCAACCGCCATCGCCTCAAGCTGCATGACTTGCAGAACCGTGTGCGAGACGTGAACGTGGCCGCCGTGAAGCTGGCCCGCGCCGAAGCTGATGCGGCTGGCCGTGATGTTTACGTCGCAGGTTCCATGGGACCAACTGGCGAAATCTTCATGCCGGTTGGTACCTTCCCTCATGAAGAAGGCGTTGCCGCCTTCGCCGAACAGGCCGCGGCCCTGAAAGAAGGCGGCGCTGATGTGCTGTGGATCGAAACCATGTCGTCGGAGGAAGAGCTGCGCGCCGCTGTCGAAGGCGCATCGTCAGCAGGCCTGCCGATCGTCACCACCATGAGCTTCGACACCAACGGCCGCACCATGATGGGCATTACGCCTTCGCTGTTCGGCAGCCTGACGGCCTCGCTGCCCACCCAGCCCGTGGCGATCGGCGCCAATTGCGGTGTTGGCGCATCTGAATTGATTGCAACAGTGCTGGGCATCACGGCTGCGCGCCCTGATGCCGCCGTGGTGGCCAAGGGCAATTGCGGCATTCCGCAATATCATGATGGTCACATCCACTACACTGGCACGCCGGAACTGATGGCCGACTATGCGAGGATCGCGCTTGATGCCGGTGCCAAGATCATCGGCGGCTGCTGTGGCACATCGCCCGAGCATCTGGCGTCCATGCGCAAGTCGCTTGAGGGTTACACCAAGGGTGCGCGGCCCAGCATCGAACTCATAGAACAAAAGCTTGGCCCTGTGTCAGAACTCGCCAAAGGCGTCGACAAGGCCGCCGACGGCGCCGCCCGTCGTGAGCGACGCCGGGGCTAGAGTGTGATCTAGATTGAGTGAGTTAATCGCCACAGCAATCACCCCGGTGTCGTCATTCCAGAGGTCCGCAAGCGCGGACCATCTGGAACCCCGCTGTGCAGTTGTTTCTGAAAAGCTGGGTTCCAAATAGCGCGCCGTTGCGCGCTTTTGGAATGACGTAAGAAGGAAGCAAATGGTTCAACGAAACCAAATCAGAGGCTAAGACTCAGCGCCCGTCTTTGATCATCTTCAGCGCCCAGTCCCGGAACAGGCGGATCTTGCGGCTGGCGGCGCGGGATTTCGCGTAAGCGATGTAATAGCTGGTGCCTGATCCACCGTCGATGTCGAACAAGCGCACCAGCTGCCCTTGTTCGATTTCAGGGCGGATGAAGGCCGGCGTTGCCAGCGCAACGCCTTGCCCGGAGAGCGCCAGTCGCACCGCCGTGTGTTGTGTATCAACATCGACGCCGGGGCGCAGGATGGCATGAGGGCCATTCACACCAGCCGCATCAAACCATTTGCCCCACCAGTCATCGGTTGGCGCAATCAGCACGTGGTCGAGAAGATCGGCAGGCGTTGCTGGCCGACCCTCCCGCGCCAGATAAAGCGGGCTCGCAACCGGTGTGAAGGTCTGGTCCAGCCAGTGATGCGCGGTGACGCCCGGCCATTCCCCCTTGCCGGAGCGTATCGCCACATCGGCTGCCCCTGTTGTGAGGTCCACCACGTCGTCTGAGGTGCTGAGGCGCACAGCAAGGTCAGGGTGTTGCATCTGCAAGGCGCCAAGACGCGGGGCAAGCCAGGCATTGGCGATGGTTTGCATGGTGGTAATCACCAGCAGCCGGTCGCTCTCTTCCTTCAAACTGCGAAAGGCGCCACGCACATCCTGCAGGCTTTGTTGCAGGATCGGAAAGATGCGCATGCCCGCCATCGTCAGCACAACGCCGCGTGCCTGCCGCTCGAACAGGGCCGTTCCCGCAAACCGCTCCAGCACCTTGACCTGATAGCTGACGGCGGATTGCGTCGTGTTCAGTTCTGCGGCGGCGCGCGTGAAGTTGTTGTGGCGCGCCACAGCCACAAACACAGCAACAGCCTGCAAGGGAGGTGAATCCGGCATTCTCAAGACATAAACTGTTTTGATGGCTTGCGCCAGCCTTTGCGTTGGATTTCGCGACACGAACGAGGCACATTCGCCTTATCACACATCACGACAGGAGCACGATCATGGTGCTGTCATATTCAGGACTCGCAAAATTCATAAGGGTTTTCAATGGAATGAGCGGAAGCCGTGGCACATATCCGACCTACCTGGATGTGCGCGAACTGTCTCACCACCAGTTGGCAGACCTCAACCTGCCACCTGAGGTTCAGAACAGGCTCGCCACACGTCATGAACTTCGTAAATGCCCGTTGCTTTAGCGCACAACGGCCGTAATCACCTACCCGCCGCCCGTTTTCTTCGCCATGCTTTCCATCAGCTTGGCGCGGGCGGCCTTGGCCTCCTCAACCAGGGCCGCATCTTCAGTCATGGCAGAGGCGGCAACGGCCTTGCCGTAATACTGCAGGGCCAGGTCATTGCTGCCGAGGTTGGCATAAATATCGCCAATCAGCTTCAGCGCCTTGATGTTGTTTGCATCCAGCTTCACGGCTGTTTCCAGCGCTTCAAGCGCCTTGGTTGAGTCACCCTTTGCCAACAGGATTTCACCACGCATCGCGTGAATGCCGGCCGTGTCCCCGGCTGTGCTGAGGGCGGCCAGAGCTTCATCATACTGCTTCTGCCCCAAGCGCAGCTTGGCGCGCTCCATCATCAGCGGCTTGTTGTCAGGCATCAGTTGCGAGGCCTTGTCGAGATCGGCAAGCCCTGCATCGGTCTTGCCCAGGGCCAGGTTTGCGCTGCTGCGCAGGGAGATAAACTTTGCATCGGAAGGTGAAGCCTGCAGGAGGTCATTGATGGTGGCCATTGCAGCCTCTGCCGCACCTGTCTGAATCTGGGCTGCTGCCTTCACAGGCCGCACATCAGGAAACTCCGGTCCGCCTTCAGCCAGGATCGCGTCGGCCTCCTTGAGGGCTTCGGCTGCTCTTCCAACCATCAACAAAGCTTCAGCATGCAAGCTGCGGGCGGGCGGATTATTCGGAATGATTTTGAGAACCTCTTCGCTGTCGGCCAGGGCCCCGGGTCCGATGCCTGCCGCCACATAGGCGCGCGCCCTGGCCACAAGCAACGGCGCATTGGCAGCAGAGGCATGATTCAACAATGAAGCCGTTGTCAGTGCAATGGCCTTAGCGGTGTCGCCCTGTGCCAAGGCAATGTAAGATTCGAGAACGCGGCTATAGGGGTCCCCACTCCTCAAAGCCTCGGCCTTGGCAAGTGCCACCTGCGCTTCAGGGATATGCTTCGCGAAAATATGTGCCATTCCCAGCTGTTGCCAGGCCGTGATCTTGTCTGGTGCAACAGTGGTCCATTTTTCGGCCACAGGAATTGCAGAAGAAAAATCCCGCATGCGCAGGAAATAGGCAGTCTTCAAGGCAAGTGGTTGCGGGTCAGTTGGAGAAATGGCCATTGCCGCATCAAGATCGGAAAGTGCACCCGAGTGATCTTTCAATTCGTCGCGTGCCATGGCGCGGAAAACATATGCCTTGAAAAATTTGGGATCGATGGCGATTACGTCCGAATAGATCGCCGCCGCCGCTGCTTTGTCCCGTTTCTCGCCGAAGTGCAGCTGCATGCCCTTGGCCATCAATCCTTCGATGTTCTTGGGATCAATGGACAGCACCTCCGATATGGTTTCCGGCATCTTCTTCCACTTCAGCTTGGTCACCAGCAACGGCAGGCGCGCTTGTGGATTGGTCTCCTGCGCCAGCAATTCGTCACATGCGGCAAGAGCTTGCTCTGCATCCGCGCCATTGCATGCTGCCTGCAGCTTGCCCGGCCTGTCGATCTTCTCCTGCAAAGCCTGTTTCAGCGCCTTGGTCTTCTCTTGCCGCACCTTGTCCTGGTCAGAAGGCGTGGGCGCAGCAATGGCCTGATCATACCAGCGCAAGGCCGCTTGCGGGTCATTCTGCGTTTCGGCCAGCTTGCCACTTTCGATCAAGGCTTCTGTGAGCGTCTTGTCGAGGGCATAGGCGGCATCAAACTCCTTTTGCGCATCAACCGGTTTCTTTTCTGCAGCCAGCACCAGGCCATTGGTGAAATGCGCGCGCGCCGATTTTGCATCAGCAGCCAGAGCCGCATCAATTGCTGTGCGGGCATCGGCTACTTCATTCCGTTCTGTATGAATGCGCGCCCGCAGTGCGAGAGCCCAGGCATTGGTCGGTTCCGCTGCAATCACCTTGTCGAGGTCATCCATGGCGGCGCTCGCATTGCCCTGCCAATAGTAAATCAGCGCGCGGTTGCCCAGCGCCCACGGCATGCCCGGTGACTGTTCAAGAGCCGCATTCGTCCGCTCCATCGCCCTATCGTAGTTTCCAAGATAGAAACTCACGATGCCGGACAGCGCCAAGGCCGAAGCATTCTTTTCATCCAGCGCCAGTGCCCAGAACAGCTCCTTGTCGGCCTCTTCGAATTTTTCCTGGGAGTTGAGTGCAAAGGCCAGGTTCAGTGCCGCCTGCGGCTCGACATTGTTCAACGCCTTGGCCGCGCGGAAATCCGCTTCCGCCGCTGCATAATCGCCACCAAAATAGTAATGCTTGCCGCGTTCGAGGTGCAGGCCATAGGCGAGTTTGGCTTCCTTGTCCTCATTGCCTTTGATCATCTCATAGGCGGCGTTCAGGTCTTTCAAGGCAAGTTCAACATTGTTCTGCCGGCCATAGGCAATGCCGCGATTGTAAAGGGCCGCAGCCTGCGTGTGCACATTGCCCTTCGATTTCTCAAAGACGGTTGTGCAGCCCTTGACGCTGACGGCCGGGTCGCTGGATGCACAGGCCGCAAGATCTTTTTTGGAAGCGGCGGGGAAGGCTGGCTGCGCCAGCAACAGAAGGCCAGCGGCAAGAAGGGCAGAACGGGAAACAAGTCGCGCCATGGGGAACTCCAAATGCAAAGAGTTCGCCCCCTTGGACAGGGAAGTTAGAGTGTCACGCCCGAAATTTCAATCCCATTCAAACTTGGGCACGACCACGGGCTTTGCCAGCATGAAGGCGTCGCATTCGAGTTGAAGCGGGGAATAATCCGTGTCGGACTTTTTCGCCTTCAACAATCGCGCGAATTTGGCATAAATCATCTCGTATTCTTCGAGCTTGGCTTCCATGATCAGCTTGCCGTTGACATGCAGCACGCTGCCGCCTTTTGAAAGCTTCATAACCATCCCATCGCGTGTCTCAATATCGATGTCCCAGGTCTGTTCGCCACGCTGCCGCCAGTCAAACACCGCCGACATGTCAGCCGCTATGCCATCACCGCGCTTGAAGGTGATTTCAACACCGATCGGCGTCGCCCAATTCTCTGGTACCTCAATGCGTGCCGCTTCCACATAAATGGGTTCCGGCATGATCTTGGTGACGACCGACAGCGCATTGATACCGGGGTCGAACACACCAAAGCCGCCCGGCTCGGCAATCCATTGCTGGCCGGGATGCCATTTGTTCACGTCTTCCTTCCAGGTCACACACAGCTTGGTGACCTGCTTGCCCTTGAGGCGCTTCTTGGCCTCGTCGACAGCCTTGTTGTAGCGCGAATGCCAGGTGGCATAGAGCACGCGCTTTTTCTTTTTGGCATGGGCGATCATGTCAACCATCTCGCCGATCGTCGGCGTTGGCGGCTTTTCGATCAGCACATGCCAGCCCGCATCCATCGCTTCCTTCGCCATGGCGAGTCGGCCGGCAGGCGGCGTGCACAGCGCCACGCAATCAACTGAAGTTTTGCTCGAACGCAATGCCGCAAGTGATTCAAATGTCGGCACATTTTCCAGCTTGGCATTGCGGCTTACACCGGCCACCAGCTTGAAATTCTTGTTCTTGGCAATGCAGGGCAGGTGCTGGTCCCGTGCGATCTTGCCAATGCCGACGACGGCAATCTTGTAAACCATTACTGCCCCCTTCACTTCAGTGTCTTGTGCAACGAGACCAGCAACGCATCCACCTCCGCAGATGTGTTGTAATGGGCAAGTCCCACGCGCAACACGCCGCCCTTGCTGTCGAGGCCCATGCGCTTCACGGGCTCCAGCGCATAATTGTGACCGGACCACACGAAGATATTGTCGGCCGCCAGATGCCGCGCGATCTTTTCGGGATCGACACCTTCAACTGTGAAAGACACTGTGGGCACACGGCGATGCACGGCATTGTCGGATGTGACGCCGCGGATGGTCAGGCCCTTGAACTTCTGCAGGCCGTGGATCAGCTGCTTGGTGATCTCATGCTCATAATTGGCCAAAGTCGCCCAGGCGGACTTCACCTTGTCGCGCCGCGTGGCGCCCGTGCCGAACTGCTCCAGATATTCAATCGCCCCGATGCAGCCAGCCATGCCCTCGTGGCTCTGCGTACCTGTTTCAAATTTGTGGCCAATGTCGCTGTCGGCAACGGCGCGCACCTTGTAGGCAAAGGTCTCTTGCAATAACTGCTTGCGCGCCCAGAGAATGCCCTGGTGTGGGCCGAACCACTTGTAGGCCGAACTCACCACCACATCAGCACCCAGCGCCTTGACGTCGATAGCCAAGTGCGGCGCATATTGCACGCCATCCAGATAAACCAAGGCACCCGCCGCCTTGGCCTGCTTGGTGAAGTGCGCCACGTTATTGATGGTGCCTGTGCAGTTGGAAGCCATGCCCATGGCCAGAAGACGCGTGCGGTCGGTTAACACTTTCTCCAGCGCATTCTCAGGGAATTCATAGGTGCCCGGGTCGAAATCCAGCCACTTCACGGTGAGGCCGTGATCTTTCGCCAGCAGCAGCCAGGGCGCCACATTGGCGTCGTGGTCCATGCGGCTCAGCACGATTTCGTCACCAGCCTTGAGGCTCTTGCCGAGGCAGCGCGAGAAATGAAACGTCAGGCTCGTCATGTTCTGGCCGAACACGATTTCATCGGCACTGTCGGCATTGTAGAAATCGGCGAGCGCCTCATGGGCTTCGTTGACCAGCGCCGTCGCGGCTTCGGTGGTGCGGAACAGCCCGCCAAGGTTGGCGTTCTTCTCAACCAGTGTCTGCGTCATCCGGTCGATCACCTGCTGCGGCACCTGCGTGCCCGCCGGGTTATCGAAATAGACACGGGCATTGCCCGTGTCTTTGAGTGCAAGGGCAGGGAACTGGGCGCGGGCCCCGTCAACGCTGAAGCCAGCGCCAGAGTGTTTCGGCATGATCATGACCTGGAAAGAGTGCTTGAGTTAAAGTGCGGGGTGAATTTCCTTTTCCGCAAACCTCTTAGCTGCGATCAGGCCTTGTCTCAACCGTCGCTTTCCGGCAAGGGTAGGTCGGGATGGGTGCAGTGGCTTTTGTCTAAAGCCCTAGCATCGCCACATACGAATTTTTGGAGTGTTTCATGAGCGACTCTGGCGATCTTGACCTGAATTCCTTGAATGACGAGGAACTTGTCCAGCAGATCCACGACGACCTGTATGACGGCCTGAAGGAAGAGGTTGTGGAGGGCGTGAACATCCTCCTCGGCCGCAAATGGGCACCCTACAAGGTTCTGACCGAAGCCCTCGTGGAAGGCATGCGCATCGTCGGCGTTGATTTCCGCGACGGCATTCTCTTCGTGCCGGAAGTCCTCCTTGCCGCCAACTCCATGAAGGCCGGCATGGCCATCCTGCGCCCGCTGCTGATCGCCACTGGCGCACCGCGTCTCGGCAAGATGGTCATCGGCACCGTCAAGGGCGACATCCACGACATCGGCAAGAACCTCGTCGGCATGATGATGGAAGGTGCTGGCTTCGAAGTCGTTGACCTCGGCATCAACAACCCGGTTGAAAAATATCTGGGCGCCATCGAAGAACACAAGCCTGACATCCTGGGCATGTCGGCGCTGCTCACCACCACCATGCCCTACATGAAGGTCGTGATCGACACCATGAAGGAAAAGGGCATTCGTGATGATTACGTGGTGCTGGTCGGCGGCGCGCCGCTGAATGAAGATTTCGCCAAGGCTGTCGGTGCAGACGCCTATTGCCGCGATGCGGCCGTGGCTGTTGAAACCGCCAAGGAATTCATGGCACGCCGCCACAACGTCCGCGCCTGATTTCAACTCACTTTAGAAAGTAAAACGCCCGGTCTTTCGACCGGGCGTTTTTGTTCCAGCCGAGGCTGGGAACCTATTACGTACCAGAAGTGATGTGGCCGCCGATGGACGAGAACTTCGTCTTAACAGCGCTGGTGATCGAAGGCATGGCGGTGACCAGGGCGAGGCCCATGGCAGCGGCGATCAGGCCGTATTCGATGGCGGTTGCGCCGGCTTCGTCTTTCAGGAACTTCTTCATGGGTCTTCTCCGTTGGTTGATTTGAAACTCTTAGTTCTCAGTGGCGGGTGCCGCTTGAACATGAGGGCAATCTACGCGGCATTTCTGAATCCCAAGTGTTAACGTCTGCTACAATTTTAGTGGTTGGCCGGTTTGCGCGCGCCTTTGAGTCTCATGCCTAAAATTTTCTGAATCACTCTATTGTCCTGCCCCAAAAGCAAAACGCCCGGCCTTTCGGCCGGGCGTTTTTGTTCCAGCCGAGGCTGGGAAACGTTTACGTACCAGAAGTAACATGGCCGCCGAGTGACGAGAACTTCGTTTTCACGGCAGAGGTGATGGACGGCATGGCAGTGATCAGCGCCAGCGCCATGGCAGCGGCGATCAGGCCGTATTCGATGGCGGTTGCGCCGGATTCGTCTTTGAAAAATGTCTTCATGGGATACTCCTTTGACTTGATTGCTCTTCGCCGCCCCGTAAATCGATTGCTGCTCGAACTTGCTGTGAAAGCTATCTGCCAATTCTGAATCAGCGGTAATAACCATGATCTCATTTGTCAGATATTCCGTTTCGCTTCAGGTGAATGCAATTTGTGCTTAACATCTGCTTAATGTCTGATTGATCACTTGCGGTCCCTATGGCAAGACGCAGGCCATGACAGCGGTTGAACTCGCGCCCTCTGAAACATTGTCGCTGGAACAAGCCGGCAGCCAGGTGTTGCTGATTGCCTGCGGAGCGCTGGCCCGGGAAATCGTTGATCTGATCGAAGCCAACAGATGGAAGGGATTTGATATTCAGTGCCTTCCCGCCAAGTGGCACAACACGCCACACCTCATTGTTCCCGGTGTGCGCGACAAAATCCAAAAGGCCCGAGGCCGTTACCGCAAGATTTATGTGCTCTACGGCGATTGCGGCACGGGCGGCGAGTTGGACGCGCTGCTACAGGCAGAGGGCGTGGAGCGGATTGAAGGCCCCCACTGTTATGCCTTCTTTTCAGGCAACGCCGCCTTTGCCGCCAGGGCCGACGACGACATGTCAGCCTTCTTTCTGACGGACTATCTCGCCCGACACTTTGACAAACTCATCTGGGAAGGATTGGGGCTTCACAAGCACCCGGAACTGCTGGCCGACTATTTCGGCAATTATACGAAAATCGTCTACCTGGCCCAGACCGAGGATGCCGCCCTTCGCAGCAAGGCGGAAGCCGCCGCCCGAAAATTGGGGCTCGGTTATGAATACCGCTTTACGGGTTATGGCGAATTGGCCGATGAAATGGCGCGAAATGCAAAAGCGCCGTGAGGCGAACCTCACGGCTAGTTCTTTGAAGCTGCAGGCGTCGATTACGTGCCCGAAGTGATGTGTCCGCCGATCGACGAGAACTTCGTCTTGATGGCGTTCTTGAGGGAAGGCATGGCCGTGACCAGGGCGAGGCCCATGGCTGCGGCAATCAGGCCGTATTCGATGGCGGTGGCGCCGTGGTCATCGCGAAGGAACTTGTTCATGGGGGACTCCAGATATGAAAACCAACTGTTGTACAGCGTGCGGGGGACTGCCCGCTGTATGACAGTTTTGTAATCTGCATTCGTAAATCGAAGCTGAAGCCAATCGTTAAACTGGGGCACCTGAAGCCCGAAAACACCCAAAAGTAGCGTTTCCTGCGAATATCATTAATCGCGGCTTAAAAATTTACCATTGCGGCAAGCGATAGTTGCCGCCGGCGATTTCGTAATAATCGCCCGCATTATCACAGAAAATATGCCCCCCCAGTTCAAGGCCGGTCGTGCCATCGAGTGAGCCTGCGGAAATTGATGTGCTGCTCCGGCCTTCGCCTTTCCAGAACAACACCGAGCCGCAGGCCTTGCAGAAGCCGCGCCGGGCTGTGTCGCTGGCGCGATACCATCCCAGGCTCGACTGTTTGTCCATGTGGAGGTCGCAATCCTCGCATTCAGTGAAAGCCGCGTAGTTGCCTGTTTGCTTACGGCATTGCGTGCAGTGGCAGGCGATCACCGGCCGCATCGGCCCGGTGATATGGAAGGCGACGTTGCCACACAGGCAGCTGCCTGTTCGGGTCTCGTTGCTCATGCAAAGGCTTTCTTGAGTTCTCTGATATGTTCAGGCCCAATGCCGCAGCAGCCGCCGAAGATTGTTGTGCCCTGTGCCTGCCAGGCGCGCGACATATCAACCAGCGGGCCCGCCGCAATGACATTTTCAAAGCTCCAGTCCGGGGCCTTGAAGTAACCGCTCTCTGGATAGGTGCCGATCGGCCCAGTCCAGTGTTTCCGCAACACCGCAATGGCATCTGCCGTGTCATTGGGCGATGTGTGCATGATGCACATGACATCTGGCTTCAGGGCGGCAAGCTTGCGGATAATGTCATCCAGCTTGCAGTCATCACGGCCCCAGCCCTGAAGGTTGCCACCCTTGTCACGCTCCGCTGAAACGCCAATCCATACCGGCAGTCCGGTTTCCAGCGCTGCTTCGGTGGCCCAAACCGCATAGTCGGTGTCGCGCAACAACTCCATCATGATGAAGTCGCAACCGGCGTCTTTCAGTCCTTGCGCCTTGCGGCGGAACAGGGCGCGCGCCTCTTGCTCTGGCCATTCTTGCGCCAGGTTGTTGCGGTCGGACCCAGCCTGCATGGGCCGCATAGTGGACATGGACCCGGCGACGGCAACAGCCGTTCCAGCCGCCGCCTCGCGGGCCAGTGCAACGGCAATGGCATCTATGCGCGGCACCTCATCCATGCGACCGATGGCGCTGAACAGCAAAGGGCTTGTGGCAAAGGTGTTGGCGGTGATGATGTCGGCTCCCACCTTGATGTAGTCGGCATGCACTGCCCGCACCACATCGGGGTGCGTCAGGTTGGCATCGGCACACCACGTGCCCTCGCTCATCGGAACGCCGCGGTTTTGGATGTCAGTGCCCGTGCCTCCATCGAGGATGATGGTTTCTCCGCGCGCCAGCTTGGCCTTGATGGGTGCATAACTCATGTGGAACGTCGCGCCTTCTGAAATGCCTTCATGTGAAACTGGATTTGCATCGGCTCATACACGAACTTGCGTCCCACAGGACAGGCCAATCGTGCCTTGCAGCCCCCCGTCATGCAATCCGCGCCTGCTTCAGAAAGCACATAACGCCCGCAAGCGGCTACATCATAAGACGAACTGTCAAAGGCCGAAACCGGGCAGGCCGAAAGGCAGGGCTTGCTTTCGCATGTGTCGCAGGGTGATGCGCCCGGATTGACGGGCGGCAAATCGAACGCCACCGGAAAGACCAGCGCGGCGCGATAAGCATGCCACAGGCCATAGACGGGATGGATGTTGAGCCCGAGCGGTGACGTGTGTCCGGCTCCGCCGCGCCTTGCCCAGGTGAGAAAGGGCAGGGGTGGCGTGTCGAAGGGATAAAGCGCTGTCGCATCAAGATCGCGCGCCAGCGGATCCACAACAGCACGCGTCCAGTCATCAAGGCTGTCCTTCGGCGTGCGTTCGCGCGCGAAGCGGCGGAACATGTCCGGCCCGGCATTGCCGATCAGAATTACAAACGGCGCATCATCAGCAAATCCGTCGCCGTGTCGCGGCGCAAACCACGACAGTGGCGTAAATCCCTCGCGCCGGATGCGCGCCAGGACGGGATGCTCCATCCTATTTCGCCCAGCGGGGATCGCCAGCCTGCATGACCTCGCGCGGCAAGCGGATGTCGTGCTTTGCCCGGATGCGCTCATCAATATCGCGCGGAAGGTATTGCGGATAATAGGTCGAGAGGACTTCCCGCTTGCGGGCTGCTGCCTTTTCAACAATATCGGGCTTGCCCGCCTCGTTCCATTCCTTCGGGCTCATGCGGTTGGCCATGTGCGGATAGACATAGTCCTTCTGCATCAGGGTCAAGGTCTGGTCACTGCCGAGATAGTGGCCGGGGCCTTCAAGGCACACCTGCGAAATCACATCGACAGACAGGGATTCATCCGTCACCTCAATGCCACGGATGTTGCGGTTGATGGAGCCAAGCATGTCGTTGTCGATCAGCAGGCTTTCGAGGCAGAAGCCCAAGAGTGAGGCGTGCATGCCTGCCGCCTCATAGAGCATATTGACGCCCGTCATCGCCGAGATGCCAGCAGTCACGCCTTTCTCGTATCCCGCCTGCATATCAGGCATTTTTGAATCGCACATGCCAGCCGCCGAGCCGACAGTGAGATTGTAGAAATGCCCCATCTGCGCGCAGCCTGCTGTGATCAGTGCCTGCTCGCCGGAGCCGCCGGACATGGCACCGGTGCGCAGGTCTGACACGAAGGGCCACGGGCCCCAGATGGCGACAGCACCCGGCACGATGCAGTTGATGTAAACTAGCCCGGCGAGGCACTCAGCCACAGCTTGCACAACCGTGCCCGCCAAAGCCGCTGGCGATGTAGCACCCGCCTGTGCCGCAGACAAAAGCAACACAGGCATGCCGCCACGCGCCGCCGCCTCAAGGCAGCGGCAGGCATCTTCGGCAAACTTCAGTGGCGGAACCACAAAGCAATTGGATTGCGAGACGAAGGGCCGCTCGCGCCACTTGTCTTCGCCACCCGCAACGGCATGCAGGATCTGCAGGCATTCCTCAACATGTGAAGGTTCAACCATGCTCGTACCCACATGCTTTTCCGTGCCAGCAATGCAGGCATAGAGCGTGTTGATATCGAGGTCATGGCCCGTGATCATGTCGCGCGCCGTCAGCGGGCGCTGGTAGAAATGAATGTGCTCGCACAGGTCAACGATGCGGCCCGCGTCATAGAGGTCAACGAGAACGCTTTCGCGGTATTCCTTTGTCGCCGGTTCAACCACATGCACGGCAGCACCCGCCGTTCCGAAGTAGACGCGCGTTCCCGATGGTTCGAGATCGTGTTCACGCTTGCGCCCGAACAGCGTGAAGTTGCGTGCCGCCTTGGCGATTGTTTCTTCGACGAGAGCAGGCGGAATGCACAAGCGGCCCTTGCTGTTCATCCAGCAGCCCCTGGCCGTCATGGCTTCCACGCAGGACGGAATGGCACTGCCAAGGCCGACTGTTTCCAGAAGATTGAGGACCGAGCGATGGATGCGCTCCATGTCCTGCTGGCTCAGCGGCTTGTACTTGCCACCCATCATGCCGGGGCGGACAGCGGAATCCTCAACGGACAGGGGGCGGGAGCGGAGGGCACGCCGGGCATCGCGGCCGCCACGGCGCTTGGACAGGTCTTCAACTGCTGACATTGTGGTTCATCCGATTGATTTGCTTCATTTTGCGCGATTTACACGGCCAGCGAAAGCCGCAGAATGTGCTGCACGTCGGACAATAAAATTCACCTAATTGCGACATTGCCGCTTCGTTTTTGGGCTAACCACTTGAAAACAAGGATGTTATCGTGCGACATTCCAACACTGGGTGAATTTCCTTGGCCAAAAGAGACCTCCCCCCGCTTCGCGCTCTCACCGCCTTCGAGGCAGCAGCTCGCCTTGGCAGTTTCCGCGCTGCCGCCAATGAAATGGGCATCACGCGCTCGGCCGTCAGCCATCAGGTAAAGCTGCTGGAAGACAGGCTCGGCTTGCCCTTGTTCCGCCGTGATGCGCGCCATGCCGAACTCACCACGGCCGGGCAAGCCTACTATCCCACCATCCGCGATGCTTTTGACCAGATCGAAGCGCACACCCGCGCCGTGCGGCCCGCCGTTGTCAACAATGAGCTGACGATCCAAGTCTATGTCACTGTGGCGCTCAAGTGGCTGATCCCGCGCCTGCATGATTTCGAGCGTCGCTTCCCCGACATGAAGGTACGCCTCTCCACGTCCTATTTCGATTGGGACTTTGATGAGCGCAATGTCGATGTCGGCCTTGTCTTCGCGCGCAACAAGAGCCCCGGCCATTATTATGCGCCACTATTCAAGTCCATGCTGGTGCCCGTCTGCGCGCCAGCCCTGCTGAAAGGCGACAAGGGCCTCAAGACGCCGGAAGATCTGCGCCATCATAAGCTGATCGATGTCTACACTGCCGAGGAAGATTGGCAGATGTGGCTGGATGCGGCGGGCGTCAAAGGTGTGAAGTCAACAAACAGATTGTCGGTTGATAGCTACATCCTTGCTCAGGAGGCGGCCATTGAGGGCAGGGGCGTGGCCATGACCATCGGTCCCTTTGCCACCGAAGAGATCAAGCTGGGCCGCCTTGTGCAGCCCTTCCCCCTGCGCGTGCCGCACCGGCACCAATGGTACTTCGCCTGCACCATGGAAAATCGCAACAAGCCCAAGATCAAACGCTTTGAAGACTGGCTGATGAAGCAGGTGGCGGCTGACCCCGCACTCAGCCTTTATCGCAATACCGGAAAGGCTGCCTGAGAGAATGACTGACATTGAAACAACTTCGTCACGCCGCAACCGGCGCGATACGCCGCGCCGTTCAGGCGGCAGCACTATTCAGCAGCAGGCACCTATCAAGAGCACGCGGGTCTTCGCGCCGACCAAGCTGATCAGCGACGATCAGGTGGAGGCGATCCATCACGCCTCGCTGCGCGTGCTGGCAGAAGTCGGCATGGATTTCATGTTGCCGGAAGCGCGCGACATCCTGAAGAAGGCCGGCGCAAAAATTGACGGCGAGCGCGTGCGCTTCGACCCGGACATGATCATGGAGGCGCTGTCGCACGCGCCATCGAACTTCACGGTGCATGCGCGCAATCCTGAGCGCAACATGAACATTGGCGGTCCCAACATCAGCTTCGGCACTGTCGGCAGCCCGCCCAACGCCCATGACCGCGATGGTGGCCGCCGCACCGGCAATCGCGCTGACTTCCAGAAGTTCATCAAGCTGGCACACCATTTTAACGCCATCGACTTCATGTCGGGCTATCCCGTAGAGCCGATTGATGTGCATGCCGGCGTGCGCCACCTTGAAGTGCTGCGCGATGTAGCCTTTCTGACCGACAAACCCTTCATCGCTTATTCGCTTGGTGTGGAGCGCATCCGCGACGGTATGGAAATTGCCCGCCTGGCACGCGGCATCTCCCAGGAACAGTTTGATCGTGAACCAACACTCACCACAATCGTCAACACCAATTCACCGCTGAAGCTCGACAACAACATGCTGATTGGCATGATGGAAATGTGTGCGCATAACCAAGTCGTTTGCGTCACCCCGTTTACCCTCGCGGGCGCCATGGCGCCGGTAACGGTCGCTGGAGCGCTGGTGGAGCAGAACGCCGAAGCCCTCGCAGGCCTTGCCTTCTGCCAGCTGGTGAAAAAAGGCTCGCCCATCATGTACGGCGGCTTCACGTCAAACGTCGACATGAAGTCTGGCGCACCGGCCTTCGGCACGCCGGAATACATGAAATCCACGATCATCGGCGGGCAGCTGGCGCGCCGCTATGGCATTCCCTTCCGCACCTCGAACACCAACGCCGCCAATACGCTGGATGCTCAGGCCGCCTATGAAAGCGTGTTCTCGCTCTGGGCGCTCACCATGGGCGGCGGCAATTTCATCATGCACGGTGCGGGCTGGATGGAAGGCGGCCTCGTTGCCTCCTTCGAAAAATTCGTGCTCGACTGTGATTTGATCCAGATGTGCAAGGCCTTCATGCAGCCGATCGAGATCAATGATGACGCCCTCGGCATCGATGCCATCAAGGAGGTGGGGCCGGGCGGCCACTTTTTCGGCGCGGCGCACACGCTGGCCCGATATGAAAGCGCCTTTTATGCGCCGATCATTTCCGACTGGCGCAATTTCCAGCAATGGGACGCGGCCGGCCAGCCCACCGCCTATGACAAGGCCAATGCCGTTTACAAGCAGGCGCTCAAAGAATATCAACAGCCTCCCATGGATGAGGCGGTGCGTGATGCTCTCAATGACTTTGTCGACAGGCGTTTGCGTGAAGGCGGCGTGCCGACGGATTTCTGATGGCCGCTGACGTCATCGTTATTGGCGGCGCCAACATGGACGTCAAGGCCAAGTCCCTGGCCGCCAACAAGCTCGGCACCTCGAACCCGGGCCTTGTCAATGTGACGCCCGGCGGCGTGGGCCGCAACATCGCGCACAATCTGGCGAGGCTCGGCGCAGCTGTGGCATTGGTCAGTGTGGTGGGTGAAGATGCCCATGGTGCTGCGCTGGTCACAGCAACGCGCGCGGCGGGTGTGGATGTTTCACGCATCAGCACGGCAGGCCCTGCCACCGGCAGCTATGTCGCGATGCTGGATCATGACGGCGAATTGCTGACCGCCGTGAACGACATGCGCGCCGCCGACATGATCACGCCTGACATGATCAGCGCCAATGCTGATGCCATTGCAGCAGCACGCATGGTTGTTGCTGATTGCAACTTGCCGGCCGAAAGCCTGATCGCTCTGGCAAAATTAGCGGGCGACAAGCTGCTGGTCGAACCTGTGTCAGTGCCGAAATCGCGCAAGCTGAAAACGCTGCTCGCATCACATCCAGTCTTGGTTGCCACGCCCAACATGGATCAGCTGGAAGAATTGTTCGGGACACGCAATATCGACGAAGCGGCGGGCAAGATCCACGCCATGGGGCTGCGCGTTGTGGTGATGCATGCCGGGCCCGAGGGTGCATTCGTTTCAGATGGTCAGACCACGGATTATGTTGAGGCGCAGCCAGATGGCCCGATCATTGATGTGACAGGGGCCGGAGATGCCGCCGTCGCAGGGCTTGTATTCGGCCTGCTGCAAGGGCATTCCCTCGTTGATGCGGCCCGGCTTGGCCAGCAAATGGCAGGCCGGGTGATCGCCAGTGCCGCGTCGACGCTTGAATAGGAATTTGTCATGAAAGTGAAATTATCTGGGGCCGTGACCAAGGCCATGCAGGCGGGAAAGCCCGTCGTCGCGCTGGAATCAACCATCATCGCCCATGGCATGCCGTTTCCGCAGAATCTGGAAATGGCTCGCAAGGTCGAGCAGGTCATCACCGATCACGGCGCGGTGCCCGCCACCATTGCCGTGATCAATGGTGAACTTTGTGCGGGGCTCGAAGATGCGGATCTGCAACACTTTGCCAAGTCCGGGCCTGGCATCATGAAGGTGTCGACGCGTGACCTGCCTTATGTTGTGGCGCGCAAGCTGTCTGGCGCAACGACGGTTGCCTCGACCATGCGCATTGCGGCGATGGCGGGCATAGCAGTGTTTGCGACGGGCGGCATGGGCGGCGTGCATCGCGGAGCCGAGCGCAGCTTCGACATCTCGGCTGACCTGATCGAATTCGCACAAAGCGATGTGGCCGTGGTCACGGCAGGCGCGAAAGCCATTCTCGATCTTGCGCTGACACTGGAAGTGCTTGAGACGCAGGGCGTGCCCGTCGTCGGCTTCGGCACCGATGAGTTCCCCGCCTTCTATTCGCGCGCCAGTGGCCAAAAGCTGACGCTGCGCGCCGACACGGCCGGGGACGTTGCCGCCATGATGAAGGCCAAGTGGGCCATGGGGCTGAAGGGCGGCATCGTGGTGGCGAATCCCATTCCCGCCGAAGCGGAAATTCCAGCAGCACAGATTGAACCCCACGTTATTGCAGCGCTGAAGGATGCTGAGGCGCAAGGCATCAAGGGCAAAGACGTGACGCCGTTTCTGTTGAAGCGCATCACAGAAATAACAGCCGGCAAGTCACTGCAGGCCAATATCGCGCTGGTTCTGAACAATGCCAAAGTCGCGGCGGAAATCGCCGTTGCCCACAAGGCCATGAAATAATTAATAATTCCTTGTGTATGAAAATAATGCTTGACACCGCGCGGTACTTCAGCTATATTTCGTTACATTCCACAACTGCATCCGCAATAGCCTTGAGCCCATCATGAAGGTGACGGGGTGCTGACGCGTGGATTGGCATTGTGTCGGAAGGTGATGAAGTAACTCCAGCAACAGCCGTCATTGCCGCGAAGGCGGGAAGCCAACTTCTAAGTGGGGACAGGTTGCAAGTTGGATCCCCGCCTTCGCGGGGATGACGAGGAATTCTGGCTTCTGCGAGAAAATGCGCAGTACCCGAACCTTACCCGATGATCCGCAATTCGCGCGGGAAAGACGTCAGGCAGTCGTGGCCGATTTCGGTGACAACAACGTTGTCTTCGATGCGCACGCCGACCTTGCCTTCGTCGTAGAGGCCGGGTTCGATCGTGTAGACCATGCCGGGCTCCAGCTGCTGGGTGTTGCCGCGCATGATCTGTGGCGCTTCATGCACGTCGAGGCCAAGGCCGTGGCCAGTCTTGTGGCGAATGAAGGGCGCGAACTGTGAGGTCTCCAGAACCTTGAGCGTTGCGTCATCCACATCTTCTGCGGCGATGCCGGCCCGTGACACGGCGCGCCCGCGCTCATTGGCGGCAAGCACCGTGTTGTAGAAGGCACGATCTTCGTCGGATACGTGACCGACGAAGAAGGTGCGGGTGATGTCGGCACTGAAATGCTGGTAGCGGCCGCCGAAGTCAAAGAGCAGGGCATCGCCAGCCTTGATCTTGTAATCGGCGCGGGCAACGGCATGGGGCTGGGCCGAGTTGTCGCCGGCCGCGACGATCGGCTCAAACGACAGGCCGTCACAGCCTGCTGCAAACAGCTCGCTGAGCAGGATGGCTTCAACCTGCTTTTCGGTCATGCCGATGCGCACCTGGCTTAAGGTTTTTTCGAGAGCGGCCTCGCTGCGCTCGATGGCGATGCGCAGCCGCGCAATCTCATCCGGCGTCTTGCACAGGCGCACGGTGGAAATGGCCTGGTGTGTGTCAATGAATTGGGCATTCGGGAAGACCTTCTGCAGCGCCTGGTAATCAAACACGCGCATGCGCTGGCCCTCAACGCCAACGCGTGCGCCGTCATTCAGGGGCAGGGCGGCGGCGGCCTTTTCGAAGGCGCCCATGTATCCATCTTCATCGCGCCACGGAAACACCGCTCCGGGAAATCCAAGCGGCTCGAACGACGCCATTTCGAGCTTCGGCACGATGGCCACGGGCTTGCCCTTGGCCGGCACGATGACAACCAAAGGCCGTTCCATCTGGTGGAAGTCCCGCCCGAAGATGCGCAGGAAATTGGCACCCGGCACCAGGGCCACAGCGTTGAGCGCGTTGCGTTCAAGAATGGGAAAGAGAGGAGTGAACATTGTCATGAACAGTGGATACCGCGATGTTTTTGCATTGTCGATATGCGCCGGCTGGTGTCGTTTGCTGACATGGTTTTGAACAGACTCAGGCTAGCGTTTGCCCATGACGGCGCAGCACACCACAAACAACCTGAAGGGGATATTGTCCCTGTGCGCAGGTGTGGCGTTGTTCGCCATGCAGGACACCATCATCAAGGCACTCAGCGGCCAATATGCCGTGACCGAGGCGATCGTCGTGCGTGCCTTTGTGTCCTTCCCAGTGCTGGTGGCACTTGTGGTGCATCATGGCGGAGTGGCGCAACTCGACACGCCCCAGTGGCGCACCTTGAGCCTTCGCGGGGCGTGCCTCTTTGTGTCCTATGTCACGTACTTCATGGCCTTTCCGGCCCTGCCGCTTGCCGAAGCGATCGCCCTTTTTTTCGTCGTGCCGATTTTCGTGACATTGCTGGCAGGCCCCATGCTGGGAGAGCGCATTTCGTTTCTGGCCTGGGGAGCCGTGATTGTGGGCTTGGCTGGTGTGCTGCTGATCCTGCGTCCCGGCAGCGCCATCTTTAACCCTGCGGCACTGCTGTCATTGCTGGCCGCCACCACCTATGCGCTGGCCATGATCATGGCGCGCAAGCATGGCGGCAATATCGGAGCCTCGGTTATGGGGTTCTACCAGAATATCGTCTACCTGCTCGCCGCACTGGCGATTGCGACAGTCTTCATGGCGCTGCAGGTGAAACCGCCGGGCCACCCGAGCATCGATTTCCTGGTTCGGGACTGGGTGGTGCCATCCTTCCGTGACATGGGGCTGATGGGCCTGTGCGGCATCATCGCCGCCTTTGGCATGACCTTTCTCACATATGCCTACCGTGTAGGGCAGGCCAATGTTGTTACGCCGTTCGAATACACAGGCATGGTTTGGGGAGTGTTCTGGGGCTTCGTCCTGTTCCAGGAGACGCCGCGGCCCACAACGATTCTGGGCATGGCGCTGATCGCGGCCTCCGGCGTTTTAGCGTTGAGAGGGCAGGCCACTGCCAAAATACACTGAGGGTTGCTTTTCTTCTGGCGCTGTGTGGCTGCCCGGCCACAACAATGAACAAATCATTAACCATTTCCGCGTGGCGCCAGCCCAAGTTGATTGTGGATTTTTCGGGGCCGAACTATGGTTAAACCATTCGTTAACGCGGGGGCGTGGGCGCGATTTCGTGATTTGTGTAAGGATGGGCAGACGATGACTTCCAAGACCTTTTTCTACCAGTTCCTGGTGACGACGACCGTTGTCACCGCAAGCTTCATGGCTCCAGCACAGGCGGCCGATGTCACCGTCATGGACTTGCCGGCCGTCTCGGCCTTCAACGGCAAGATCGAAGCAGGTGGCGGCTTTGCTGACCTCCACAACACCCACAGCACGGGCTTGTTCTATGGCGCGGGCTCCCTGTCGATGCCGCTCGGCCAACGTTTCGGCCTGCAGGCTGACCTTTCTGTTGTTGATACGCTGCACACCACGGCAGTGGGCGGTGGCGCGCATCTCTTCATGCGTGATCCTAACTCCTATCTCATCGGCGCTGTGGGCGGCGTCGCTGACGCGGGCCCTGCCAATGTGGCGTGGATCGGCGGCGAAGGCGAACTCTACATGGGCAATATGTCGGTAGAGTTGCTGGGCGGCTACATGGGCGTGAAGCCCAACGGCAGCCACCACTCAAACAAGGCCTTCGTCATCGCAGACTTGGGCTACTATGCCACGGACAATTTCCGCCTGACGTTGGGCGCCAGCAGCATTGCAGGCTTTGATACGGGCCATGTCGGCTTTGAATACATGCTCGACAGCTCGCCATTCTCGATCACCGGTGACGTGCGCGCCGGCGAGCATGGCTTCGTGGCAGCCAAGGTGGGCGGCACCTTCTACTTCGGTGGCAATGAACCCAACAAGACGCTGATTCGCCGTCACCGCGAAGACGACCCGCGCAACCGCATGCTTGATATCTTCGGGGCAGGTGGTGCTGCGTTCAAGAAGAAGAACAGCGGTACACCGCCAGTTGTTGTGGTGTGCGATCCAGAAGCGCCTGGCTTTGATCCGGAATTGTGCGGCCGCTGATCAGTCTGCATGGAATTCAAAGGGCCGCCTTCAAGGGCGGCCTTTTTTATTGCCATTTAAGTTTGCTGCCATTCGCGTGTGAAGCGCTTCTGTTTGCCGCCAAGTGTCAACGGAAGCTCGTTTCTACGAGAATATGATACGACAACCGGATGGCTGAGTGCTCGGCGGATATGGTGAGTAAGCACACGTCGCGCGATGGGAGTGGCCTTGGTCTGGGAAACAAATCGCACTTCAAGGTCGTTTTCGCCGGTCTGTGCGATCTGGAACGCGCTGGCTTTTAAGTGTTGGATCACCAGGCCATCGGAAATCCCGACAACGGGAACCGGATGCCCTGCCAAATGGAACACATCGTCCGCCCTGCCGACAATGCGCCTGAGAACAGGCAGCTTTATGCCGCAGCTGCAGCCTGAGCCGGGCATCACGATGTCACCCTGCCGATAGCGGATCAGGGGCTGTGCGCTGCTGAAGATCGGCGTGATAATGATCTCTTTTTCATCATCGCCGGTGTGATCCGCGTCTTGGTATTCGCAGTGAACAGCTTCCTCGCAGACATGGAAGTTGCTGCCATGCCCGCAGGAAAAGGCGATCAACCCGCCTTCCTTGGAACTGTAGGGAACGATGACCTTTGCGCCAAAGCTTTCGGCAAGAAGGTCATATTCTGCGGCGCTCAACCCCATGCCGTAGGGAATGACCGCATCGAGATGAACGCGTTTTTTGCGTTGTAAATTCTCATGGGCCAACTGCACCATAGTTGTGGCAAACTCGTTGAAGATGCTGATCCGGTGTTCCTCCAGCAAATTCAGCCAGCCCGCAAAGGACAGCTTGCGATTGCCGATCAATGTGCCACCGTCCTGCCCAGACGTGGTGGGAGTAAGCCAAGTGACGTCATTCTTGAAGGCATAACCTTTTGGCGGCTTAAACCAGAACTGCGCGCGCCTGCCCATCGGGTCGACACCGCGCAACGTGAAGTAGCGGCTGACCAGCGCCATTTGCACGGAAATCGCCAGATGTGTGCTTACAACTTCCACCGGAACACCCGTCGACCCTGATGAGAAGAAGCGCCGTGTTGGTCCATGCCCTGGCGGTAGCCGGCGTGCAATCATCTGCTTCTTGTTCTTCTGCAATTCGGCGCGCGTCAGGATTGGAATTTCATTCCAGCGCGACCAGTCGATGCTGCCATCCGGCTTCACCACGCAATCAAGCCGCGTCTTGTAGAAAGGAACATTTGCCTTCGCATGCCGCAGCAACTGGGCCAGCTGGTTGCGCTTGAATTCCTGCATCACGTCTGCGGGCCATGTCAGGCTATCCATCAACATTGAAAATACATCAAGGCCAGTGGAAGCAGCGCCGTCAGTCATGGCATATCAAACTCCCGGGCGAAGCGAAGTTGCTTGCCGCCCTTGTTGGTGGGAATTTCATCGACTTTCCGGAACGTGATGCTCGCATCAGGGTGAAGTTCGAAATGCAAAGCTGACGCCATCGAAAGTTCTTCTTCTGCGGTGGCTGGCCTGTCTGCCACGTATCGCACCTCCAGCGCCAGCGGTGCTACTTGGGCCACCTGATAGGCAATACAAAACGCATGAAACGCGGTTTTGTATAGTCCCGTGGCGAAGGCTGCCCGTTCGCGTCCGTCAGGAAATCTGAATATGGGTTCAGAGCGGCCATCAATTTGCGTGATAGTGAGGTGCCTGAACCCGCATGTACATCCGCGCGTCATGTGAACTTTGTCACTCTGCTGATAGCGGATAAAAGGTTGTGCTGTTTGGAAAAGGGGCGTGACGATGACATCTGCGGCGCCGGAAAATCCAGGCTCCAAATACGCAACCTCTTCATTCACATGGAAGGCATCACCGTGTGGACACTGTCCCGCGATGACGCCCGCCTCCTTGGTGCTGTAGGCGCTCACCACTGTTGCAGAGAAGCTCTCCTGAAACAGAGCGAGCTGTTCTGCCGAGATGCTCGCACCGTAGGCAACGATGTGCTTGACCGAAACCCGTTGACTGCGTCGCAAATTCTTCCTCGAAAGAATCTCGATGGGATTTGGAATGTCGATCAGCACGTCAGGCTGGCTTCTGTACAGGAAATCCAGTTTCTGTTCGGGCGACAAATGCCGTGACAAATAACTCATCTGCGGGCGGGGCTGCGTGTTGTCGGTGGACGCACTGCTTGAGTCTTGTTCTTCACTGCCGTCCAGACCGCGAATAAACACAAATCGTGCGTCATCTGCGATGCCGTGCCTGCGGTAGAGCCGCTTCCACGCAGCATTGCCAACCAAGGTTGTGATGGCTGGCACGCGCACTCTCACAGGATAACCAGTAGTGCCCGAGGTCGCGAACTCTTTCCATGGTCCATGACCAGGCGGCAAATTGCGTGCCCACAGGTCTTCAATATTGGTTTGCACTTCCTTGCGCGTCAGCACGGGAATGTCGGTCCAGCGGTCCCAATCAACGCTGTCATCCCCGCGGAACATGCAGTTCAGCCGCGTCTTGTAAAATGGCACATTGGCGCGCGCGTGACGCAGCAGCTGTTCAAGTTGCGAGCGTTGGAAAGCAAGCATGTCTTCATGCGGCCAGTGCTCGCTCTCCATGAACATGGACAGGATGTCGGCGAAGGATATGCCCGTGCCGTCACCCATCGCTCTAGGCAATCACACCGGACTTCTTCAGCTGTGCAATATCGCCCTCGTGAAGCGACAGCACATCGCGCAGCACATGCTCGGTGCCGTCGCCGAGGCGCGGCGAGGGCTTGTCGTAGTCGAGCGGCGTTCCGGAGAATACGATAGGGTTGGCGACGCCCGGAATCTGAACACCATCATCCCGCGTCAGGCCGATCTGCAGCCCGCGCGCCATGACCTGTGGATTGGCGAAGACCTGGTCAATGGTGTTGATCGGCCCGCACGGAACGGCGGCCGCCTCGAAGGCCTTCACCCATTCCGCCGTAGTCCGCGCTTTCATGTGTGGCTGCAGCAGGGGAATGAGATCAGCGCGGTTTTCAACGCGGCCCCGGTTGGTGACGAAACGCTGTTCCTGAGCAATCTGCGGGGCGCCGATGATCTTGCAGTATTCGGCAAATTGCCGGTCAGTGCCGACAGCCATGATGATGTGACCATCCTGCGTTTCGAAGGTCTGGTACGGCACGATGTTGGGATGCGCATTGCCGAGCCGCCGCGGTGCCTTGCCGCCCACCAGATAGTTGAGGGCCTGGTTCGCCAGCACCGCCACTTGTGAATCGAGCAGGGAAATATCGATGTGCTGGCCGACACCCGAGTGCTCCCGGTGCAAGAGTGCCGCCTGAATGCCAATGACGGCATGTAGCCCAGCAAAAATATCCGAGAAGGCAACACCCATCTTCATCGGGCCGCCTTCTTTCTCGCCGGTGATAGACATGACACCCGCCATGCCCTGAATCATGAAGTCATAGCCGGCGCGTTGAGCGAATGGCCCGTTCTGCCCAAAGCCGGTGATTGAACAATAGATGAGGCGCGGGTTCACATGGCGCAACGTCTCATAGTCGAGGCCATATTTCTTGAGGCCACCGACCTTGAAGTTTTCGATGATGATATCCGACTTGGCAGCAAGCTCGCGGATCAGCCGCTGCCCATCCGGCACCGCCATGTCGATGCACACCGACCACTTGCCGCGATTGGCGGATTGGAAATAGGCGGCGTCGCCGCGCGTGCCATCGGCATTGGTGATGAACGGCGGACCCCAGCCCCGCGTGTCGTCACCATCGCCAGGCTTTTCAATCTTGATCACCTCGGCCCCAAAATCAGCCAGCATCTGCGTGGCCCAGGGGCCGGCCAGCACGCGCGTCAGGTCTAGCACGCGCAAACCATGGAGTGGTCCAGCCATTTTCAACTCCTCACTAGTGACGACCACACAGTGTCGTCAACTTCAATGCCATGTTGGCGCGCCGCTTCGAGCCTCTCAGCATATGGGTTCTTGGCGCGCTCACCCCCCAGCGCAAAGGCCGGATCAATCGGGCAGCCAATGCCGATATTGTGTTCAACACTGCCCGGCACCAGGAACAGGCCATGGCGCACATTGCGCAGGAAGGCGCGGCCATGTTCCAAAACGTTTTGCATCACGGCAGGTCCAATCCGGGCACAGGAAATGTTGCGAAGGTCAAGGCCCAGCACATCACGCTCAGGCACGAAAGGTGTGGGAGCATCCTGCACGGCTTCAGCGAGGCTCTGGAGGCCGGGATAGCCACAGGCTTCAAGCCACAAGGCGGTTGTGGCTGCAAAAATCGGGTCCGGAAATGCCGCCTGCACAAGACGCGGAATGAGCCGCTGTTCACTGCCGGAAAAGTCAATTTTCATGGGTGTGCGCTGCAAAATGCATGGTCCGGCCCGGCTTAGCAAATCCTGTGAAGATTACAAATTCGGCCGATGTGACGGTCTGGTGACGGTCTGGTGACATTCTTGCAGAGGTTGTGTCATCGCCATGACGTAGTTTCAATTTGATACAACCTATTGGAGAGAAGCGGATATGGGGGAGGAGCGGATTATGGGCTCAGTTCGGCAAACACTGTGGCTGGCGGCCAAGCTTCTTGCTGTGGTTGGCCTGGTTCTCACCACCAATCCAGAAAGTTGGAACCACGTCATGTTGCTGTGGGGGCGCAAGCAGTTTGGCACTCTCATCCCCTTTCTCGCCATATGGGCAGCAACTTTTGGCGCCCTGTTCATTGTTGCCCTGCACCCCCGCCTGACCTGGCGTCTCTTCTGGGGCGTCTTGATCACGGCCGGCACGGCAGCCGGAATGGGTTATTATTGGGTCAGCCACACCCAGCTCACCATGCTGGATATGCTGGCGGCGTGGGGTGCAGCCCATGAAGCTGGCCGGGCCACCAGCTTCTATGGCCGGGAGATTATCTGGACCGCGGGGTTGCTGATGGCAAGCCTTGCCATCTTTGCCCTGCCGCCGCCCGACATCCATGCGCGCGTCAGTATGTGGCTCCGCCGCTTCAGCCTGGCGCCGCTTGTGCCCATCGCTATGATTACCGGTGTGATCATGATCAAGGGCGGCAACGTTTATGTGCCATTGCCGGACCAGTTTTCCACAGTCGCCATGGCCTCAATCGTCGGCAGTAAGATCGCCACCCAGAAAATTCCAGAGCGGCAAGAGGTGGTCTGGCAACCGCAGTACCCCGGCAAGCAGGGCAACATTGTCTATCTCGTCGATGAAAGCATCCGGGCCGACTACATCGACCTGACACCGGGTAATATCTACACACCAAATTTCGCGGCGCTGGCAGATCAGGTTGTGAATTTCGGCCCGGCGTCTTCGGCCGGCAATTGCAGCAATTATTCCAACGCACTGCTGCGCTTTGGTGCTTCACGCATGGACCTCATAGGCAGCGTCAACACCAACCCCACGCTGTTTCAATATGCCAAGCGCGCCGGCATGCGCACTGTTTACATCGATGCCCAGGCGAAGGGTCTGTCGCACGGCAATGACCTGCAGAATTTCATGAACCTGAAAGAACAGACCAGCATCGACAAATTCTACCTGCTGCGCGACATGGATGTTGCTTATGCCGATGACGCGCTGGCACGCATCATTGTCGATGAATTGAGCAAGGGCGGCCCGGTTTTCATTTACGCCAACAAGAATGGCTCTCACATTCCATATGACGACAGCTATCCAAAGCAGGCCGCCATTTTTCATCCGACCATGTCGGAATCAGTAACTGACACGCGGTCCGCGCGCATCGCATCTTACCACAATGGCATTGCCTGGTCGGTAGACCGTTTCATGAAAAACCTGTTCGCCGCGGCAGACTTCAGAAATACGACGATGATCTACACATCCGACCATGGACAGGAACTGGACCCGGGCCACCTAACGCATTGCCTCGCCGAGGGTGCCGCGCCGCAAATACACCTGGTGCCATTGATGGTCCATACCAGCGACCCGGCCCTGCGCGTGAAGTTCGAACACGGTGCCAGCCTGCTCAAAGGCAAGGCCAGCCATTTCCAGATTGCTCCTGCGATCTATCAGCTGATGGGTTATCGCGCCGCAGACATTGCAACGAAGTATGATGAGTCATTGTTCGACGGCACCTCGCGCGCACCTGAAACAACAAGCGGCGACATATTCGGGTTGTTTTCGTCTGATGTTCATTGGAACCCGGTTGATCTGAACCAGAATTACCATGAGCCTGATGCTGGGCAGCCGGTTAGCATTGTGGACAAACCGCAGACAGGGCAGCAAGGATGAGCAATCACCTGGATCCACGCGTCATTGAGGCAACTCCAGAACCGGCTCCGGCTGTCTTCTGGCGGCTCGCCGTTCCCAATATGGTGACACTGGCTGCGCTCGGTTCCGGCCTCACCGCCTTGAAATTCGCAGGTGATGGACTGTTCATGTCGGCAATTGCCTGCATCCTCATTGCTGCAGTACTCGACGGTCTCGACGGGCGCGTCGCACGCGCCATGGGGTGCAATTCGAAATTCGGCGCTGAGCTGGATTCGCTTGCGGACGTCATCTGCTTTGGCGCTGTCCCCGCCTACATGATTTATCAGGCTGCACTGTCAGACTATGGCAATCTGGGGTGGATGGCCTGCCTTGCCTATGCTGCGGCCTGTGCCATACGGCTGGCGCGGTTCAATGTCATGGCATCCGCGCCGAACCAGCCTGCATGGCAGAGCCATTACTTTACCGGCATTCCGGCGCCAGCTGCAGCTTTTCTCAGCCTGGCACCGCTCTATGCGATGTTTGGCGATCTTCTGACTCCGGGCGAGGCCGCACGCTTTGCACTGGTCTGGCTGCCGGTTGTTGCAGGTCTGATGGTCTCGACGTGGCCGACATTTTCGTCGAAGTCCCTGACACGCAAGGCTTTGCGCCTGTTCTTTGTGCCGACCCTCATGGCATCCGTTGTCCTGATTACCGGTCTCTACATCGCTCCATGGGCAACACTCACCGCCTGCTGTAGCTTCTATGTCTTCAGCCTGCCTATAAGCAAACGGCGTTTCGACCGGCAGTCGTTGCGTAACGGCTAAATAGCTCAGGCCTTTTGCTTCTTGCGCAGGCGGCTTTCGCGCAGCAGGCCGGCGCTGTCGACAATCGGATATCCGACCGACACGATGTATGAGTTGATGTTGTGCAGGTCGCGGATTAGATCAATGAAAAGGGCGCTCTGACGCAGCGGCTTGCCGCGCCCCACGCCGCGACGGCTGACCTGCTGACGGATCACATTGTTTTCCAAAGAGCGGAACGTGTCTTTCTGGGCGATCAGCTGCTGGGCGCCTTCCACATCGCGAGTGGACAGGACAGATGTCGCCATGCGGATGTTCTCGTGCAGGATGCTCGACAGGGTTTCGATCGCCGTTTTTTCATCAAGGCTGAAGGCATGGTCTTCACGGATTTTGGCCTTGATGCGATCAGCGAGCGACAGCTGGATCACGTCACCCGCATGCTCGAGGTTGCTCACATAAAGTACCATCTCCGTGGCATGGCGCGCATGGTCTGCCGAGATTTCCTTTTCCGTAAGATCATAGAGATAGGTCTGGATGGCTGTATGAAACGAATTCAGGCGCTCGTCCTGCATCCGCAACAGTTTCAACGTCTCGATGCTGTTGTCACGCAGGGCTTCAATGGCCGTGCTGAGCATCAGGTCAAGGATCTCGCTCATGCGGCCAGCTTCCAACGCCGCATTCGACAGGGCGACGGCAGGCGTTTCGAGTGCTGACAGGCTGAGATAGCGCGGCGCGGCGAGTGGATCAGGTGGAAGTTTCGCCTGGCGCAGCAGCCGCGCCGACAGTGCCGCAGCAAGGCCGGTCAACGGCAGCCAGATTACACCCACCAAAAGGTTGATGCTGAGGTGCAAGGCAAGCGCGATGCCAAGGCCAGATACGCCGAAGAACCCCAGCGCAGGACTTGCGTATTTTACGAAGGGCAGGCAGGCGATGCAGATCACGCCACGGCAGATGAGATTGGCAAGCGGCAGTTGCCGCGCCTGCGGCGACAGGCCGAGCGAGCCGAGAAGCGCCGGCATGCAGCCGCCGAGGTTGATGCCGAGCACGATGATCGCGGCACTTTCGGCATCCATGCTGCCGTTGGCGACGAGTGACCCAATGACCAGCACAGCCGCCAGCGTGGAATGAAAAGCCCAGGCCATCAGTGCGCCAACCAGGAAGCCGAGCAGCGTTTCCTTGCTCAGCGCCGACAGCACATCATGAAACAGTGATGCGGAATTCAAGGGTTGCGTGGCCTGTGAAATGAGGCCAAGCGCCAGAAGCATCAGGCCGACACCGATCAGCACGCGGCCAAAATTGTGCGGGCGCGTTTCCTTGGCGAATCCAAACACCACATAACCCGCAAACACCAAAAGTGGCGAAGCCTGCCGCAGGAAAGATGAACCAGACGCAAACAGCGTTGTCGTAATGGCGGACCCCACATCTGCGCCCAGAATGACGGCGAGGCCCAAAGCCACGGACAGTCCGCTGGCCGCCGCGATGTTGGAGACAATCAAACTCGTCGCCGTCCCGCTGCCCAGAACCGTGGTGGTGATGGTACCCGCAATAAAGGCAGACACACGATTGCCCAGCCGGTGGGTGAGGAACTGTTTCAGGCTTTCGCCCCAGGCCCGTGTGATGCCGGTGCGCACCATACGCACGCCCCACAGCAGCAGCGCAACGCCGCCCAGGAGATTGATGAGGACGAGTGTTCCCGGATCCATCTAGTAAACTAGTTCGGCCACGGCAAAGACCATGTCTTGACGTTGGTGTAGAACTTCATCGCTTCCATAACACCTTCCTTGATGCCATTTCCGGAATCCTTGATACCCCCGAAGGGCGACATCTCGATGCGATAGCCCGGCACTTCCCAGATGTTCACCGTGCCGACGTTGAGCCCTTCAATGAAGCGCGTGATGCGCGTCAGGTCATTGGTGCAGACGCCTGACGACAGGCCAAACGGTGTGGAGTTGGAAATGCGAATGACTTCGGCATCGTCATCGGGCACGCGCACGATGGGAACGATGGGACCGAAGGTTTCCTCAAACACCAGTTCCGATGCATGTGGCACGAAATCCACCGTAATGGGCGGCAGAACAGCGCCTTTGCGTCCCGGGTTGTAGAGGATCTTTGCCCCTTGCTCGGCGGCCATATGCACGCGCTTTTCAAACAGGGCGGCGGCTTCCTCGCTGACCACTGTGCCAAGATCAGTATCCGGGTTTTGCGGATCGCCGAACTTGATCTTCTTGGCCTTGGCGAGAATTTTCTCAACCAGCCGGTCAGCGATCTTGTTCTGCGCGAGGATGCGCTTCACAGCTGTGCAGCGCTGGCCGGAGTTCTTTGTGGCACCTGCCACGGCAAGCTCTGCCGCCTTGTCGAGATCATCATCCGAAAGATCATTGAGAACGATCAGCGGATCGTTGCCGCCGAGTTCAAGTGCTGCACGCGTGTAGCCTGCTTTGGAAGCGATCAACTTGCCAACGCGCACGCCACCCGTGAAGGTGATGACGTTGATGTTGCCGTTGGTCACCATTTCATCGCCAATGTCCTGCGGCATGCCGGTGACCACTTGGAACATTTCCGGCGGCAGGCCTGCTTCATACAGAATGTCGGCAAGCGCGATGGCCGTGAGCGGAGTCAATTCGGTCGGCTTGCACACCACGCAATTGTTGGTGGCAATCGCCGGCGCAATCTTGTGGCTCACCATGTTGAGCGGATGGTTGAAGGGCGTGATCGCTGAAATGACGCCCACTGGCTCGCGCTTCGTGAAAATCTTGCGCGACTTGCCTTGTGGCGTCAGATCGCAGGAGAAAATCTGGCCATCATCAAGAATGGCAAGTTGGCCAGCCAGCGAAAACACGTCATAGGCGCGGCCGCATTCGTAGGACGCATCCTTGGTAGACAGGCCAAGTTCGAGGGTGATGAGCTTTGACAGCTGGTCCTTCTTGCTGCGCAACAGCTCTGCCGTGCGGAACAGGATTTGCTGGCGCTCATATCGTGTGAGTTTCGGCTTGTAGGCGGCGGCGATGGCAAAGGCCTGTGCTGCGTGTTCAGCACGGCCCGCTGGCACAGTGCCGATCACTTCATTGTTGTAGGGATAGTGCACGGCGACGGTCTTTTCGGTAGTGACCCTCTTGCCGCCGATGCGCATCGCTTCATGGATGATTGCTTTTGTCATTTTAGAGTTCCGGGGCCAGGTGGTTGCAGCCAATGAAGAAGGCGTCAAAATTGCGCAATTGCGCGGGCGCATTTGTCATGCGGCGGTTGGTGATGAAGGGAATTTCCTGCTCCGACAGCCCGCCGTGCGAACGCAATGGCGCATCAAGCCCTGAGAGGTCATGCTTGCTCTGCGATGTGCCGAGGACTTTCGAATGCTGCTTGCCGCCGGAAATCACAATGAGATCGCCCACGCGGTCCGGCGGTAGTTCAAATGTGGCGCAACCCTCAGCCTTGGTGAACACCTTGTCGATGCCATCCATGGCCAAAATGGCCTCACTAACCTCAGCAGGCGAGGGGCCGTAAAGATAAACGGTTGCGAAGGAACCCAGCGCCCCGTGGTGCACGACATAAGGGTCGGTGATGGGCAGGATAACCTTCGTCTTGCCAGCACCATAAGCCTTGTCCAGCGCATCCTGGAGATACAGCACGTCAGGCTTGCCATCAGCCGTGTGCTTGTCTTTCATGCCATGATCCGCCACTAGCACGATGGCGGCACCCAGCCTGTCCAATTCGCCCAGATATCCATCCATCATGGCATAGAAGGAATTGGCCCCCGCCGAGCCCGGCGCATATTTGTGCTGCACGTAATCGGTGGTCGAGAGATACATGAGATCTGGCCGATCACGCGACAGAAGCTTGACGCCTGCCGCAAACACAAACTCCGACAGATCAGCCGAATAGACATCCGGCACTGATTTGCCGACAAATGTCGTGACGTTTTCAATGCCATTGTCCTTCAGCGTCGCCTTGTCGGCCTTCTCGGATGAAAAGCAGACGGCGCTGCCATCAAATGCAAGCCCATTGCCGAGCAGCAGCCGCAGCTTGTCCTTGGCTGTGACAACACAGACCTTCGCTCCGGCCTTCTGGAAGGCCGCGAAAATGGTCGGCGCGCGCAGCCACTTCGGATCATTCATCATGGTTTCCTGGCCGGTGGCCGGATCAATGAGATAGTTGCCGGAAATGCCGTGCACGGCGGGCGGACGCCCGGTGACGATCGACAGGTTGTTGGGATTGGTGAAGCTTGGCATGGCCGAAAGGCCGCGCCGGTTCTCTCCCTTGGCGATGATGGCCTTGAGGTTTGGCATCAGGCCTTGGGCCATCGCCACTTCCATGTAGGCAGGTTCGCTGCCATCACAGCAGATGACGACGAGCGGCTCTTGCGGCCAGTGATAGGTGCGGTTGTTCACCTCAACTGTCTTGCTCATGCTGCAGGCGCCATGTTGCGAACGTCCATGCCCTTCAACACCTCTTCAATTGCCACAACCACATTCTTCATCACCGTCTCATCCACCTGGCCGATGGTGCCGATACGGAAGCTGGGCCGCTTGGTCAGCTTGCCGGGATAGATGGCAAAGCCGCGGTCACGCAGGCCGTTGTAGAGTTTCTCGAAATCAAAATTGGGGTCGCCCGGTGACAGGATGGTCTGGATGATCGGTCCGCGTTCATTGTCGCCAAGCAGCATCTGGAAGCCCATGGCCTTGAGGCGCGTGACCAGCACATCGGCATTGCGCTTGTAGCGCGCGCCGCGCGCCGCAACGCCGCCTTCTGCCGCGTGTTCGCGCAGCGCCTGGCGGAAAGCCACCAAGGCATGGGTGGGCGGCGTGAAGCGGAATTGGCCGTTGGCTTCAAGCCCTTTCCACTGTTCGTAAAGGTCCAGCACGACGGAATGGCTTTGACCCTTGGCCGCTTCCAGCAGGTCGCGCTTCACGACGACATAGGAAAAGCCGGGAATGCCCTCGATGCACTTGTTGGATGAAGACACCATCACGTCAATCTTGTCTCTCACCATGTCGAGCGGCAGCGCGCCGAACGAAGACATGGCATCAACCATCATCACGCCGTCACGCGCCTTGACCACGCGAGAGATTTCGTCAATCGGATTGACGATGCCGGATGTGGTTTCACAATGGATGACCCAGACGTGGTTGATGGCATGGTCCGCTTCCATGGCAGCTTCAACATCGGCCGCTGTAGGGGCAGTGCTGTCACCTTTGTCGATTTTGGTGACGGCGCGGCCCAGGCGTTCGAGGATTTGCGCCGCCCGGTCACCATAGGCACCATTGGCAACGACCAAGGTCTTCTTGCGCTTGGGTGGCCGAAGTGAGCCAAGCGTTGCTTCAATGGCAAAGGTGCCGGAGCCCTGCACGATGACGCATTCATAGCTGTCGTCACAGCCTGCCATTTTCTTTAATTCATCACGGATGTCCTTGACGACGGCCCGGAATTCCACATCGCGTGAACCCCAGTCCGCCAGCAAAGCGAGCTTGACAGTGCGGGAGGTGGTCAATGGGCCGGGGGTCAGCAGGTAGGGCATATCCTCCTGTCCATCGGGGCCTTTGAAGGGGGGCAGGGGTTGGCTGTGCTGTGTCATGTTTCCGGACTCTCTGCGAGCAGTTTCGCGGTCTTCTAGACTGCCGTCAAACGCAAAGCCAGATGGCACATTTTATCTGTGGAACTGGTTCAATTGCCCAGATAGGTGGCGATTGCCTGATCAGGATTTTTGAAGAACGCCGCCGCCGCAACCGGGGCTCGCACCTGCCCATCCCCAACAAACATGATGTCGCCACCCATGGCGCGCGCGTCGTCAGGCTGGTGGGTTACCATCAGTACTGTAAGATTTTGTTCGGCCTGCAACTCCTGCAAAAGCCGCATCATGTCCTTACGAAGGCCGGGGCCCAGTGCTGCGAAGGGTTCATCGAGGAGCAGGATAGGCCGCTGCCGAACCAGAACACGCGCCAAGGCGACCCGCTGCAACTCACCGCCGGACAAGGCACCCGGCTTGCGGTCGGCGAGATCGCCAAGGCCTACGCGCGATATGGCCGCCATGACAACAGCGTCGTTTGCTGCACTCAGCCGCAACGAAGGCGCAATGCCAAGGGCCACATTGTCTCTTACTGACAGATGGGCAAAACTGTTGTTGTCCTGAAAAACGAAGGAAACGGGCCGCGCTGCCGGAGGGGCCGCAGAGACATCCTTGCCATTGAGATCAATCGAGCCGGACTTCAACTGGTCAAAACCCGCGATGATGTTGAGCAATGTGGATTTGCCGGCGCCACTCGGACCGATGACCGACACCATGGCCCCGCGCGGCACGGAAAACGACATCCGCAGTTCAAACCCTTCGCGTTCGTAATGGCCATTTTGGATGTCGATCATGCCGCTCATCAATGTTGCCCCAGACGTTGCGCAGCCCAGGAAGCCGCAAGGCACAGGGCTGCCAGCACAAGGGCAGTCCCTTCCGCCTGGCGTGATTGGAAGTGGCCCATCTGGTCGGCGATCAGAGAGGGTAGGGTGACCAAGCCTTGGGCGCCCAGCAATGTCACAGCCGTCAGATCACCGAAGGACAGCGCGAACGCCAGCAGCAGGGCTTGCAGCACAAAGGGCCTGAGTGCCGGGCCATCGGCGATGCGCAATCGGTCCAGCCCTGAAAGTCCCAGCAGTTGGCACAACTTGTCATGGGTTTCGCCAAGTGACGCGAGACCCGAAGACAGGGCAGATACGGCGAAAGGCAGCCCCATGAGAATATTGAGGCTAGTAATCAAGAGTGCCGCCAGCAGCACGCCGCCTTGCAGCGGTTGCACGGCGAAATACCATCCCGTGGCCATGACGGCAGGCGGCAAGACCAATCCTGCAAAACTTGTGGCGATGGCGATGCGTGCCGACAATCCCCCTCGGCGCTGCAGCACAGCGAGGCACCAGGCCAATGCCGTGGTGGCAAGCGCGGAGGGAACGGCGATGGCAAGGCTTGTGGCAAAGGCCTGGCCCAGATCTGCTGTCACGGCGAGTTTGGAAAGACCGGTCAACGCTAGGCTGGCCAAGGGCGGCAACACCAGCAACGCAGCAAGCAGCAGCAAAACCACATCCAGCACACGCTGGGTGAGGCGCTGGCCATCAAAACGCTCCGCGCCGAGCCGCAGGCGCTGTGACACCTCGACCGGCGATGCCAGTTTGCCCAGCAACAAGACCAATCCGAGGCTTAGCACCACTTGCACGGCAGACAGACTGAGGGCCCGGCCAATGTCGAAATCGGTGCGTAGCGATTGATAGATCGCCACTTCGAGTGTCGTTGCGGCGGGGCCGCCCAACGTCAAAACCGTGACGAAACTTGCCGCACACAAGAGAAAGACCAGTGCGATGATGCGGGGTAGGGCGGTGCGCATGGCAGGCCAGTCCACATGGCGGAACATGCTCGTATCCGTGAGGTCCAACTGCGCGGCGAGGCGATAGTTTTCCGTGGGCACCGCCGCCAACGCGCGATGCAGCATGATGGCGGCGAGCGGCAGATTGAAGAAGGCATGCACCAACAAAATTCCAGGCAAGCCATAGACGGGAAACCAGCCACCCAGCAGGCCAGACACACCGTAGAGTGAAACAACGGCAAGCACCGCCACAACGGCCGGAAGCGACATCGGCACAGCAAACAGCGACAGCAAGATCATCCGTCCACGGAACTGTTGCCGCGCCAGGGCCCGCGCCAAAGGAATGGCAGGAAAAACCGACAAGAGCGTGGAAAGGCCCGCTTGCCAAAGTGTGAAGCGCGCCACGTGCAGAACGCGAGCATCCAAAGAGATGGCACCGCCCTGCTTCAAAGCGAAGAAGATCAATGGCATCAGGCCAAGTGCCGCGGCGGTTGCCACCACCAGCGGCGCCAGCCACAGCGGCGATGGAATCCTGTTATTCACCCACTACGGCCAGCCATTCATCAAGCCAGGCCTTGTGGCTGGCGTTCACTTCCTCGCTTGGATAAATGAAGGTCTTCGCAGGCTTTACCAATTTTGCAAATGAGGCTGGCAAGTCGGCCTTGGTTTCTCCGGCCGGGAACATCCAGTTGGTCGTTGGGATCTCGTCCTGGAAATCCGGCGTCAGCATGAAGGCCAGGAACTTGCGTGCCAGTTCCTGCTGCGTGGCGCTGGCGATGACGCCCGCCACCTCAACCTGCATGTAGTGCCCTTCAGAAAATTCTGCGGCCTTGTAGCGCTCGGTCTTCTCCACTTCCATGTGATAGGCAGGAGATGTGGTGTAGGACAGGACCATCGGTGCCTCGCCCTTTGTGAACAGGCCATAGGCAGCATCCCAGCTTGGGGCCGTGGTCAGGATGCGTGGCTTGAGCTTGGCCCAGGCTTCACCGGCCTTCGGGCCATAGACCGATTTCATCCACAACAAAAAGCCGAGACCCGGCGTCGATGTGCGCGGATCTTCGAGGATGATTTTCTGGGAAGGATCACCGTTCACCAGTTCATCCAGGCTCTTGGGTGGATCCTTCATTTTCTCGCTGTCATAGACAACGGCGAAGTGCCCCCAGTCGTAAGGCACGAAATATTTGTCGGTCCAGCCATTGGGCACCTTGACCTTCGAAGTATCGACCTTTGACAGGCCAAAGCGCCCGGTGGCTTCTGCTTCCGTCACCAGATTGGAATCGAGACCCAGCACAACATCCGCCTTGGTTCCCGCACCTTCCAGCTTGATCTTGTTGAGCAGCGCAACACCGTCACCTGCTGTCACGTAGTTCACCGTGCAGTCGCAGGTCTTTTCGAATGCGGCTTTGATCTTGGCGCCGGGGCCATAGTCCGACACGAAGCTGTCGTAGGTGTAGATGGTGAGTGGCGTTGCCGCCAACGCCGGATTCGCAAGGGCAACGGCCGCAAAAGCCAGGGTGGCAAGAATACGCTTCATCAAGGGCCTCCATTTCAAAACATTTGCCAGGAGGAACGGCAGGGGCAAAAGCCCACTCGCAATCCCTCCGCTGGCACAATCCAGATCAGGTTCATCGGGTTGGACTTTTCGCCCTCTCAGCTGCACCAGTGGCGCAGCACCCCGTTGTGAGTGGTTAAAGAATTAGAACGATGCCATCGCGCTGGCAAGCTACAAATGCTACACGGCAGCCATGAACAAGGTTGCATCTCATTTTGCCATTTTGCTGGGTGGAGACCTGACGGTGACCAGCCGCCTGCGGGAGCAGATTGCGGGGGCACGCGTGATCGCAGCCGACAGTGGCATTCGCCATGCCCACACGCTGGGTGTCACGCCAGAATTGTGGCTTGGTGATTTTGATTCCAGCGGAAATGAAGACACGCTTGCGCGTGACATTCCACGACAGGTTTTTCCGGTTGCAAAAGACAAGACCGATGGCGCGCTTGCAATCGAAGAGGCACTGAGGCGCGGCTCCACATTCGTCTCATTGGTGGGGGGCTTCGGAGGCCGCTTTGACCATGCCTTGGGCCACGGCACGCAGCTTTTGGCGCTGGCACGGCAAGGCATTGGATGCTTCATGACCAGCGGCAATGAAGAAGCCTATCCCTTGTTGCACAGCTGCAACGTCACAGGGCTGAAGGCCGGAACGCAACTGAGCATTCTCGGCTTTGATTCGCTTGAGGGCCTGACGATCAGCGGCGTCCGCTGGCCGTTGCAGGAAGCCAATGTGCCATTTGGGTCCACATGGACGCTCTCCAATGAAAGCGTGGGTGACGTGCATGTATCGCTCCGGAAGGGCAAGGCTCTGGTGATTGCCTATCCCTGGGAGAACGCCAAATGAGCTCTCTCACAGTCGAAGCCATCGGCGCCCAAGGGGATGGGATTGTGCGCGATGGCGAGCACACGCTGCATGTCCCTAAAGTGCTCCCGGGCGAAGTCATTGAGAAGAAGCAACCAACCGGGTGGAACATTCTCACGCCCTCACCGCAGCGGGTTGCGCCGTTTTGCAAACATTATGCAGCTTGCGGTGGCTGCAGGCTGCAACATTGGCAGCCTGAGCCTTATGCAGCTTGGAAACAGCAACTCGTTGTTGACGCGTTGGCAGCGCAGGGGCTTCATGTGGATGTGGCACCAATAATTGATGCCCACGGCCTTGGCCGCCGCCGCGTCGCCTTGCATGTGCGCCAGAAAGGAACTTGGAGCGCGGGTTTCATGGAGCAAAAGAGCCATGATCTCTGCGCCATTGATCATTGCCCGATCCTGGTGCCGGCTCTCGTTGATGTGACGTCCATGGCTGCCGCGTTCGGCCCATCACTTGGCGCTTGTGACGTGGCAGTTACAGCAACAAACACGGGCCTCGATGTTGCTATCAAGGCTGAGCGCAAGGCTGTGCCGCGCCGGATGGAAAGCATAATCGCCATTGCGCGCGAGCATCAGCTTGCCCGGCTTTCTGTGAATGGTGATGTGCTGGTCACGCTGAGCGCGCCCGCCGTGACCATGGGGAAGTCCACAGTGAATGTGCCGGTTCAGTCCTTCCTGCAAGCCACGGAAAAAGGAGAAGCCACGCTTTCTGACCTGGTGCTCGGCCACCTGGCCGGGGCGAAAAACGTGGCAGACCTGTTCTGCGGACTGGGACCATTCGCACTGCGCATTGCCGAACATCGTCGCGTTGCAGCCTATGATTCCGACCGGCCTGCCATCGACGCTCTGAAGTTTGCAGTCCGCAACACGCAGGGCCTGAAGCCGGTCCATGCCGAGGCGCGCAATCTGTTCAAGGCGCCGCTGATTGCAGCCGAATTGAAAGAGCATGATGCCATCGTCTTTGATCCGCCACGCGCCGGGGCCGAGGCTCAGGCCCGCGAGATTGCCAAGTCAAAAATAAAGCGGGTCGTCGCCGTGTCCTGCAATGCGTCCACTTTCGCACGCGATGCCGCAATCCTGGCCGAAGGCGGCTATGCACTGAAAAGCGTGCAGCCCGTCGACCAGTTCAAATATTCAGCACATGTGGAAATCGTGGCGCTGTTTCAGCGCTGACAAAAATCAGTCCTTGGCGCGTTCGACGTAAGAGCCGTCAGCCGTATCAACGATGATGCGGGTGCCGGATGTGATGTGCGGCGGCACCATGGTGCGCACGCCATTCGACAGGATGGCGGGCTTGAACGAGGAAGAGGCCGTCTGGTTCTTGATGGCGGGTTCCGTCTCAGTGATTTCGAGCGTCACGCGCTGCGGCAATTCGATCGAGATCGGCGCATCATTGAACAAGGCGACCTGGCATTCCATGCCTTCCTGCAGGAAAGGGGCCGATTCCCCCAGCATG
>CALMEZ010000007.1 GCA_937864985.1 uncultured Alphaproteobacteria bacterium
ACATGGAAGGCGTGTTGACGCCGGAAATCTGGATCGCTGTTGCCGAAAAGACCGGCATTCCGGAATTGCGCCGCACAACGCGCGACGAACCGGATTACGACAAGTTGATGAACTATCGCATCGCCATCCTCGACCAACACGGCATCAAGCTTTCGGACATCCAGAATGTCATCGGCAATCTGGAAGGCCAAGCCAACGTGATGGGCATAGGTCGCAAGTGGTGTTCTATCGGCACCGGCCATCAGGGGGCCGACGATACAGGCAAATTCAAACAGTGCACCCGTCTTCTTGCGCTGCATGTTTGAAATGGCGGCGAGTGAGGCAAAGCCTTTTGTCTCGGCTTCGATATCAAGCATCTGCCCACCCACCATGCCGGATGGTCCGGCGGCACGTGCTAAGGCAGCGATCACAGGGGAAGGTTCGTTCGCCTGGGCCAGAACTTCAAAGGCCAGGGTCAAAAGCCCGTCGCCCACCAGAATGGCCGTGGCTTCATCGAACTTGCGATGCGTGGTCGGGAGGCCACGCCGCAGGTCATCATTGTCCATGGCCGGCAGGTCGTCATGGGCCAGCGAATAGCAGTGAATCATTTCAAGCGCCGCCGCCACCTGTTGGGCTCGCGCCGGAGAAACCGAAAACAGTGCGGCACTTTCCATTACAAAGAAGGGCCTGAGCCGCTTGCCTTGCCCCAGGGTGGCATAGCGCATGGCTTCGGCGATCCGCCCCTCACTGGCCGACGGCAATAGGCCGTCCAGAACGGTTTCCATTCCGGCAGCAACGCCGGAAAGGATGCTCTCAAAATCTGTGGAGGCGGATGCTGCCAAGTCAAAATATCCCGTGCTATAGGCCATCTCTAACGGCAGGCATGGCAAATCACAACACGGCCCCCAAAAGGGCACCCCAAAAAGGCAAGATGGCACTCAACCTGAAACAGCGCTGGAATCGATTGGGCCGCTGGCCCCGGCGCGTGTTCAAAGGTTTGATTGTCTTGGCCCTGCTGCCCTTTGCCCTGACGCTGGTCTACGCCGTGGTGCCACCACCCATATCGAACGTGATGATCGAACGCCTGCTGACCGGCAATGCGCTCCACAAGGATTGGGTGAGTCTCGATGAGATTTCCCCCACGCTGCCCGCCGCCGTCATCACTTCCGAAGATGCCCGCTTCTGCAGCCATCACGGCGTTGACTGGATCGAGATGCAGGGCGTGGTGCAGGATGCCTTCGACGCGGAGGAAGGTCCGGTGCGCGGCGCCTCAACCATTTCCATGCAGGTGGCCAAGAACCTCTTCCTCTGGGATGGCCATAGTTTCATCCGCAAGGCCTTTGAGATGCCGCTTGCCCTGTGGATGGACCTGATCTGGACCAAGCGACGCATGATCGAGGTTTACCTCAACATCGTGGAATGGGCGCCGGGCGTTTATGGCGCGGAGGCAGCAGCCCAGCTGCATTTCAAGAAGCCGGCCGCCAAGCTGAACCGCAAGGAAGCAGCGCTCCTGGCTGCGGTTTTGCCCAACCCCATCAAGCGCAGTGCCGGAAAACCCTCAAAAAAGGTCAAAATCATTGCCAACCGCATCCTGTTCCGGTCGCGGTTCATGGGGCCTTATCTCACTTGTGTTTCTAGAAAGCCTTGACTATAAGCCCGCCAACAGCTGGCCGGGGTTTCCGGCTTTTGGCGCAGAATCAAACACGTTTTAGAGGTTAAAAATGGCCGTTCCACGCAAGAAAATGACCAAGAGCCGCATTGGCATGCGCCGTTCCGGCCAGAAGATGCAGACCGTCACCTGGATTGAAGACAAGGCTTCGGGCGAACTTCGCCGGCCGCATCACGTTGACTTGAAGACCGGCATGTATCGTGGCCGCCAGGTCCTTTCGGCCAAGACCGACGTGTAAATTTACCATTCCTTTACCATGAAGGCCGCGAAACCTCGCGGCCTTTTGGTTTTTTAGGGCTTGCTTGGCGTCTGGCTGTTTCTTTGCAGTCGCAACATTATGTACCGCCAAGCCACAGCCCCCTTTTCGCAACTGCCCTGGATTCGTGCCATGATGGCACAGGTGCCGGGCGCCGAGCTGTTGAGTGTACCAGACATCGGCTTGCCGCGGCTGGCCGTGGCTGTTGAGGCGCGCAAGCTGCCCTTCCGCTATCACGAAAGCTGGATCACCCCGCTGACCTCGACCGGCTTGCCCACCGCCAGTTCCATGCCGTCCACCCAGGATGCCGTGGCCTTGCTGGAACGGGCCTCAACCCCCATCGTGTTCCGCGCATTGCCGGAAGGCCACCCCACCACGGATGCCTTGCTGGCGGCGGCCACCCATCATCATTTCCTCAACCGTTGGCAACGCGCGGCACTGCATGTGACCGGCAGTTACGATGATTGGCTGATGCAGAATTTTGATCACAAGCGCCGCAAGGAGCTGAAGCGCCTCCGCGCCCGCCTTTCCGAACAGGGCACGCTCGTCGTCTCCCACCTGCAACCGGGTGGAGACCTGGGCCCCTTCATCAAGGCCTTTTTGGACCTTGAAGCCAAGGGCTGGAAAGGCAAGCGCGGCACCGCCATTGAAAACGATCCGCGCCTCGTCAAGGGGCTGGAGCAGGGCCTTGCCGGCCTGCACCGCAGCGGCAATGTGCGCTTCTGGATGATGCAGCTCGACGGCAAGCCCATTGCCGCCCTTTTCGCGCTCATCGATGGTGAAGAGGCTACCCTCGGCAAGATTGCCCACGATGAAACTTGGGCCAAGTTTTCGCCCGGTGTGCAGATTATCCTCGAGGCCACCGAAGCGCTCTTCGCCGAAGAGGGCGTTTCGCTCGCCGACAGCAACGCCATTCCCGATCACCCCATGATCAATCGCATCTGGCGCGACCGCATCACCTGCGTGGATGTGGTGCTGGCGGGACCTTCTGTCACAGCCGCATCCTTCAACGGACTCACCCGTTTTCTTGGCATGAAACATGCAACCCGCTCCCTGTTGAAGCGCACATTCCTGCGCCTGACAGGGAGAAAGCAGTCGTGACCATCGTCAATATTGATGCGGCAACCGCCAAGGCCAATTTTCTGAAGAAACCCTTCATGCTGGGCCACAACCTGGTGGGCCATCCGCTGTTTACGCTGCCGCGCCTCGTACAACTCGCCAAATCCCTGCCGCGTGACCAGATCGAATATGCCTCGGGTAAGGTGGCGGTGGATGTGAAGCCACAGGATGTGCCGCGCATCGACAAATCCCCGGAAGAGGTGATCCGTTCCATCGAAACCCAGAATGCCTGGATGGTGATCAAGCGCGCCGACAAGGACCCGGAATACCGCGCCGTGCTGGAAGCCTTTGTGCGCGAGGCCAACCTCGCTGCCGGCCGCGATGAAAACGAATACAGCGACATCGAAGGCTTTATCTTCGTGTCATCGGCCAATGCCACAACGCCTTTTCATATCGACGCCGAAGAAAACATCCTGATCCAGCTGCACGGCGACAAGTTCGTGCGCACCTTCGACAATGACGACCGTTCGCTGGTCACCGAAGAGACCATGGAAATCTCGCCGTCGACCCACCGCAACAAGCCCTACGCCGACTGGTATGAGCTGCGCGCCACCACGCACCACCTGAAGCCCGGCGATGCCCTGCACATGCCCTACATGATCCCGCACTGGGTCTCGACCGGGCAGAGCTATTCCATTTCCATGGCCATGACCTGGAAAACGCCTGAGGTGCTGCGCCTCAACAAGATCCGCTGGATGAATGGCACGCTGCGCCGCTATGGCCTGCCGCAGCGCCCGCCGGGGGCCGTTCCGGCCCTTGATGCGGCCAAGGTCGTGGCCCATGACGCGTTGCGTGCCGTCGTTGACCCCTTGCGCAAATCCGAAACCATGCGCCGGATGTTGCGCCGGGCGCTCTTCGGCAAAAACGCCAATTATTACCTCGAAACCAAGCCCAAACAGGCGGGAATGTAGGCTTTGTAATCAAACCTTGCAGTTTCCACAGGTAGTGTATATATGGGGCCAATCGAATTTCGACCGATTGGCTTGGTACCGCGCTATATTTCGTATCGCAGACGTCCTTCCGTGAAATCAAAATTATCGATTGACCGCCACGCGCATGTTGCAAAATGGCGGGGAAGAAGTGAATTGCTATACGAGAGGATTGAATATGGCATCAGGTACAGTGAAGTGGTTTAACGGCCAAAAGGGTTATGGTTTCATTCAGCCGAGCGATGGTGGCCAGGACGTGTTCGTCCACATTAGCGCCGTCGAGCGTGCAGGCCTCAAGGGCCTGAACGAAGGCCAGAAGCTGAACTACGAAGTGGTCGCTGACCGCCGCACCGGCAAGTCTTCTGCCGACAAGCTGCAAGTTACGAACTAACACTCTCTCCCCATTTACGCCGCGCGCCACGGATGTACTGGCAGCGGTGATGGTGGATATGTGCGGAAGCGCCGGCCTTAAAACCGGCGCTGCTGTCGCTTTATGGCACCGGTCTAGCATCTGAACAGGAGTGACCGCATGGCCACAAACGCCAAACTATACATGTTTCGTTCATCCAGGAACGACACGCTCTGCAGCTTCTCGAACCATGCGGATGGCAAGGGCCTTCCCGCAAAGTTCGCACCCTGGATTGGCATCGGCGTCGTGCGCCCTGACCAGAAGCCACCCCACGGCATGTCGTCACTTGCCATCGAAGCGGGCATCGAAGCCAACGGCTATCAGATGTGGCGCACCAAGAAGACTTAGACATCAACAATTTGATTTAGCGCCGGAACGGCAGAAAGATTAAGCATGCGGATTTTCGTGCGCGACAACAACGTGGAGCAGGCCCTGCGTTTCATGAAAAAGAAACTGCAGCGTGAGGGCATCTTCCGCCAGTTGCGCATGAAAGAGGCCTTCGAGAAGCCATCTGAAAAGCGCGTGCGCGAACAGGCCGAAGCCGTGCGCCGCGCCCGCAAGGCCACCCGCAAGAAGCTGCAGCGTGAAGGCCTGTTGCCCATGCCGAAGCCAAAACCCAAGCCCCCAGGCCGCCCCAACCCCTTCCGCAGCACTGACAGCACCGCCCAAGCCATTGATCCTTCTAAAGGAAAATAATGCTTGACACCGCGCGGTAGTTCGGCTATATTCTGTTACATTCCACACCTGCATCCAAAGCCCGCTGCCTGATCACCAGCGGGCTTTTACATGTGGGGAAGCAGTAATCCTTCCGCCAACAAAAGTTCGAGAACCATCACGCGAACAACGTTGGCGGACGGGATTTTGGGCTGATGGAAAAGGAACACACGCAACTAATGCATGGAAAACAACAGTGCTGGAAGCTTTTGTGAGCAATTACTCGCATTCAGAATATCTTCAGGATCTCATCTATAAATTTATGCACTGTCACCGTAGTCCGCGTAATCCAAGCCTTGGATAAAGCAGTTGGTTTCGTTGACAATGCACGTGCGGTCTTTCGCACATTCGAGTTTCCGACTTTACTCAGGAACCCGAATTTCTCCAACGTGATTACCGGAGGTCATTGGCGTGTTCAAATTTGTCAAACCCCAAGTGGTTGCGAACTCCAACGGGGTTAGCGTGATGGTTTTAGATCGTTTTCACGTAGGGTACTCGGACGAAAAAATTGATGCCAAGGTAGAAGTAGATTTTGGGTTGAAGGTGTCAATTTTAAGCAATACCCTAAAGGTAGTTCGACAATCCAAAGACTTGATCGACCTTACTCCTGCAGAAAAGCAAAAAACAATCTCGCTCATTTCGGAAGGCGTAAGTGTTTTGGCAGAGCGCGATGTAGAAATTTTATGAAAATCGAGCCATCATTTCAGCAATTTGGGCGACCGTGCATTCAATTGGCGCAGAATGATCGTGTTTCGCTGCGGAATACAGTTCGGCACTGTCACCACAATCCCGCTATGCTAGCAATTCTGGCCTTAGACTAAATCACACGGGGCTTGCGTTCCTGACGTCGAGCTGTGCCTACTACTGCCCCGGCTCCGGGCAGCCCGGCATTCTCTCGATCTCGCAAGGGTCGCGCGTGTCGCCGTTGGCGCGGGCCAGCATCAGGTCCAGCTGGTAGGAACGGCCGATCATTTGTGTGAGCGTGTTTTCGTCACAGCCCTCAGCACCGCCGCCCATCGGCGTGACGTTGTATTGACCGGTCATCAGGAAGTTCTGGAAATTCTGATCCATGCCAGCGCCAAAACCCTGCTGGCATTTGTTGAAGTATTCCTGGATCTGCGCCTTTTCCTGCTGGATGGCGTTAACATCATATTCCTGCGCCAGCGCTGTTGGCACCGCAAGGAAAGTTGCGGCGGCCAGCGAGGCGCAGGCGATCAGATGCGTCGGTGTAAGGGCGTAGGGCATTGCGATCTCCGTTGAAAAACAACTGCCGTGACAAGATCTGTAGTGCCCCCGTGTCGCCGCCGCTGCGCCGGGCGCCGGGACGGAAACGCCAAGAGGTTAACAAATCCGGCAGGCAAGGCAACGGGGATTTTTGAACGTCATGCGCTGTTCCGCCATGGGGGCCAACCCACCCATCGAATGAGGCGGAAAACGAAATCGGCGGCTCAAGGCCGCCGATCATGAGAGTTTGAGATGCGAGGGCGGGGGCAGTTTCTTACCCCACAACCTTCTCAGCCGGCACATAGTCATAACCCAGGTCCTGGGCCACGGCCTTGTAGGTCACCTTGCCACCAGCCACGTTGAGGCCGTTGCGCAGGTGGGCGTCATCCGCCATGGCCTTCTTCCAGCCCTTGTTGGCAATGGCGAGGCCGAAAGGCAACGTGGCATTGTTGAGGGCATAGGTCGATGTGCGGGCCACGCCGCCCGGCATGTTGGCCACGCAATAGTGGATCACGCCATCCACCACGTAAGTGGGTTCGGCATGTGTCGTGGCCTTGGAGGTTTCGGCACAGCCACCCTGGTCGATGGCGACGTCCACCAGAACCGAGCCTGGCTTCCAGTCCTTCAGCATCTTCTTGGTGACGAGCTTTGGCGCAGCCGCACCGGGGATCAGCACGCCGCCGATGACGAGGTCTGCTTGCGCGCATTCCTCTTCCACCGCACCCTGCGTCGAATAGATCGTCTTGATGCCGGTGCCGAAGCGGGCAACGAGTTCTTCCATCACGCCTCGCCGCCCATTTCCATCTGCTCACGCCGGGCGTTCTGCTGGTCCGAGAAGTGCGCGCGGTCCATCTGGTGCGAGTGCTGCTGATCCCTAGCCTTCAACGCCAG
>CALMEZ010000008.1 GCA_937864985.1 uncultured Alphaproteobacteria bacterium
GGTGCCGCCGCCGGCGCCACCCGCTCCTCCACCACCGCCGCCGCCTCCACCGCCTCCTGCAGCCGCCGCACCTCCGCCGCCGGTGCCGTTAGCACCTCCGCCCGCAACAGCATTGCCTGCGCCACCGCCTGGCGTTCCTGCGGCCGCAAGTTTCTGGCCCCAGTGCGGTCCAATTCTGGTGTCTCCCGAAATTGCGGGACCCTCTTCATCGCCGCCCTTTGGCGCGGTGACGTAGCCCATGGTGATCATTGTGGGGCCGTGCACAAATTCCGGTTGCCCGATGCCGCTGATGATGGCTCGAAACGTTTCGGCTTCACTCGTCGGAATTCCATAATCGCCATATGTTCTGGCCAAAGGATATTTGACCGAAATGGCGGATGCCTGGTGTGGGAAAATCACGGTGCCGAAGACAGACATTGCTGCAATCGCGATGGTCATTTTCCGGCGCTGCCGCTGTGCTGGAATTTCCACTTTTGACGTAACCTTACTTACCGAAGCCTTGGCGCAACCATGGCATTGCCGTTAACCATTTGTTAAATTTTGAAAATATCAAGATTTTTACAAATTGTAAATGTCATGTCATGAATTGCGACAGGGTTTGGGGGTTTGCGGTTAATCAAGCGGGGGGCTCAGCCTTCACGCTGAATTTCACCGCGTAAGCGTCGATGGGACCTCAACGGGCGAGCAGGGAATGCTCGATGAATGCGGCGCAGAGCTGGCCCATGCGCCTGCATGCCTTCTTAAAAGCTGGCAGGCAGCCGGAATCAATCCTTGCCAAAAAGATCGCGCGTGAACACCTTGTCGGAAACGTCTGACAGATCCTTTGTGGCGCGGTTCGCCACAATAACATCGGCGCGTGCCTTAAAGGCATCGAAATCCGTGTAGACGGCGGAATTGAAGAAGCTGGTTTCCTTGAGGTTGGGCTCATAAACGATGACTTCAATGCCCTTGGCCTTGATGCGTTTCATGACGCCCTGGATGCTGGACGAGCGGAAATTGTCTGACCCGCTTTTCATCACCAGCCGGTAGATGCCGACGACCCTCGGATTCAGCGCGACAATTCGCTCGGCCACGTAGTCTTTTCGGGTTGTGTTCGATTGCACAATGGCCTGCATCAGATTCTGCGGCACATCGTTGTAGTTGGCCAGAAGCTGCTTTGTGTCCTTCGGCAGGCAGTAACCACCATAGCCGAAGGATGGATTGTTGTAATAGTTGCCGATGCGATCATCGAGGCAAACGCCGCTGATGATGTTGCGGGAGTCCAGACCGCGGCTCAAGGCAAAAGAATCCAGTTCATTGAAGAAGGCGATGCGCATGGCCAGGAACGTGTTTGAAAAGAGCTTGATGGCCTCCGCCTCGGTCGCCCCCATCATCAGGCAGGGAACGTCTGTCTTTTCGGCTCCGCCTTGCAATAATGCCGCAAACTGTTCAGCCGCGTCCGACTGACCGCCAATGATGATGCGGCTGGGATGCAGGTTGTCATGAAGCGCCCGCCCTTCGCGCAGGAATTCGGGTACGAAAAGGATCTTGCAGAACTTCAACTGCGCTTTCAGGTGTTCGGTAAATCCAACCGGCACAGTCGAGCGGATGACAATCGTAGCCGCCGGGTTGGCGGCAACTGTGTTTCCTGCCACTTCCACAACGGAACTGGTATCAAAGCTGTTGGTTGTGGGGTTATAGTTCGTTGGTGTTGCGATGACCACGAAATCAGCCCCTTGGACCGCCTGTTGAAAGTTGGTCGTGGCTGCAAGCCGGATGTTTCCTCCTTTGAGGCATTGCTCAATGTCCGGGTCGACAATGGGTGAAGTGCCGCTGTTGATCATGCCGACCTTATCCGCGGACACATCAACAATTGTTACGTCATTGTGCTTCGCCAACAGCAAGGCGTTGGACAGCCCGACATAACCGGCACCGACAACAGCGATCCTCATGAAATCTCCTGAAAGAGCATCTTAACGGACAAGGCGGTTGCGATAAGCCAAAGGCAACCGCCGCCGCAATTGCGATGTGACGTAGACTCGGGCAGACGACATGAAGTAATCGTACTGCACAACGAACCGGCTGCCGGTCCACGGATTGTTGTCTTTGCGTGCCTTCTCAACGAGCGACAAGTCACACTTGCCCGTCGCTTCCAGCTGGGCGCTAAGTGTTTCCAAAAGCGAGTACCGTGACCGTCTGGTGCTTGCGGGATAATGGAAAATACGCGGGTCGTCGGTGCGCTGGAACGCCGTGAAAAGGGGGATGTTGAACCTGGTGGGCAGGGTGAGGCACTTCATGTCAGACTCGAACACGGCCGAATTGAACGACGGCTGGTCAGCAATCACGCCAGACTTGTCTATGCCCTTCCATTCCAGCCATTTGCGGTTCCATGATCGGCCAAACGCCTGGGTGACGTCGTTGTCACGCAGGAAAAACACTCCGCTGCTGTAATGCAGATCATGGTTGATCTTCCAATTCAACTTTGCCGCTGCTGGCACATACCATTGAGCAATTGCGCTGAACGGAGCATCGGCCTCCACGGCTGCGAAATCATGGCCATGCGCCATCATTTCCGGAAATTCCGCCACGGGAACGGCGTCAGCATCGATGAAAACAAAGTCACCGCTCACCATGCTGCGAATTTGGGTTTTTACCCAGCGGCTTCTCTCACGAGCCGTGCCTTTGAATTCGGGTGCGACCACAATGTCATCAACGATCCTGATGATGTGGTGATCCAAAGACTTCGCAAGCTTCAAAGTTTCAGCGTCTGTGCAAAGCACCACGGATGAAACGCACTTTAAAGTCTTGGCCACATAGGCACTGGCTGCCGCCCAATTGAGAAAAGGCGAACCGGGCGTTGCCACAACTGCATAGACGACTTTGCAAGCGTTGTTCATCAGGTCTCGCGCGTTCATTTGCCATGCCAACGACCGGTGGATGGCTGTTAACAATCATACCGTGAAGCGGTCAGTTTGGTGTAGCAGATTCATTGAATTGAGAATGACACTATGTCAAAACAGGGACTTAGCAGGACATACAGTTCAAATTAACACTAATATCACGAGATGCACGGGTTCGCATGGCCAATTCAACGCTTCATCCTCCGGCAAACTTGGCCACGCGGTTGCTTGGACTGAACAGCAGCATTTTTTCCTTAACGGCTTGCCTTGGTCAAAGTGTGGTCCAGAAATATGCAAGCTATGTCCCGCGCCTGATTGCACGCCTGCATCGCCCCCGCCAAGGCAATTTTCTGTTGAGCACCTATGGTGTCTGGCTGACGTCAGAAGCCAGTGACCGCACTTACAAGATGTGCGTCGATGGTTCGTATGGCCCCTTTTACCAGAATTATGTCAGTCGGCTGCCCCGGTGTCATTTCATGGACATTGGAAGCAACATCGGACTTTACAGCTTGGTGGCGGGGCAAAATCGCAACATCTCGCGAATTTTCAGTTTTGAGCCAAACCCGCAAACCTACGGCTATCTGGTCGAAAACCTCAGGTTCAATCATGTGACCAACGCAACCCCCGTTGCCAAGGCGATTTCTGGCGCGATGGGACATTTCGTACTCAAGACCTATTCGGGGCACCTTGGCAAGGCGTCGATGAGGCCTGACACAGAGCAAGATCCGCCAGATGGTGAAATTACAATCGAAACCGTTGATCAGGACTTCATGAATTCCCTGATGCCCGATGACAAAGTTCCGGTTGCCATCAAGATTGACGTCGAGGGCCACGAGATCGTGGTGATTGAAACGCTGCGCAAGGCGCGCCTTTGGAAGAATGTTTTCAGCATCTATTTCGAAGTGGATGAGCGCTACATCGATGTGCGCAAGGTGGTTTCAATGCTGGAAGGCGATGGATTCAGGCTGAAAAGCAAGAATGGCGAGCGCGTCCACTATGACTTGCTCTATGAGCGCGCGTTGCAGGCCTGATGCTGTTCCGGTGTGCTCATTCACGCATGCCCACTTCGATATTGTATCGTGTTGATAGTGTCCGTCCGTTCGCAAGTTTGACCGTTGCTGTGACGACATAGCTGCCAAATCCAGCATAAGTGTGCTTGCTGGATGGCCCTGATCCGGATTGTCCGTCGCCAAAATCCCATTTGATGTTTGCGCCTTTCAAGGTGAAGGGGCCATCTTTTCCGAATGCACCGGAAACTGAAAACGTGCGCTGGTCACCCGAGACACTTTCCTTGATGCTTGTTACATAAAGCCTGTCTTCCCGGGGATGCGTGCTGAAGGCTGTCAGAGAAGAGCCCGCATTCATTTTGGCGGCGTCGCTGTCCGGCAGGATTGCCAGGTCGCTGAGGCGCGCTTCTCCGGACACCAAGGCGTTGGCGAACACGTTGGACACATAGTCGGGGCGGATTGGCACATCGCGCTGTGCGGTGACGTTGCCTTCGACAATCCAGTCAGCCGGTGCCTTCTTCAGCGACTGGCTGATGCGCGGGAAGATGTTGTTGGTGATCCGCACGTTGAGCGCGGCTTTCGAAATATTGATTAAGGGAACGGACACATTTCCCCGCTCCTTCGATGAAGCCGATTGCACGATCGTGTTGTGGGAAATGGTGAGGCCATCCACTTCGCCGACTGTTATGCCGTGCAGCTGGGCATTACGGATGACGTTGTCTTGAATTGTTACATTTTCATAATACATCTCGCGTCCGGCCTTGCCGTGATCCACTTCCTCGTTGCGCATGAAGATGGATTGCGTCCAGTCACCGCCGCCTGCATCCAGGAAGTTGCCATTGATCATCAGGTTCTTTGTTTGCAGCTTTGTGTTTCGGGTCCAGAACTGGATCATGTCGGGATGATCCTTGCTGTCCGGAGACCTGCGAAAGCCATGCAAATGATTGCCCGACACCTCAACATCCGTGACGCCCGCAAAATCAAGACCATCGGAGCGCAAGTCCTGCAGCTCGTTGTTTGTGATGCTCAAGTCATGTGAATTTGCGAATACGCCGCCGCGGTGCCACGTCTTGATGCGGTTGCTGTCAACGCGGACATGATTTGAATCAAGCACCGAAATGGCAATGCCAAAGCCAAAGCCATCTGCCGCAGATTGCGTATTCCGGGCATTGTCTCCTTCAATGTCCATGTCTTTGAGCGTCACCAACGTGCTGTCGGTAATTGACATGCCATGACCGCGCACCGTGTCGCCGGGGCGATAGATGTAGCGGAGCGCCAAGCCGGAGAGCGTGATATTGGCCACACCGCGAAGTGCGATTTTGCCAAAGACCGGCGGGTGGGATTTGTCTTTGGCGGTGATGGTGATCATTTTTTCGAAGCTGAGGCGGCTGTCTTTCGTGCCGTCCAAAGCCAACTGGTCATATGACCCCGGGTTCAGAAGCAGAACGTCGCCCGGCTTTGCTGCAGCAATTGCAGCAACGAGTGCAGCTCCACCCGAAACCTCAACGTCTGCTGCCACAGCAGGCCATGCCGGTATGAACAGGACCAAAATGAGCCAAATGCGGGCAAGCATCTTGTGGCGCATGGTGGAGTGCTGTGTCATCAAACAATCTGCCTTTGCTTCATGCCAACCTCACCTTGGGGGCGCTGCAGCCAGGACAGGACGACAAAGCCAGAAGGCTATGGATTTGCAACAAAGTCCTTGGTCAAAGAGACATTGACGTTGTTGGAAGTGGCCGTCCCGGCCGAGCTTTTCCGCAAGGCAAACTTGTAGGCTGCCCCCAATGTCCAGTGTGGCGTCAGTTTCAGGCTATAGGATGGCGAAACATTGAAGCTGAAAATTGTCTCTTTGCCCTTGGCGCCAATGGCTTCTGCAAAGGTCACGCCTGATGTCACATCCAATGATGACCTCTCGCTGATCTGATGAGACATATCCATGGACGTGGTGTAGCGGTTCAGGAACTTATTATTGGTCTGCTGGACGGCCGTCACATATTCATTGATCGAAAGTGACGTGGTTTCATTCAAAAGATAGTCAAAGCCCAAGTTGGCATTTGCCGTCCACGAGGCCCGTGTGCTGCGCGGCGTGCCGGGCAGGGCGACATCATCCAGCGCAAGATTGATCCAGCTGAGGCCCGCACCTGTATGCATCGTCACGCGGTTGGTCAGGTGGCTTGTTACTTTACCCTTGGCGCTCAGCACATAGCGGTCAAGACGCGCCGGGTTGTTGACATCAAGCCAATCAAAGCCAAGCGAAAAATTTCCATCGTTGCGCTTGGTCAGCTTGCGGTCAAATCCCAGTTGCGAGCTATAGGTGGTTGCGGTGCTGCCCGCATTCTTCGTGTAGAGTTTGCGGCCCAGGGAATTTGTCCAGGTCAGCGAGTCACGCTCATCCAGGGCATAGGTCAGGACGGCCTGTGAACTCAGCGAATGCTTTGTGCCATTGGAAAAATTGGGAACAGGGTCGGTGATGACGCCATCGCAATCCAGGAGGACGGTCCCGGGAATGGGGGTGCAATTGTCATAGATCGAATTGTCGAGGAAGGGCACCTGTTCAAAGGCATATCTGGCCGTGAGATCGAATGTGGTCCTGGGGCCAAATTTGTTCAAATGAGCCTGGATGCTTGGCAGGAAAACGTCCCGTGCTGTTCCGGCGCCAGGTCCGAAGTAGTCATTGCGGGTGAGGCTGCCGAGGATGTCGAACTTGCCGTCCGGCATGGTGTAAATCAGGTCATTGGTGAACTGCTCGGATTCTGTGAACACGTAGCCATTGGAATGAACAGCCAGGGACGGATTGTCGTTGAAGGCACTGGTGTGGCCCAGGACGATGTTGTCGGACCAATCGCCAGCGACCACCGGAGCAATACCCATGATGAGTATTGCCACGGCGGCCCTCAGGAGGTCCTTTAACCAAATCGCCATGCTGCGGCCCGCGCGATCAGCAGCCAGCCATCACTCGAACAGGCCCTTCTCAGGAACGATGATGACATCTCCTGAATGGATCTTGATGTTTCCAGACAGGTCATCACCATTCGTAAAGGCATCGTAGTCGAAGTCGATCAGCGTCTCCTCGCCATTGACCTTGCGGCGTATCTTGATCCGGTGCGGTGCTGCAAAGATGCCCAAACCCCCGGCCAGCGAGATGGCCTGCATGACGTTGGTCGTTGTCTTGAAGAAGTATTGCCCGGGTTTCTTCACTTCACCCACAGCAAAGAAGGAGGGATCGATGGGGGGCGGCGGCGGCACCGGTGGCGGTTCTGGCGGGAGCGGAATTTCCTTGATTTCCGCGATGGCGACAGAAACGTCGATCTTGTCCTTGTACTGCTTCTGCAGCAGGTCACGCAGTTGGGCTTCGACGGCTTCAACCGTCCGTCCGCCGGCGCGGAAGTGACCGGCCAGCGGGAACGAGACGCGGCCATCCGGTGCGACCACTACGCGGCGGTTCAGTTTTTGATCCTGCCAGACAGTGACATCCAGTGCATCACCCGCCTTCAGCAAGTAACCTTGGGCAGCCACTGGCAGGCTCAGCCCCAGGATCAGTGGAATTATCAGAAGTACAGCCAAAAGTCTTTTCATCACCCAGCCTCATAGTCCCGTTGTTTTTAAAGCCAAAAACCCGCGCATGGCGTTTTCGCAAGTGTTTGCCACACATTAAGGGGTTTGAGAACCCTTGTCACCTTTTAGAACGTTAATACGGGGAGGTTCTGCTGGCTGAGGAGGATTCAATAAAACACTTGGAATTTCAGCGAGTTATGCAAGCGAGGCAGATGGCGCATCAGCCGACATGGAAGGGTGCGCAAAAATGATTAGGGCCGCACGGCGTTGGCGGCCCTAAGAATCGCTTTTTTTGCGAATGCGCTTAGGAGATTTTGGCCTTCCTTCGGCCAAGTGCTCCGACGCCTGCAATGCCCGTCAGCAGCAGCAAGAGCGAGGCAGGCAGAGGCACAGGCGACACGGTGATCGACCGCAGGCGATAATCATCGTCAAACGCCAAAGCGCCGAAGCCGAATTCCGTTCCTTGTGCCCCGCCGAAGTTGTTGACGAAGAAATTGTAGGGCAGGTCACGTGTCCATTGCAGACCGGCGGATGTGTAGAAGGAATAGTCATCGTGCTTATCGACTTCAGAGAAGCGGGCGCTGATGATCTTGACTTTCTTGTTGAACACAAGATTGAGCAGATCCACGAAGCCAAAGCCGTCGATGGCGCCGTTGTCGCCGGGTTCTGCTGTGACGCCGAGGCCACCTTTGTTCTTGTCACCGGCATTCACCCTGGTGTTCACCAAACCGGTTGGCGAACCTGCCGTGGCGATCACCGTGATGCCACCATTGCTGAACGTGAGGCTTGAGGTGGCTGAATTGGCAGCGGTTGAAAAATCGATTGTCACAGGCAACGCATTGGCGTGGCCCACCGAAAGCGCCGAGAAAATCGCCGTGGTGAAGAACAAGTTGCGTAGGGTTTTCATTTTTTGACTCCGGTTTAACGCTTCGTAGACGACGCTATTTCACGTCTTTCAAACCATGAGTCAAGGAATATTATCCTTAAATTTTACAAAAATTCTATTTCAAAAAAGTGTAGAATTTTAGCCAAATTCAATGTGTTGGTCTAAACCTATGGAATTGATGGCAAATAATTCGGGTGCAAATTCGTGCTTGCTCGCACCACAACACTTGCTTTCAGTCAGAGCGCCAATTCAAAAAAATATCTTTTTCTGCGCCGTTCGGGAATTGGCCAATTTCGGGAATGCCAATTCAGGACAGCGCGCAGTATTTCATTCATGTTGTTTCGTCCATCCCTTCGGCTTGATTGCCGCCTCCACGGGGCGCGCAAACTATGCAGGTCTGCCCTTTGGCCGCTAAGAGTGTGCCCTGTGAAGCCAGCTAGGCGCCAGCCCATCGTGGACATGATTAACGAATGGCAGTAGTCATCAGCACCCATCAACCGATTGGTTTTTGCATGGCGATTTGGATTCGCGAATGTTGAAAATGCCCCAGCCCGACCAAGCCATCATCGCGCGCCGCGATGAGATTGTGGCTGGTTTGCGTGCGTTGGTCCCAGGCGAAGGTGTTGTGGCTGCGCCTGCGCAAATGCGTGTCTATGAAACCGATGCGCTGTCAGCCTATCGGCAGGTGCCGCTGGTTGTGGTCCTGCCGGAAACAGTCGGGCAAGTGTCTGCGGTACTGCGCTATGCCCATGAACATGGCATCAAGGTTGTGCCGCGTGGGGCGGGAACATCCCTTTCCGGCGGATCGCTGCCGGTGGCAGATGGCATTGTGCTCGGACTGTCCAAATTCAACCGGATCCTTGACATTGATTACGAGAACCGCTGCGCTGTGGTCCAGCCCGGTGTCACCAACCTGGCGATCACGCGGGCCGTGGAGGGGCGGGGCTTTTACTATGCGCCGGATCCATCCTCGCAGATTGCCTGTTCGATCGGCGGGAATGTGGCCGAAAATTCGGGTGGCGTGCATTGCCTCAAATATGGCCTTACCGCCAACAATGTTCTCGGCATTGAAGTCGTGCTGGTCACAGGCGAGGTTGTGCGGCTCGGCGGCAAGCACCTGGACAGTGAGGGCTATGACCTGCTCGGCATCATGACAGGGTCAGAAGGCATGCTGGGTGTGGTCACTGAGGTGACGGTTCGCATTCTGCAGAAACCTGAAACGGCGCGGGCTGTGATGGTGGGGTTCCCGACCAGCGAAGACGCTGGGCAGTGTGTGGCTGACATTATTTCAGCGGGCATCATTCCTGGCGGCATGGAGATGATGGACAAGCCTGCCATCCATGCTGTGGATGAGTTTGTCCATGCCAATTACCCGCTTGATGTCGAAGCGCTGTTGATTGTCGAACTGGATGGGCCTGCTGTTGAGGTCGATCATTTGGTGGCGCGCGTCTCGCAGATTGCAAACGACAACAAGGCGAGCACATTGCGCCTCTCCAATTCAGAGGAGGAGCGGTTGCTGCTGTGGGCCGGCCGCAAGGCGGCGTTTCCGGCGGTAGGCCGCATTTCGCCCGATTACATGTGCATGGATGGCACGATTCCGCGCAAGCGACTTCCCGATGTGCTACGTGGCATGACCGAACTGTCGAAGAAATACCGTCTGCGCGTGGCCAACGTGTTTCATGCCGGTGACGGCAACCTGCATCCGCTGATCCTGTTCGATGCCAATGATGCGGATGAATTGGAACGGGCCGAAAATTTTGGCGCGGACATACTGCGGCTCTGCGTGAAGGTCGGTGGGGTGCTGACGGGTGAACATGGTGTTGGCATTGAAAAGCGTGACCTGATGCCGGAAATGTTCAACGAGATTGATCTTGCCCAGCAGCAGAATGTGAAGTGCGCCTTTGATGAAAAAGGCCTGCTCAACCCCGGCAAGGTGTTTCCGACGCTGCACCGCTGTGCTGACATGGGCTGGATGCTGGTGCGCGGTGGCAAGCTGCCCCATGCCGACTTGCCGAGATTCTGATGTCCAGGATTCTGAAACCAAAGTCGGAGGCTGAACTTGCAGCGCTTGTCGCGAATGCCAAGGCGCCATTCGCGGTGCGTGGCACTGGCAGCAAGGATGGCTGGGGCCGGCCTGTGGCTGCGGAGCAGGTTCTGGATCTCAGCGGTTTTTCTGCAATTCATGCCTATGAACCGGAAGAACTGATCCTCGAAGCCGGTGCAGGCACGACGCGCGCCACGCTGGCGAAACTGCTGGACAAGAAGAACCAGCATTTTGCCTTTGAGCCGCCGGATTTCTCGGCCTTGTTTGGTTCGAAACATGCGGGAACGCTGGGCGGCATGCTGGCCTGCAATCTTGCTGGTCCGCGGCGCATCCAGGCTGGCGCGGCGAGGGATCATGTGCTTGGCGTTGCGGGCGTGTCGGGCCGTGGCGAGGTGTTCAAGGCAGGCGCGAGCGTTGTCAAGAACGTGACGGGATATGACGTTCCCAAACTGATGGCACATTCCTTCGGCACGCTGGCGGCCATGACATCGGTCATTTTCAAAGTGCTGCCAAAACCCGAAACACAGGAGACACTGCTCGTGCAGGGACTCGATGATGAAGCTGCAGTTCAGGTGATGTCGCTTGCCATGCAGTCATCGAATGAAGTGTCGGGCGCGGCGCATGTGCCCGGTCGGGGCACTTATCTGCGACTGGAAGGGATTGCGGCGAGTGTGTCCTACCGGCGCGAAAAGTTGCTGAAGCTGGTTGGCGGAAAAGCAGAGGTGCTTGGCGAGCGTGACTCACGCGCGGCGTGGACCCAGGTGCGGGATGTGGCAGACATCCTGTCAAACACGAAAGCACATGTCTGGCGGGTGTCACTCACGCCTTCGCAAGCGCCTTCCTATCTAGCGGCCCTCAATGCTGTCATCGACAGCAATTATTTCATGGACTGGGCCGGCGGTCTTGTCTGGCTTGCCGTGGACGGCGATCAATCACAGCACATCCGCAGTCTGCTGCCGTCAGGCCACGCCACCTTGCTGCGTGCGCCTGATGAAGTGCGGGCGCGAGTCGATGTCTTCCAGCCCCAACCTGCATCACTTGCCGCACTCAGCCAGCGCATCAAGGTCGCTTTCGATCCTGATCGCAAGCTCAATCCCGGGCGCATGTATCAAGATGTCTAGAATGAGCCTCTGATGCAGACACTGTTCACCCCAGCGCAATTGCAGCAGCCTGACATTGCCGAAGCCAATGGCATCCTGCGCACTTGCGTGCATTGCGGGTTTTGCACGGCGACGTGTCCCACCTATGTGCTGCTGGGCGATGAACTCGACAGTCCGCGCGGCCGCATCTACCTGATCAAGAACATGCTGGAGAGCGGTACCGCCGCCACAGCCGAGACGGCGAAGCACGTGGACCGTTGCCTGTCCTGCCTGTCGTGCATGACAACGTGCCCGTCTGGCGTCAATTACATGCATCTGATCGACATGGCGCGCGTGCATGTGGAAAAGACCTACAAGCGTCGGCTGGCCGACCGCCTGATGCGCCAGCTTCTGTCGTTTGTGATGCCGCGACCGGGGCTGTTCCGCGTGGCGCTGATCGCTTCGTCGCCGCTGCGCTTTGCTGTGCCCGTACTTCAAGCGCTTGGCTTCAAGCGCTCGGCAGCCATGTTGCAACTGGTCCCGAAGGCACTGCCGCGGCCCGTTCTCATTGGGCAGCCGGGCACCTATCCTGCACTGGGCACGTGCAAGGGCCGGGTGGGCCTGTTGATGGGCTGTGTGCAAAGCGTGCTTGATCCCGGGATCAATGCGGCGGCCATCCGGCTTCTGACGCGCCACGGCTATGATGTGGTGGTGTCCGCCGAGGAAAAATGTTGTGGCTCGCTGGAACATCATGCCGGGCTGGAAGATGCAGCACTGGGGCGGGCCCGCCGGTCGATTGATCAGTGGTTGGATGAAAATGTTGATGCTGTCGTGATAACTGCGTCGGGCTGTGGTACGGTGATCAAGGATTATGGTTTCATGCTGCGGCATGATACAGCCTATGCCGAAAAGGCCAAGGCCATCAGCGCCAAGGCAAAGGATATCACCGAGTTTCTGGGCGCTATCGACTTGCCGCAGGGGCAGGGGGGCTTGAAACTGGCCTATCATTCCGCCTGTTCCATGCAACACGGTCAGAAAATCAAGACATTGCCACAGGCCTTGCTAAGGCGAGCCGGATTTGAGGTGTCTGATGTGCCTGAGGGGCATCTGTGTTGCGGGTCGGCTGGCACTTACAATATCCTGCAGCCCGACATCGCGGCAAAGCTGCGTGACCGCAAGGCTGCCAATATTCTCTCGACCAGGCCACAAGCGGTGGCCACGGGAAATCTCGGTTGCATCAGCCAGCTGCAACCGGCACTCGGCCTGCCGATCTTGCATACGATTGAACTTCTGGACTGGGCCTATGGCGGCCCGAAGCCAGCTGCACTGGACACCTTGGAATGACTTGGACACATGGATTGAAGGCCAGCAACCTGCCCACACTGTTTCATGAGAAAGCAGGGAGGCCTGACGATGTCTTTGTGATCTGCGATGACGGTCGCCAGTTCTCCTATGGTCAGTTCTGGACGCTGGCAGGCCGCATGGCCAAAACCTTTGCCACAGCCGGTGCAAAGCCCGGTGACCGGATTGCCGTGCAGGTGGACAAGAGCCTTGAGGCACTGGCCCTGTTCTGGGCCTGCGCGCGTGGCGGCTATGTTTTTCTGCCACTCAACACGGCCTATACCCCGCAAGAGGTGTCTTATTTCCTGGGGGATGCAGAGCCCGCCATTTTCATTACCACGCCGAAACGGCTTGATGAAATGTCACCCGTTGCCAAGGCCGCAGGCTGCCAGACGATGTTCACGCTGGATGATGCGGGTGGTGGATGTCTAGTCGATCATCTGTCTACGGATGAATGCACCGATCATCCTTCGTCATGGGATGATCTTGCGGCCATTCTTTACACCTCGGGCACAACGGGCCGGTCGAAAGGCGCCATGCTCTCGCACGGCAATCTGGCGTCGAATGCGCTGGCCCTCATCAACATCTGGAACTTCACCCGGCATGACCGGCTGATCCATGCGCTGCCCGTCTATCATACGCATGGCCTGTTCGTGGCCACCAACACAGTGGCGCTTTCAGGCGGGCAAATTCTGTTGCGCCGGACGTTCAATGCCGATGATGTGCTGTCGCTGTTGCCGCAGGCCACCTGCCTGATGGGCGTGCCGACATTTTACACGCGCCTGCTGCAATCGCAGCGGTTGACGCGCGACGCCACGGCGCATGTCCGGCTGTTTGTGTCCGGCTCAGCGCCGCTGCTCGCCGAAACGCACCGCGAATTCCGGGAACGCACCGGGCAGGCCATTCTGGAACGTTATGGCATGACCGAAACCAACATGATCACCTCGAACCCCTATGAGGGAGAGCGAAGGGCCGGAACGGTGGGCTTTCCGCTTCCGCACGTTGAAGTGCGCGTGGTGAATGAGGTCATCGAAGTGCGTGGCCCCAATGTGTTCAAGGGCTATTGGCGCAATCCGGAAAAGACCAGGGAAGACATGCGCGATGATGGTTTCTTCATCACCGGTGACATGGGCTTCATTGATAATCAAGGCTACGTGGTGATCAACGGCCGCGCCAAGGACCTGATCATTACCGGCGGCTTCAATGTCTATCCGAAGGAAATCGAGGAAGCGATTGATGCGTTGCCGGGTGTCATCGAGTCGGCGGTGATCGGCCTGCCGCATGGCGATTTCGGCGAGGCCGTGACCGCTGTCGTTGCCACGCAGCAGGAACTGGATGAGAAGCAGATGATTGCCACACTTTCGCAGTCATTGGCCAAATTCAAATGTCCGAAACGCATCCTGTTCACGCCCAACCTGCCGCGCAACGCCATGGGCAAGGTGCAAAAAGCGGAGCTGCGCAAGCTGCATGCGGCGCTGTATGGGAGCTGACGCAGGTTTTTTCCAGTTCTGGATCACTTGCTTCAAGCACTTGTGAAGTGAAGTTCCCGGGTTTGAGAAAAGCTTGACTTGAAATGGTTGGATTTCTTGTAAATTGCTGAAATCATCCCGTTATTTTCTCGCACATGTGTAAACAGACGTGTTTCGCTTTTGGGCGTTTGGCGATCTATCTCTTGTTCATCGGAGCCGGAACACCGGACTGATTGAAACCAAACCAACCAAAGGAACTCATCATGAAGAAGATCATCATCTCCCTCGTTGCCCTCGCCGCAGTCGCAGGAGCAGCCTCCGCCTCGCAGCGCTCCTATGAGCTGCAGGACCTGAACACCGTCAACGGCTATTCCAGCGATGGCGCGTTCCTGCCGCCTTTCACGCCCGGTGCCGTCAAGGACAAGCTGACGTCAAAGCCGGTGCTTCCGATGATTGACCATTCGGATGAGCATCACAACTCCACCATCTGACACCCCTGTGATGGTGGCACGCGAAAGGCCGGCAGTCCTCCCCTGCCGGCCTTTTGCTTTTCAGTGCCCCTATTGCTGCGCCGGAATTGCTCCAGGAGCGATAATATGGATCAAATGCACGGCCGTCAGCATGATGACGATGGCGCACAGCAGAAGCACAGGCGTGGTCGGGAGCATGCTGGGCATCAGGTGCTTGCGTGGGCGCTTTTCCTGCCAGATCAGGAATCCGGCGACCACAAATGCCGCCAAGAGAATGGCCGAGGTCAACAGGAATTGTGGATTGTTCAGCAGCGTTGGCATTTATTCGCCAATGTTTTCAATGATATGAAGCGGAAGTTTGCCGCAGTTGACAGAGTTGGGGGCAGTCACTATGAACGCCCGAGAATTTTGAAAAAGGTCAGCATGTCTGGCCATATTAGGTGAATATCATGAAGGTCCGCAACTCCCTCAAGGGGCTGATGAAGCGCCATCGCGACAACAAGATCATCCGTCGCAAGGGCCGCGTTTACATCATCAACAAGACCAACCCGCGTTTCAAGGCACGCCAGGGCTAAAAGCCTTTGTCTGAAGTGGTTTGCGCCGCGCCCGGCATCGCCTGGCGCGGTTGCTGTTTTTAAACTCGGCGAAGTGTGGCATAGTGCTGTCATGCGCTTCGCGTTTTGCCTTTTCCTCATGGCCCTTGCCGCCGGGCCAGTACTGGCTGAAGACCAGCCTGTGCAGGACACTGCCTCGGCCAGCGTTTCGGTGGCGCCTGCCAAAGTGCTGACCGAAGCGCAAAAACGCGCTGCGGAACTTGATCACCTGTTTGCGGAACTACACCAGCCCAAACTGCTCAACGCGGACTCGATCGAAGCCAAGGTGTGGACGTTGTGGGCCTACAATGACAGCCCAACTGCGGAGCTGTTGTTAAAGCAGGCTGGCGTGGCGATGGATGACCGCGCCTTCGATACATCGGAAACAATGCTCGACACGGTGGTTGAAAGCTATCCGGATTTCTTTGAGGCCCGGAACAAGCGCGCCACACTCTACTTCAACATGAAGCGTTATGATGATGCGCTGGCCGAACTGGACGCCGTTCTTGATGCAGAGCCACGGCATTTCGGAGCGATGGCAGCGCGTGGCTTCATTTTCTCGGCCCAGAAGAAATACAAAGACGCTGCGGACGCATTTCGTGAAGCCCTGTCACTCAATCCGAACATGCAAGGTGTTGCCGCTGCGCTGAAGCAGCTGCAACACGATTATCCGGATATTTAGGCCAGCGCCGCCAGGGAATCTTTGAGTTTGCGGGTGGATGCCAGTCCGTCATGCCAGCGTGCCACAATGCCGCCGATCCACCAGCACACCAGCGTTACGGCAAAGGCCCCATAGCCATCCACCGCATAATGCCAGCCCAGATGAACGGAGGCGATGAAGATCAGCCCTGCAAAGATTGACAGTGCAATTCCAAGGCCGCGATGGGCGCGCCAGGTGGCCAGGGCGATCAGCAGGGCCATGCCATTGTGCATGGACGGGAAGGCCGAGATGCCGATGGGGTCCTTGTTGCTGGCATAGCCGTCCCAAAGGAAGCGCTGCATGTCGAGATTCCAGATGGGCAGGCGCGTGTTGACGTCATTGAGGAACTGGAACAACGGCTGATAGGGATTGGGCGACAGGCCAATGTCACCATAGTAAGCGGGGCCTGCGGACGAAAAATAAACTGCCATCAAACCGCCGCCGATCCACCAGGTCAGCATGTAGGCGATGAAAAACTGTGTGCGGAGCGTACTGAAGCTGCGCGAAAAACCAAACCACATGAAGGCGCCAAACATGGCGAGAAACCACAGGTCATAGGAGATGCTGAGCACGAAGGTGGCAATGTCATTGCCAAACAGGGGCTGCAGCAGCACCCAAGGGTCCTGGCCGAAACTCAGGGCGCGGTCCCATAGCATGAACTTCTGGTCATAGGTGAATGGCTTGATCACCGGGATCAGCGGCTTCAGTTCCAGCATGCCCTTGTTGAACAGAACCATGGCGATCATCAGCGGCAGCGCTGTGATCAATGCGCCGGGCCGCGTGACCAGCGAAACCACGTCGGTGACCATCTGCTTCACCGGGCTGTCCGGCTTGAGGACCGTTGCATATTGCATCAGGCGGAACAGGAAAATTGCGACGATGCCAATCGGGAAGGTGAACGTGATGATGCCGAGCGCCAAGCCGTTGAAGGGCAGGGGATGGTAACCCGGAATGCCGCGCGCCATCCACCAGGTGGTGAAGGCATAGGCAAAGGCGATCAGGAAGAAGGGCCATTGCACGAGGGTGCTTTGCCACAACAGGCGCGGCAGCAGCGACAGTCTTTCATTCAGTGGCTTTGAAATGGCGAGGCTTGTTTCACTCATGGCACTGGTCCCGTTCCCCAAGCCATTGGTTGTGCGCTGACGCTGCTTATTTCCCGTTAATTCCGTGGCCAAAACGCCTGCTATTCACCTGCAAGGCACGACCGGAACAAGACACGGTTAGCGGCTGGTTAACGGTTTCATTCAAGTTTTCACGTGATCAACGCGCAAGAATAACAGCAGGGCCGCAACCATGATGACGCCAGCCGTATAAAACGGGATGTCGGGAGAAACGATCATCGCGCCGGGTGACATGAAGTGGCCGAACAATTGCGCAAAGAACACATTTCCTGTCAGCATGGCGATGTTCATGATTGATGAAATGCCGCCCTGCAGTTCGCCTTGCGCATTTTCGGCGACGGCCTTCGACATGATTGCCGAAAGCATGGGGTGGATGAAGCCTTCCGGTCCGTGCAACACAAACAGGATCATGACAAAGAGGAAGCCCGGCGCCGAGCCATAGGCAAAAAGCACCAGCGTTGCCGAGATCATGCCGATGAGCGCCGTGTTGTGTTCGCCAAAGCGTTTGACGGCGGGCCCCGACAAACCACCCTGGAACACGGCCGCAACAACGCCAAAGGCAGCAAGGCTCATGCCGACCAGCCATTCGGTCCAGCCGAATTTCGCCATGCCCCAGAAGGGCCAGATGGCGGGATAAACCGATGTGGCAAAGAAGTAGATGAACATCACCACGCACAACGGCAGAACACCGGGGTAGGAACTGAAGACCTTGAAGGTGCCAAGCGGGTTGGATCGCCGCCAGTCAAAGGCGCGGCGTTTTTCCGGCGGCAATGTTTCCGGCAGCACAAAATACCCATAGACGAAATTGATCGCCGACACGCCTGCTGCCACCTGGAAGGGAAGCCGTTCTCCGAACTCGCCGATCATGCCGCCGATTGCCGGGCCAATCACGAAGCCGAGGCCGAAGGCTGCGCCCATCATGCCAAAGGCCTTGGCGCGATTTTCAGGAGCTGTCACGTCGGCAATATAGGCATTGGCGATCACATATGAGGAGCCGAGCAATCCGGCCAGCGCGCGGCCCACATAAAGCCATGTGATTGATGGCGCGAGTGACATGATCATGTAATCGATGAACAGGCCTGCAACAGCAATGAGAAGCAATGGTCTTCGGCCAAAGGCATCCGACAGATTGCCCATGGTCGGGCCGAACAGGAATTGTGCCAGCGAGAAGGCAAAAAACATCCAGCCACTCACCAGTGCGGCATCTCCCAGGGACATGTGACCCACGGACTCAATCAGTTTTGGCAACACAGGCATGATCAGGCCGAATCCCACCATGTCGAGGAGCACGGTGATGAACACGAACGTGATGGCGTGACGTGACGCGGCCGGGGTGTTTTGCGAAGCTGTCATGGCCTTGGTGTAAGCCTGCCGTTCCGGTGTGGATAGAGGTGATATTTCCTTCCCACGGTGAAACAGGCTAAGGCCAGTGCTCCACAGATTCTTTCCCACATCCCCTTGAGGTTTTCATGACTACTGCCATGCGCGCCCGCTATGCCATCTGGCTGGTTTTCCTGATTCACGGCGTTTTGCTGGGGGGCTGGGTCACACACATCCCACTGGCCAAAGAGCGGCTGGACACGGGGCTTGGCTGGTTTGGTATTGCGTTGTTGTCATTCGCGGCGGGGGCTGTCGTGTCGATGCCGATTGCCGGCGCGCTGATCAACAAGCTGGGCAGTGCAGCTGTCACGCTGTTTTATGGCTTGGGCTTTTGCGTATTCCTGTTTGCACCAGCTTTTGCGCCGAACCTGCCGGTGTTCATGCTGGGTGGTGCCGCGCTTGGTGCGTGCGTGGGCAGCATGGACGTGGCCATGAACGCGCACGGACTTGCGGTGGAGCGGCAGATCAAGACGCCTGTCATGTCTGGATTCCATGGGGCCTTCAGCCTTGGGGCGGCCATTGGCACCATTGGTGGGGCGTGGCTGTTGCGCGAGGCAGGCCCTGTCCTACAGCTTGTATTAATCAGTGGAACCGGGCTTGTTGCGCTTCTCACGGCGGCGCGGTTTTTTCTGCCGGCCGATGTGGACAAGGGGCTTTCGGGATCTCACTTTGCATGGCCCACCAAAGCAACCATCGGCATCGGTGCCTTGTGCTTTCTGGGCCTGATGATTGAAGGGTCGGTGGCGGATTGGGGCGCCCTGATGATCAAAGGACGCTTTGACGTGGAGGCAGCCGTCGCTGCGCAAGCCTTCGGCTTTTACCAGACGGGCATGGCGGTGTCGCGCTTCACCGGCGATTATCTGCGCAAGCGGTTCGGCGCTGTGCGCATGGTTGGTGTCAGCGCCATGATGACGGCGCTCGGCACACTGGCGGCGCTGCTGGCGCCGACCGTGCCGTTGACGTTGTTTGTGCTGGTCATCGCGGGTCTGGGCATTGGCAATGTCGTGCCAGTGCTGTTTGCGGGTGGTGGCCGGCTGGAGCCTGATGCGCCGGGCCGCGGCATCGCTGCTGTCACCTCCATGGGTTATTCCGGGTTCCTTGCCGGGCCGCCACTGATAGGGCTTGTGGCCCAGGTGACAAGCCTGCCGCTGGCGCTCGGCCTCACGGTGATCGCGGCCTTGATCATTGCCGCATTTGCCCGCATGGTCAGGATCGTCGATACGTACTGAGGTTCAATCATGGCTGATCATCTGAAGGGCAAACATGTTTTCATCACGGGTGCCGGCCGCGGACTTGGCGCTGCTTTCGCCGTGGTGCTCTCGGATCTTGGCGCCCATGTGACCATTTCCGGCCGCAACACTGAAAACCTGCTGGCACTCGCCGAGTCGATCCGCCTGCGCAGCGGCACGGCCCCGCATGTGATCCCCATGGACATGGCAGACATTTCGCAGGTGACGCTGTTTGCGAAGAAGTGCCGTGATGAAAACCGTCCGGTCGACATTCTGATCAACAATGCCGCAACATGGCTCTCAGGCCCCATGGACAGCCATGACGCTTTCGCCATCAACGCCACCATCACGGCGAATGTCACGGGCACGCTGCTGCTGACGCGGGGGCTGCTGCCTTTGCTCAAGAAATCCGCGGCACCTGACATCGTCAACATTGTGTCAGTCAGCGGCATGACCAACGTGCCGCTGCAGGGCGCATCTGTGGCCTATATCGCCTCGAAGCACGGGCAGGCCGGCATGACAGATGCGCTGCGTCAGGAACTCCGCGGGCAGAATGTGCGCATCACGGCTGTTTATCCGCCCAATATCGAAGACATTTCACCGCTGGACAAGGCAGCCTGGAATGCGCTGCGCGATGCATCAGCCTGGCTCAGCAATCGCGATGTGGTGGAGGCGGTCGTCTCTTCGCTGGCGCGGGCGCGTCATATCACTTTCTCATCCATTCTGCTTGAAACGGCGACCAGCAGCTTTCACGGCCAATAGGAGTCCGCATTGAAACTGAAGAACAGAATTGCGCTGGTCACGGGTGCCGCGCGCGGCATTGGCCTGGCCATTGCCACGCGGCTCAAGGCTGATGGTGCGATCATTGTGATTGCCGACGTGCTGGATGCTGAAGGCATGGCCTC
>CALMEZ010000009.1 GCA_937864985.1 uncultured Alphaproteobacteria bacterium
ATCGCCTTCGGGACCCGTGTCGACTTCGGCGGGATCACCGTCGAGGGGATCGAGCAGATGATGCGCTCACCTGAGCTCGAACGGTCGGTGCGCCTGCTCGCCCTGATCGGCGGCTCATCGATGGCGCTTGTCGCATGCGCTTCGATGGCGGACGCTCGTCCCCTGCCGCGCGATAACGCGTTACGCGCCTGCGCCAAATCGGCCGTCGCGCAGAAACGCGTCAAGACGACGCGCGCGGATATCCGCTACACCTGCTCGGGACCGGCGGCGCAGAACTGTCGCCATCGATCCCTCATCTCCCCCACTTCTGCGAAGTGGGTCCCCCACTTCTCCCGTTTCACGGGAGAAGACGATGTCCGCAAATTCCGTCATCAGCAATCCAGTGTTGTGTCCCGCTCCCACTGCGTGAGGTGGCGGCAATATTGATTCCATTCATTATTCTTTAGCTTCAGATAGCCGCTCATCACCTCTTCGCCAATCTCGGAGCGCAACATCTTGTTGGCCTCGAGGTTGCGCAACGCATCCAACAGGTTCAGTGGCAGTTTCTTTGCATCCTTCACCGTGTGACCCTCGGCATACATGTCGATGTCAAGGCGCTTGCCGGGATTCATCTTTTTCTCAACACCGTCCATGCCAGCGGCCAGAATGCCGGCCAGCATCAGATAAGGGTTGGCAGCAGGATCCGGCAGGCGGAATTCGCAGCGGCCATTGTCCGGAATGCGGACCATGTGCGTGCGGTTGTTGCCGCCATAGGTAATCGTGTTAGGCGACCATGTTGCGCCAGACAAGGTGCGCGGCGCATTGATGCGCTTGTAGGAGTTCACCGTCGGGTTGGTGATGGCAACCAGCGAGTCCGCATGGTGCATCAAGCCACCGATGAAGTTGTAGGCCAGCTGCGACAGGCCCATGCCTTCCTTGTCGCCTTCATCCTCGAACAGGTTCTTCTTGCGGCCCTTGTCCCACACGGAAAGATGTGCGTGACAGCCATTGCCCGAGAGGTTGATGAAAGGCTTCGGCATGAAGGTGGCGCGCAGGCCATGCTTTTCGGCAATCTGCTTCACCATGAACTTGAAGAAGCAAAGCTGGTCAGCCGTGGTCAGCGCATCGTTGAAGTCCCAATTGATTTCGAACTGGCCGTTGGCGTCCTCATGGTCGTTCTGATAGGGCTTCATGCCAAGCTGAGTCATCGTCGTGCAGATCTCGGTGATGACATCGAGACGGCGCATGATGGCCGCTTGATCGTAACAGGGCTTTTCCTGCGTATCGCGCGCATCAGACGGCGCCGAACCATCAGCATTCACCAGATGGAATTCTGGTTCGCAGCCGGCCATCAGCAGCATATTATTCTTCTTGTGCTTCTCAATGAGGCGCTTCAACGCCAGGCGCGGCGCCTGCTCCAGCGGCTTGCCGCTCATCCACGGATCACCCGCCACCCAGGCCACACCGGGTTTCCATGGCAGGGGAATGATCGAATCCGGATCAGGCATCACCAGCACGTCAGGATGCGCCGGTGTCTGGTCAAGCCATGTGGCAAAACCCGCAAAGCCTGCACCAGATTTCTGCATGCGTGTGGCCATTTCAGCGGGCACCAGCTTGGCGCGCTGCGTGCCGAACAGGTCTGTGAAGTTGAAGAGAAAATAGTTGATCTTGTTTTTCTTTGCGTAGGCTTCCAGTTCCCCGACCATCATTTCACTCCCTGATGTTTTGTTATGTTCGTGTTGCAAGCACAAGCGCCGCCCCGCCCATGGCGGTGGCGCTGGCCCGGTTTGAAATCTTGATGGCCCGCGGACTCTTGAGCCACGTGCGCGCCCAGGCGGCAGCGAAGGCCCAAGCCAGATCAACTGTCATCATGACAGCGATGGCAACCGCAACCAGTTCGGTGAGGCCCAGCGCACTGACATGATGAATGTCGATCAGTGATGGCAGCAGGGCCAGGTAGAACACCATGATCTTTGGATTGCCGATGGTCAGCGCCATGCCTGTCGCAAACATCTTGAGCGCCGAGCGCTCCTGCGGAAGATCGCCGGCTTTGACGTCGGTCGGCGCATGCCACATCTTCCACGCAAGCCAAGCCAGATAAGCAATGCCCAGATATTTGATGACAACGAAGATCGCATGAAATTGCGCGGCAATGACACCAAGGCCCGTGACGGCGGCCACCAGCCACAGCGCCTCGCCCAGCCACATGGCAATGAGGAAGGGCAGCACACTGCCCAGTCCTTGCGAAATCACACGGGCCACCAGTGCGGCAATGCTTGGACCCGGCGAGCCGGCGTTGACGAACAACGCCGCTGCAAAAAGCCCAAGCACTGAAAGCTCCATGATGCCCCTCTCCCGCGCCGAGCTTAGTACGTGCCCTTGCCCGGAATCCAGCTTGTTCCGGCCAGCGGAACACCGGCCATGGCGGCGGCTTCCACCGTGAGTGCACACAGGTCTTCCGGTTCGAGATTGTGCAGGTGGCTCTTGCCGCAGGCGCGCGCCACGGTCTGCGCTTCCAGCGTCATGACCTTGAGATAGTTGGACAGGCGGCGACCAGCCTTCACCGGGTCAAGGCGCTTGGCCAAGTCCGGATCCTGCGTGGTGATGCCGGCCGGGTCGCGGCCTTCATGCCAGTCATCATAGGCGCCAGCCGTGGTGCCGAGTGCGCGGTATTCCTCTTCGAGATGCGGATCATTGTCACCCAGCGCCACAAGGGCTGCCGTGCCAATGGCCACCGCATCAGCGCCCAGCGCCAAGGCCTTGGCCACATCTGCACCATTGCGGATGCCGCCTGAGACAATGAGTTGCACTTTGCGATGCATGCCCAGGTCCTGCAGTGCCTTCACGGCAGGCCGGATGCAAGCCAAAGTCGGCAGCCCCACATGCTCAATGAACACTTCCTGCGTGGCGGCGGTGCCGCCTTGCATGCCGTCCAGCACCACAACATCAGCACCTGCCTTCACGGCGAGGGCAATGTCGTAATAGGGACGCGTGCCACCGACCTTCACATAGATCGGCTTTTCCCAATTGGTGATTTCGCGAAGCTCGTGAATCTTGATTTCAAGATCATCCGGTCCCGTCCAGTCGGGGTGGCGGCAGGCCGAGCGCTGGTCAATGCCCTTGGGCAGACAGCGCATGGCAGCCACGCGATCTGAAATCTTCTGGCCGAGCAACATGCCGCCGCCGCCGGGCTTGGCACCCTGACCAACCACCACTTCGATGGCATCCGCCTTGCGCAGGTCATCGGGGTTCATGCCATAGCGTGATGGAAGGTATTGATACACCAAGTGCTTCGACTGACCACGTTCTTCCGGCGTCATGCCGCCGTCACCGGTTGTCGTCGACGTGCCAGCCATTGATGCGCCACGGCCCAAAGCTTCCTTGGCCTGGGCCGACAGTGAACCAAAGCTCATGCCAGCGATGGTGATCGGAATCTTCAGCTCAATCGGCTTCTTCGCAAAGCGCGTGCCGAGCACAACATCAGTGCCGCACTTTTCACGATAGCCTTCCAGCGGATAGCGCGAGATGGATGCACCGAGGAACAGCAGGTCGTCGAAATGCGGCAGCTTGCGCTTGGCGCCAGCACCGCGGATGTCATAGATGCCGGTCGTTGCGGCGCGGCGGATTTCCGACAGCGTGTAATCGTCAAAGGTTGCCGATTTGCGGGGAAGTGTGCGTGGAATGTTGGGATCCATGATGGCTCTCAGTACGAGTCGGCGTGATCGACGTTGAAATTGTAAAGCTTGCGGGCTGAGCCGTAGCGGCGGAAATCCTGCGGACGGTCCTTGCGCTTGGCCTTTTCAAGAAGCCGCGCCAGGTCCTGCAGGTGCTCGTCGCGCATTTCCTTTTCGATGCAATCGGCACCAAGGTTAGCAACCTTGCCCTTCACATAGAGCCGCGCTTCATAGATCGAATCGCCCAAGGCTTCTCCGGCGTTGCCGCACACCACGAGGTTGCCACGTTGCGCCATGAAAGCCGACATATGCCCGACAGAACCGCCGACAACGATATCAATGCCTTTCATCGAGATGCCGCAGCGTGAAGATGCATCACCATCGATGATCAGCAATCCGCCATTGGCGGTGGCCCCTGCCGACTCCGAGGCGTTGCCCTTGATCCAGATAATGCCGGACATCATGTTTTCAGCGACACCCACACCAGCATGGCCGTGCACGGTGATTTCCGCTTCCTTGTTCATGCCGCCGCAATAGAAGCCCACATGCCCACGGATATCAACTTGCAATGGCGCTGAAAGACCAACCGCGATGGCGTGTTGACCCATCGGGTTCTTCACCACCCAGTGCTTTTCGTTGGTATTTTGCGGAAGGGCCTGCAGGGCGGAATTGATGCCGCGCACGCCCACCTTCTTCAAGTCAAGTTCATGCGTGCTCATGCCGCTTTCTTCCCTTCCCCGCCCCAGCTGTAAACAATGCAGGGCTCTGGCTCCCAGATCTTGGCTTTGTCAGCGCCCGGCAAATGCGCAATGGCGCGATATTCCGTGGCCATGGCCACCCAGTCATCTGTTTCGGCGATCACCGCATGTTTGCAGGCGATCGGATCGCGCACCACGGCAAAGCCGTCATGCGTGCCAACGAGGAACGTGAAAAAGCCGTCCAAATCCTTGAGGCAGTCTTCCATGGCCTGTTTCAACGGAACACCAGAACGCAGCTTGTGCGTCATGTAGGCAGCCGCCACTTCCGTGTCATTCTCGGTCTGGAACTCCATGCCTTCCTTGCGCAGGTTTTCGCGCAGGCGATTGTGGTTGGAGAGCGAGCCATTGTGCACAAGGCACAAGTCGGCGCCGGTGGCGAACGGATGCGAACCGGCGGTGGTCACCGCACTTTCAGTTGCCATGCGCGTGTGGCCGATGATGTGCGTGCCCTGCGCCTCATCAAGGTTGAACTTGTCATAGACGTTGGCAGGCAGGCCCACTTCCTTGAAAATTTCAATGGTATGACCGGAACCCACCACACGCACTTCCGGGTGGTGCTGCTTCAGCCACGCCACCACGGCGGCTTCCTTGCCGGTGGTCACCAGAACGCAATGATTGCCGATTTTCTTGATCGTGCATTCGCAGCGCAGCGCCTTTTCAAGCCCGGTGTCGATCTTCTTCCAGTCATAATTGGCATCGTCATGGGCCAGAGAAAACTTGGTCTGTGCCTTCTTGACGGGATTGCGATAGATGGCCACGCCGGCCGAGTCTGGCCCGCGGTTGGTCATTTCGATGATCATGGGCTTGAACATTTCGCCCAGCTTGGACTTGAGCTTGGGGTTCTTCAAATAGAGTCCGACAATGCCACACATCGCGTCACCTCCGATTGGATTTCAAATGCTGCAATCATGTTAGCAGGCCAAAACGCCCCGTCAACTGAGGGGAACAAATTTTTCATGCTGTGAATAATACGGCAGGCCCGTCAGGCGACGCTTGTTCCGAAAATCCAGCCGATGGCTGCCGTCGCCGCCATGGCAAGCGCACCCCAAAACGTCACACGGAATGCGCCTTTGACCACCCCTGACCCGCCGACCTTCGCCCCAATCGCGCCGAGCACGGCCAGGAAAAGCAGGGATGCAATGGAAACGACCCAGCTCAGCTTATCCAGCGGGGAAATGAACGCGCACACCAGAGGCATGGCCGCCCCGACAGCAAACGTCGCAGCCGACGTTAAAGCCGCCTGAATGGGCCGCGCCGCCGTCACCTCACTGATGCCAAGTTCATCGCGCGCGTGCACGCCCAGCGCATCCTTGGCCATCATTTGCCGGGCCACTTCAACAGCGAGTTTTGGCTCAACACCCCGTGCCTCGTAAATGCCGGCAAGCTCGGCAAGTTCCGCTTCGGGTTGCGTGGCCAGTTCTTGTTTTTCGCGCGCCAGGTCAGCCTGCTCCGTATCAGATTGCGAACTGACCGACACATATTCACCCGCCGCCATGGACATGGCCCCGGCGACCAGCCCGGCAAATCCTGCGGTGAGAATGGCCGTGGAACTTGCCGCAGAGGCCGCAACACCGACGATCAGGCTGGCGGTTGAAATGATCCCGTCATTGGCACCCAAAACGGCGGCCCGCAGCCAGCCGATGTTGTGAACCTGATGGCGTTCATCATGCAATTTAAGTCGGCTCAAGATCGCTTCCTATTCTTCCCTGCGATAACTGATGACTGACAGATATTTCGCCGGCAATTTGCGCAAATCTTCCGGCCCATGCGGCGCCTCAGCATCGAAGAACAGCGCATCACCCGGATGCATGTCATAGGTCTTCTCACCATGGCGATAGACCACATTACCCTCCAGCATGAAAATGAACTCCATCCCCGGATGCTGGAAGGTCGGGAACGTGTCCGTCTCCTTGGTCAGCGTAATGAGGTAGGGTTCCACCATCACAGGCCCATGGGGGTTGTGCCCCAACAATTGATATTGGTGACCGGCCCGCGTACCGCGCCGCTCAATCGTCAGCCCTTGGCCTGACTTCACAAAGGTCGCGTCGCGGAATTCCTCATAACTCTTGAACAGGAATGTGAAAGGAATCTGCAGGGCCTTGCTCAGCGCCTGCAAGGAAGCGAGTGAAGGCGAAGTCGCCCCATTCTCGATTTTCGACAACATGCCCGCCGACATGTCTGAGGCCTTGGCCAATTCCGAAATCGTCAGCCCGAGTTTCTCGCGATAACGCTTCACCTCGCGGCCAATCGACTCTTCCAGAAACCGGACACCCGGCCCCGTGGCATGGGGGTTCTGGAACGGTTCTTTGGCTTTACCTTGTTTGGAGTCTTTCAGCACGGATCATCTCCCTGTACGGAAAACAAGCACACTCCGTATGGGTTTTCCAGCGCCACCCGACTTGCCCCGGCCAAAGCCGACCTCAGCAGGAGCCATCCAGCTTGTTGATGGCCTCAACATTGGAAGCCGAGGCGCCCTTCGGATCAAACGATGAGGCCAGCCACGTATCGACAATGGACTTGGCCAGTTCCGGGCCGATGACCCGAGCCCCCATGGTGATGATCTGGGCATTGTTGGATGTGGCCGCCTTGCCGGCCGAATAGGTGTCGTGCGTCAGGGCGGCGCGGATGCCTGGCACCTTGTTGGCAGCTATGCACACGCCAATCCCCGTGCCACACACGAGAATGGCGCGGTCATAATCGCCCATTTTCACAGCCTTGGCCACCTTGCCCGACAGATCGGCATAAAAGCCTGCTTCGCTCAAATTGCTGACGGCAAGTTCCGGCTTGGCCTTGAGATGGGCTTCGATCACATCGAGAAGGGGCTTTCCCGCACTGTCGGCACCAAGGGCGATTTTCATGGGTCCAGTCTCCATTTCACTTTGCACAGGAGATAGGCCAAACTGCCAGTCCTGCCAACTGCTTCCATTGGAAAAATCATGTCCGTTTCAGACACCCTCGGCCTTTCTGTCACCTTTCGCAAAACAGTTTCGGAAAGCGATGTCTATCTCTTCGCCGGCATCACCGGCGATCTGTCACCAAACCACGTCGACGAGGAATTCATGAAGGGCACGCCATATGGCGGCCGCATCGCCCATGGCGCCTTGCTGGTGGGCTACATGTCTGGCTGCTCAACGGATATTGTCGACAAGTGCGTGACCATGCGCGACTACCAGCCTGTGTCGCTGGGTTATGACAAGATCCGGTTTCTCAAGGGCGTGCGCATCGGCGACACCATCCAGCTGGATTACAAGATCACATCCGTGGACGAAGCCAAGAACCGCACCAGCGCCGACATCACCATCCACAATCAGCGCGGTGAACTCTGCGTCATCGCCAACCACATCATGACGTGGCTAAAGAAGTCAGCCGTTTGAAATGTAGTGCTGTAGCGCCTTGGCCGTTCCATCCTTCCAGAGCATCACAAGCCAGCCGGCAAAAGCCGCACGGAAGCGTTCGTCCTTCACCACATCGCCATAGATGTCTTCCATGGTGAGCCACTGCAGGGGATCGTCCTTGGCTTTCAGCGCCAATCCATTCAGTCGCCCCCAGCTCGGATCATTGGGCTCCGTGACCTTGCCGGAGTCGGTTGTGCCCGCGCAGTAGCGGCACCATAGGGCTGACTCGAGCGCCAGCCCGGAAATGCTGCGGCCTGCCTTCAGATTGTCGGCAATGACCGGCACGATGAACTTTGGTTGCCGGTTGGATCCATCAAGCGCCAGCCGCCGTTCCGTGTCGCCAATCTTCGGGTTGGAAAAGCGCCGGTCAATCAGCTTGTAGTAATCCTGAATGTTGGTGTTCGGCACCGACAGCACCGTCGGGATGATTTCCTCCTGCTCCACTTTTTCGAAGAACGCATGCACCAGCGGATGCTGCATCGCTTCGTGCACAAAATGCACATCAAGCAGGCTGCCCGCATAGGCAATCACCGCATGACCGCCATTGAGGATACGGATTTTCATGTATTCAAACGGTGTCACATCAGGCACAAACTGCGCGCCGACCTTTTCGAAAGCTGGGCGGCCTGCGGTAAAGTGATCCTCGATCACCCACTGCTTGAATTCCTCACAGAACACCGGCCAATTGTCTTCAATGCCGAACATGTCAGACGCCAGCTTGCGCTCCCGGTCCGAAGTGGCTGGCGTGATGCGATCCACCATGGCATTGGGGAAGGCCACATGGGCCTCGATCCAGTCCGCCAGCGCCGCATCTGTGAGGCGCGCGAGGCCCGCCACCGCATCGCGCGTCACCACGCCATTGTGCGGAAGGTTGTCACACGACATCACGGTGTAAGGCACTAGGCCAGCCGCCTTGCGCGCCCTCAACCCGTAAAGGATCAGGCCAAACACGCTCATCGGGTCATCGGGGTTCTTGGCGTCGCGCTGCAAGGCCGGGTGGCTGGGATCAAATTTTCCGGTGGCCGGATTGATCATGTAACCACCTTCCGTCACGGTAAGGGACACGATCCGGATCGCAGGGTCAGCCAATGTCGCCATCAACCGCGCGCGTTCCGAGGGCGGAATGAAATCGATCATTGGGCCTGTCACCCGCGCCGCCGAATAATTGGCATCCTGTTCAACCACTGTGGTCAGGAAATCCTGCTCGCCAAGCTTCTGGCACATCACCTCATCCGACGGCATGACACCTGCCCCGATGATGGCCCAGTCATGATTGAGGCCCATGTTGAACAAGGCATCGAGATAAACCGCCAAATGCGCCCGATGGAAATTGCCCACGCCGAAATGCACGATGCCGGGCGTCAGGGATGTACGGGCATAGGTCGGTGTTGCCACTTCGGCACGCAGGCCACGCACGGTAACCAGAGATAATTTTGTCATGTCAACTCATCCATTGGCCGCCATCGACGTTGAACGTCTGGGCGACAACATAGTCACTTTCATTTGAAGCAAGAAAAATGGCAGCACCCACCAGGTCTTCCGGTTTGCCCATGCGCCCGAAGGGAACGCCCTCGCCGACCAGCCGCTTCTTTTCACCAATGGGGCGGCTTTCGTATTTTGCAAAAAGGCCATCGACCACATCCCACATCGGCGTATCCACAACACCGGGCGCAATGCCGTTCACATTGATGCCGTGCTTGATCAGGTTGAGACCGGACGACTGCGTGATCGAAATGACAGCGGCCTTTGAAGCACAGTAAACCGTCACAAGTGCTTCACCGCGCCGACCTGCCTGTGAAGAAAAATTGATGATCTTGCCACCTTGCCCGCGTTTAATCATGGACCGTGCCGCCGCCTGCAACATGAAGATCAGGCCCTTCACATTGACGGCAAACACCTTGTCATATTCGCGCTCGGTGATCTCAGTCACAGGCGACATGTCAAACACGGCGGCATTGTTGACGAGAATATCAACGCCGCCGGCCTGCCGTTCCACCTCGGTGATGCAGGCATCGATGGAGGCTTGCTTCGTCACATCCAGGTGAAATGCAAAAGCACCATTGCCGATGCGCTGGGTCGTGTCTTTCGCCACCTCGAATTCAATGTCAGCCACACACACGCGTGCACCTTCCCGCGCATATCCGGCCGCGACAGCACCACCGATGCCGCGCGCGCCACCTGTGACGATTGCCGTCTTGCCCTTGAGCCTCATGACATGAACTCCACAGCCCTGCTCGCCAACGCCATCACAGGCGCATTTGTATTTCCCGAGGGAATGAAGGGCATGGCTGACGCGTCAATGACGCGCAATCCGTCCAATCCGCGCACCCGCAACTGCGGATCCAGCACCGCCATTGCGTCACCCTCCGGCCCCATGCGGCACGTGCCCACAGGGTGCCAATTTGTTTTCACCGTGCGGCGGCAATGATCGGCAAGCCCGGCATCATCGACGACATCTTTGCCAGGCAGCATTTCATGGGTGATGCGTTTGCTCAGGGGGGCCTGCTTCAGGATTTCGCGGGCATAGCGCAGGCCGGCGATTTCCATGCGTAAGTCATCAGGCTCCGCGAGATAGTTGTTGTCGACAAGAGGTTTGTCGAGCGGATTGGCCGAACGCAGCCGTACCGTGCCGCGCGACTTTGGCCGCAGCAGGCAGGCATTCATCGTCACGCCATCTTGCGGCGTCACGTTCTTCACGTCCTTGTCGAGATAAACCGATGGCACACAATACATTTTGATCGTGGGCCGTGAGCCACCTTCCGGATCGATGTAGGCGCAAGCTTCAACACCATTGCTTGTCACGGGGCCCGTGCGGAAGGCCATGTACTGCAAACCGTTGCGGATGGCGCGCAGGCCCCTGTCTTCTCCAAAGTAGCCGAAGTGGCCATTGGTTGCGGCAACCACAGGTACTTCGTGGTGATCTTGCAAGTTCTCGCCCACGCCGGGAAGATCATGCTTCACGACTATGCCGTGTTGCTTCAGGTGATCAGCAGGACCGATACCCGAAAGCATCATGATTTTCGGCGTATTGTAGCAGCCTGCTGCCATCAGCACTGAGGTGGTGCGTATCTCAACCTCGCGGCCATTCTCGGCGCAGACAACGCCTTTGCAAGCGCCATTCTCAATGATGAGCCGCACCACGCTGCAACCGGTCTTCACCGTGAACAGCGGATTGCCCTCAAGCTGCGACAGGAAGGCTTCGACCCCATTCCAGCGCCGCTTCTTCCACGTCGTGTATTGCATGGTGCCGACACCGCGCTGCTGCGCACCGTTGAAATCCGGGTTGTAGGGAATGCCCAGGCCCTGCACGGCTAGCACATAATCCTCGGTGATCTGGCATTTCGTGCCCGTGTCAGACACATGCAGCGGGCCACCAACACCATGCCAGGCATCATTGTAACTGTGATTGCACTCCATGGACTTGAAATGGGGGAGCATATCCTTGAAGGCCCAGCCGGAGTTTCCACCAAGGAACCTATCCCAATGGTCGTAATCCTCATGCTGGCCGCGCGTGTACACCATCGCATTCACCGATGTGCCGCCACCCAAAACATTCGCCTGTCCCACTGCGGGCCTGCGGCCATTGAGATGCTTCTGAGGAACTGGTTCATGCATCTCCACGACATCGCTGCCCGTGATTCCCTTCATCCAGGCGGCAGGCATCGGCAACAGATAGCGCGAAAGCCCCGAAGCGCGCGCTGCACCTCGCTCCAACATCAAAACGCGGGCGGATTTTTCCTTGACCAGCCGCCAGGCTGCAACACAGCCCGCCGATCCACCGCCGACGATGATGGTGTCGTAAGACCCATTCACTTCAAGACGACTTTCCCGTTGGCGTCGAAGCGGTGCACGCGGCCCTTTTCCGGTGTGAGCCAGATCTTGTCGCCTGCCTTGAAATTGCTCTCGCCGGCGCTGCGCACCGTCAGCATGCCGCGTTGTCCGGCATCAACATGCAGGAAAGTGTCGGAACCCAGGCTTTCCGTCAGTTTCACGGTGCCTTCCCAATCGCCTTTCTTGTCTGACGTCAAAATATGTTCAGGCCGCACACCGATCGAATTGCCTTCAACGAAATTCATCTTCGGTGATCCGATGAAGCCCGCCACAAACAGCGAGTTCGGGTGATTGTACAATTCCAGAGGTGAACCGACTTGCTCAATGTTGCCCTTATTCAACACCACGATGCGGTCGGCCATGGTCATGGCCTCCACTTGGTCATGCGTCACGTAGATGCTGGTGGAGCCAAGGTCCTTGTGCAGTTGCATGATAAAGATACGCATGTTGACGCGCAAAGCGGCATCAAGGTTCGAGAGCGGCTCATCAAACAGAAACGCCTTGGGGCTGCGCACAATGGCCCGGCCGATGGCCACACGCTGGCGCTGGCCGCCGGAAAGCTGGCCGGGTTTCCGGTCGAGGTATTGCGTCAGGTTCAGCGTCTCCGCTGCCTTCTCCACCTTCTTGTCGATCTCGGCCTGCGGCACCTTTGCCATCATCAACGGGAAGGCAATGTTCTTGCGCACGCTCATATGGGGATAGAGCGCGTAGGACTGGAACACCATGGCAAGTTCGCGGCCCGCCGGTGGCACATCCGTCACGTCTTTGCCGTCAATGGCGATATGGCCCGACGTTAAATCTTCAAGCCCGGCAATCAGGCGCAGCAATGTTGACTTACCGCAGCCGGAAGGACCGACGAACACCACGAATTCGCCATTCTTGATTTCAAGGTCAGCGCCGGGAATGATCACGGCATCGCCGAATGCCTTGCGGACTTTGTTGAGTGCGATCGTTCCCATTATTTCACCGCTCCGCCAATCATTTTACCGCTCCGAATGTCAGGCCACGTACGAGTTGTTTTTGTGAGAACCAGCCGACCACCAGGATCGGCGCAATGGCCATGATCGAAGCGGCAGATAGCTTGGCCCAGAACTGCCCTTCAGGACTCGAATATTCTGAAATGAAGAAGCTCAAGGGCGCCGCATATTTGTTGGTCAGGTTCAGGGACCAGAAAGCCTCGTTCCAGGACAGGATCAGATTCAACAGGCAGGTCGAGGCAATTCCGGGCAGCGCCATCGGTGTGAGAACGCGGGAGAGTTCGTTCCACAACGAGGCGCCGTCCATGCGGGCTGCTTCAAGAATGCCCACGGGAATTTCCTTGAAATAAGTGAACAGCATCCAGATGATGATCGGTAGGTTGAGTAGCGTCATCAGTGGCACCATGCCCCAGAAACTGTCCATGATGTTGTAGTCCATCAGGTTCACCCAACCCCAATCCTTGAACACCAGACCGTTGCGGTTGAAAATCAGGTAAATGGGAATGAGAGCGCCAGCAGGCGGCATCATCTTCGTTGAAAGCATCCACAACAGCGAGTCATGGGTGTTGCGTGTCCAGGCCCAGAGTGATGCCGGCACAACAAAAATGAGCAACAAAAATATGCCGATCAATGCGTTACTCGGTTTCCAATCGGTGAAGTAAAGCCCAAGGAAACAAATGCCGAGAGACCCCAGGATAACGGCAAGCCAGGTCTTTCCGCTGAGCTTGCTGCTTGACTCGTGCGTTGGCGCAAAGGCCATGGACCAGGCGGCAGGAATAGCCAGCACCAAGCCAAGCAATGTCGACAGAATGACAATGACGCTGGTGTTGAAGATGTAGCGCACATAGTCCGAACGTTCTTGCACGATTCCAAAATTTTCCAGTGTCCACGGTGTGGTCAGGAAATTTTGCGGAAGCGTATAGGCATCAGACTCGGTCTTGAAGGCCGCAACAGCTGTCCAGAAAATCGGGAAAAACAGCAACAGGCCGATGACCCAAGCCACGATGGTGAGGACGAGTTTGCGTTGTTTGGTCTGCGCGCGTGCCATGGCTCAGGCCTCCAGGTTCTTGCCGACCATGCGGACAAGGAATGCTGAGACAATATTGGCGAGGACCACAGCCACAAGACCGCCTGCCGCAGCCATGCCCACATCCGTGGCGTCGTTCAATTGCGAGAACACCAGATAGGTCAGGTTTCCGGCAAATCCACCAACACTTGTCACTTTGATTTCCGCAAAGATGTTCAGAAGGAAAATGGTTTCGATCAGGATGACCACCGTGATCGGCCGCGCCAAGTGCGGCAGGACGATGTGCCGGAAATACGACCAGGCCGGCGCGCCATCCATGGCTGCTGCGTCCTTCTGCTCTTCGTCAAGCGATTGCAGGGCAGTGAGAAGGATCAGTGCCGCATAGGGCAGCCATTGCCACGACACCACAAGGCCAACGGAAAACAGCGGGAACTTTGCAAACCAGTCAATCGGCTGATGAGCGCCGAAATAGCGTTGAATGCCAGCAAAGAGACCAAACACCGGATGCATGATCAGGTTCTTCCAGACCAGCGACGACACTGTTGGCATGATGAAGAACGGTGAAATCATCAGCAGGCGGACGATTCCCAGGCCAATCCCTTTCGAACCGCCGGTTACGAGAGCCACTTTGCCATGCAGTCCGAGATCCATGAGGAGCCTCACCGAGCTGGATGTTGACGAGATTCTCCAGCTATGGCCCACCGGCGTCGCCGGGGACGCCCGCAAGTGGATCGCCGACAACATCCCCGCGGGCCAGCTCTCGGCCCTGACGTTCCAGATCGACGAGCGAGGCTCGCGCCCGGATCAGCTGAAGCTTGGGGGAAGCTTCGCCTTCGCTAAGGCACAGGTGCGCTTCATCGACACCTTGCCGCCGGCGCGGGACGTGTCGGGCAGCGCGTCGCTGGCGGGCGATAGTCTCGCGGTCAAGGTCGCCGCCGGCAGGGTCGACGAGATTCGACTGGGCCAGTCCACGGTGACGCTGAGCAATCTCATGGGCGAAGGCGTGAGCCAGCTGCA
>CALMEZ010000010.1 GCA_937864985.1 uncultured Alphaproteobacteria bacterium
AGATCATGTTGCCCATCTCGATCAACACCTGCTGCTTTTCGCCACCGCGGATGCGGGCCGAACGGCGCAATCCCGCCACAGGGTCGGCGACAGCGCCTGCCCCCGCCCCGATGATCACAAGCCCGCGCACGCGCTCGGGTGCTGCAAGCGTCGTCTCCAGCGCCACGCGCCCACCCATGGAGGTTCCCATGATCACAAAATGATCCGGCGCTTTCGCAAGCACATCTTCCACCATGCCAACATAACGGTCAGCCGTGGGCACGATGACCTGCGTTTCCCACGCGCCAGCCAGCGCCGCCACTTGTGGCGCATACAGTCGCTCGTCACAGCCAAAGGCAGGGATGAATACAAGGCTTTGCATTTGTCTACCCTCGCACCATACTGCGTTCGGGTCCAGCAGGGGAAAATGGACATGAACGGATCTGCAAAATTGACACGTTTGCTCTTGCTTGACTGGCTGAAACAGAATTGGGTCGCCATGCTGCTGGTCCCGTTTGTGGTGTTCGTCATTGCGGTCTATGGACTGAACCCAGCCACGTCGGGGATGTCGGAAACAGCCTTGCTCATCCGCGTTCAATCCGTGCCCAGTCAATATGAGAACAAGATGATGGCGTTTGTAGAGCTGCCAACCGGGCGTACTGTGGCAGTTCAAATCCCCCAAGGCATCATTGCTCCTGTCCCCGGCAGCAGCATAAGGGTCATGCACAACCAACATCTCCTTTTGGGTGACAGTTTCCAGTGGATTCAGTAATGGAATGGCCATTCCAATCAGAAAAGGCATCCCATGAAATCCCTCGACGCCAAGCTCAAGCGCATCACCTCTGGCAAATACAAGCCGACCGATTTCATCGTCGCCGACGCCAAGGACCCCGAAATGTCAGCCGGTGTGTCCTCCACTGGCCCCAAGGATTTGCATGACGAAAGCAAAGGCTTTCACACCGTCGAGCATTTCCGCCAGACCATCGTTGACGTGGTGAAGCAGGGCATAGTCGACATCATGCTGGTTGCCGCATCGTCTCAGGAGGCGGTCGCCGCAACGGGCGTCTACAAGAAATCTCACGTGACACCGGCCATCCGCGCCAATGACGCAACCGACATCTGGCGCGCCCGCGGTTCATCCTATGCCAAGGAATTCGCGCGCCCCTTCCGCACCGCGAACCTTGCCCACTGCAAGAAATTCTCGGATCTCGGGCTCTACTCCGTCACCTTCAACAACGACCTGAGCGCCGACTACGCCCATCTTGAAGCCTATAACGAATTCCGCGCCGAAGCCTCAAAGTTGAAGTTCCGCCACTTCCTGGAAGTGTTCAATCCCAACGCACCGAAGAACCTCTCGCCCGAGCAGATGCCCTTCTTCGTCAACGATAACATCCTGCGCTGCATCGGCGGCATGACCAAGGCGGACAGGCCGCTGTTTCTCAAGATGCCCTTCAATGGCCGCAAGGCCATGGAGGAACTTGCAAGCTATGACACCGAGCTTGTGGTCGGCATCCTGGGTGGCGGTGGCGGCACCACGCGCGATTGCCTCGAACTCATTCACCAGGGCGAAAAGTCCGGCGCGCGCGTTGCTCTCTTCGGCCGCAAGATCAAGCTCGCAGAAAGCCCGCTCGACCTCCTCGCCCTGTTCCGCCCGGTGATCGAGCGCGACATGACGCCGGAAGAAGCCGTTAAGCAGTATCACGCCATTCTGAAGAAGAAGAACCTGAAAGCCGTACGCTCGCTGGAAGATGACCAGAAGATCACGGAATCTGTTCTCGAAGGCTACAAGAAGTGAAGAGATCGGGCATCGTCCTTGCGGGGACGATCGTCCTCGATATCGTTCACATGATCGACCACTGGCCGGAGGAAGAGCAGATCGCCTTCATCCGCCAGACCATCGAAGCGCCCGGCGGCCCGCCCCACAACGCGGCCGCTGGCCTCGTCAGGCTCGAAGCGCCTTTTCCTGTTTCGCTGATCTGCGTGGTCGGTGATGATGCTGCCGCAAACACATTCTCCGCCAAGGCCGCCGCGCTGGGCCTTGATACGTCAGGCGTAATCCGCGTGCCGGGCCAGACCACCGACGTGACCCACGTCATGACATCCCGCGCTACCGGCAAGCGCACCTTCTTCTTCCGCCCCGGCGCCAACGGCACCATGCGAGCCGATCAGATGCTGCCGCGTGATGACACAGCGAAGATCTACTATCTCGGCTCTCCCGGCATCTCCACATCCATGGATGCCAGCGATGGCTGGCGCACGGCGCTACGCGCCGCACGCACGCGTGGCTACAAGACAGCCATGGAACTCTGCCCCGTGCCGCCGGAATTGCAGGCCCGCCAGGTGCGCCCCTGCCTGCCGCACATTGATTACTTCGTGATCAACGACAGCGAGGCCGAAGCCATCACCGGCCTCAAGGTGACGAAAGACGGCCGTTTTGACCGGACCGCAGCAGAAACCGCCTGCAAGGACTTGCTGGCCCGGGGAGTCACTGGACTTGCCAGCATCCACCACCCGGAAGGCGCCGTGGCCATGCGCGCCTCGGGCGAAACCTGTTTCGCGCCGTCCGTCAATGTGCCGAGGGACGAAATCATTGGCACAGTCGGTGCCGGCGATGCCTTCTACGCCGGCATGCTGCTCGGCATTCACGAGGACTGGCCGCTCGACCAATGCCTCGCCCTCGCCAACGCCAGCGCCGCCACATCGTTGCACTCCCCCACCACCTCAAGCGCAATCAGACCATGGCGGCAGTGCCTGGATTACGCAAAGGTGAAGGGGCTTCGATCCTAAGGACGTGACAGGCCAATACGGCCAACAAACAAAAAGCGCGGGGCTCTTTTGAACCCCGCGCTTCAATTCATCCGTAAACGGAACAGTTACTCGCCCGTCTTCTCGTCCGAGCCTTCGGCGGCTGGGGCTTCCTTCTTGCTCAGGTCTTCGCCCGTGGCCTGGTCGACGACCTTCATGGACAGGCGGATCTTGCCGCGGTTGTCCATGCCGAGGAACTTGACCTTGACCATCTGGCCCTCGCTGACCACGTCACCAACCTTGTTGACGCGCTGCGGTGCCAGTTCCGATACGTGCACAAGGCCATCGCGGGCGCCGAAGAAGTTTACGAAGGCGCCGAATTCCATGATCTTGACGACCTTGCCTTCATAGATCTCGCCCACTTCCGGTTCGGACACGATGGACTTAATCCACTTCAGCGCAGCGGTGATCGAAGCGCCCGACGATGAAGCAACCTTCACGGTGCCATCGTCCTGGATGTCGATCTTCGCACCCGTCTTTTCAACGATTTCGCGGATCACCTTGCCGCCGGTGCCGATCACTTCGCGGATCTTGTCAGCGGGGATCTTGATCTGCTCGATGCGCGGTGCATGTTCGCCAAGGCCGGAGCGGGCCGAAGCGAGCGCTTCCGACATCTTGCCGAGAATGTGCAGGCGGCCTTCCTTGGCCTGGAACAGGGCGACACGCATGATCTCTTCGGTGATGCCGGTGATCTTGATGTCCATCTGCAGCGAGGTCACACCTTCCGATGTGCCCGCCACCTTGAAGTCCATGTCACCGAGGTGATCTTCATCACCCAGGATGTCCGACAGAACGGCAAAGCGGTCGCCTTCCTTGATCAGGCCCATGGCGATGCCGGCGCAAGGCGCCTTCATCGGCACGCCGGCATCCATCAGTGCGAGGGATGAGCCGCAGACCGTGGCCATGGAAGATGAACCGTTGGATTCGGTGATCTCCGAGACCACGCGGATCGTGTAGGGGAAGTCTTCCGGCTTTGGCAGCAGCGGGTTGATGGCGCGCCAGGCCAGCTTGCCATGGCCGATTTCGCGGCGGCCCGTGGCACCCATGCGGCCCACTTCACCCACCGAGAAGGGCGGGAAGTTGTAGTGCAGCATGAACTTGCCCTTCTGCAGGCCGTCGAGCGAGTCGATGTACTGTTCATCCTCGCCGGTGCCGAGCGTGGTCACGACCAGCGCCTGGGTTTCACCGCGGGTGAAGAGCGCCGAGCCGTGGGTGCGCGGCAGCACCGAGGTTTCGGCGATGATCGGACGCACCGTCTTGGTGTCGCGGCCGTCGATGCGCTTGCCCGTGTCGAGGATGTTGTTGCGGACGATGTCGGCTTCGAGCTGCTTGAACTGCTCGCCCACCGCCTGCTCGCTCGGGGAGTTCGGGTCTTCCTTGTTGACGAGGGCGGCCTTCACGGCGTCCTTCGCCTTGGCGACGGCGTCCTGACGGTCTTCCTTCTTGGCGATGGCATAGGCCTTGCGGAGATCGGCTTCGGCCTGCGCCTTGACCTTGGCATAGACGGCCGAACGGTCGGGCGGGTTGAACTCACGCGGCTCGCGCGAGGAGCGCTCGGCCAGGCGGATGATGGC
>CALMEZ010000011.1 GCA_937864985.1 uncultured Alphaproteobacteria bacterium
CCAGAGCACGGGAATTGAACTCTGGCCACAGAAGATCGGTGAAATACAGCTCGGAATAGGCAAGCTGCCAAAGCAGGAAGTTGCTGATGCGCTGCTCGCCACCGGTACGAATGAACAGGTCCGGCTCCGGTGCATAGCTCATCGCCAGATGCGGTGCCAGATCGGCCTCCTGCCAGCCACCGGACTTTTCCGGTTCGCTGGCCAACATGCGGTTGATGGCCTGCAGAATGTCCCAGCGCCCACCGTAGTTGAACGCGACGTTCAGGTTCACAGTCGCATTGTTGGTCAGCTGGCTTTCCCAATAGGCAGCGGCAATCTTGAAGCCGTCGCCCGGTTTGCCGATCATCGCCGAGACAGGCAGCTCCATGTTGTTGAAGCGGATTAAAGCCAGAGGGTGAGGCGCCATTACATCAATGCGCCCGGCGATTTCAAATCCCATGGTTTCGGCAGGGACCAGAAATGCCGAAAGGCCCTTTGCACCAGGCGCTTCGCCCGTACGGGCAAAGACGACATAGATATCCGCAATCCCGCCATTTGAGATATAGGTCTTTTCACCGTTGAGAACATATCCGCCTCGGACCATTGTGGCACTCGCCGTGCTTGCCGCTACGTCAGAGCCTGCTTCCGGCTCGGTGATGGCAAAAGCGGCGATGGCTTCGCCTGCCCGTGTCCTTTTCAGCCATCGGCGTTGGTCAGGGTTGCCAAACATTGTGACAGCCGCCATCCCCAGCCCCTGCATGGCAAATGAAAATTCGGCAAGCGTGTCATATTGGGCAATCGTTTCGCGGATCAAGCACAGGCTGCAAACATCCAGCACCTCGCCCTCATCTGCGCCAGTATGCTCGAGCCACCCATCTCGGCCCAGCATCGCGACAGCCTGTTTGCAGGCTGCATCAACATCAACATGATCAATTGGGAGGTGAGCCGCGCACCACTGTTTCAGGCTCACCACCAGGTCGCGATGCCGCTGCTCGAAAAAGGGCCATGAGAGATAGGTTGTGTCTGCCATGTCAGTTGCCCTCAAACACAGGCTTTGATTTGGCAGCGAAGGCACGATAGGCCCGCTCGAAATCCTTGGTCTGCATGCAAATGGCCTGGGCCTGTGCCTCGGCTTCGATGGCCTGTTCCAGGCCCATGTTCCATTCTTGGTTCAACTGCGTCTTGGTAATGCCATGGGCAAAGACGGGGCCTGCGGCCAGTTGCTTTGCAAGGGTTAGGGCTTCTACCTCAAGTGTCTCAGCCGGATGAACGGCATTCCAAAATCCCCAGCGTTCTCCTTCATGGGCCGTCATGACCCGTCCCGTATAAAGCAGTTCCGCCGCCCGTCCTTGGCCAATGATACGCGGCAGCATGGCGCAAGCCCCCATGTCGCAGCCGGCCAATCCGACGCGCGTGAAAAGGAAAGCACATTTCGCAGCTGGCGTGGCCAGCCGCAGGTCAGACGCCATGGCCATGATGGCGCCAGCTCCAACGCACACGCCATCGACGGCAGCGATGATCGGCTTTCCACAGCAAATCATCGCCTTTACCAATTCGCCGGTCATTCTGGTGAATGCCAACAAGTCTTTCATGCTGCGCCCGATCAGCGGACCAATGATGTCATGAACATCTCCGCCTGAGCAGAAATTGCCACCATTGGAGCCAATCATCACCACATCAACGTCATCCGCTGTGGCAAGTGTGCGAAACAACGCGCCAAGTTCAGCATAACTCTCGAAGGTCAGCGGATTTTTGCGTTCAGGCCTGTTGAGCCGCAAGGTGGCAATTCGATTGTCAACATTCCACAAGATGTGCTGAGCTTTGAAACTGGCGAGTGTGGTCATCATGTCTCCTTGCGGCCCAGGCGCTTGAGGATGGCAGTTATGGCTTCCGCATCTTCGTCTTTGATGTCCGAAAAGTGGAACGCAATTTCGCGTTCATGGTCGCGAGCCCAGCCTTCAAAAGTCTTGACCCCCTTTGCTGTCAAAGCGACTTGCACACTGCGGCGATCATGGTCCGGCACTTTGCGCCTCACCAGTCCATCCTTGATCAGGCGGTCGACCACAGTCGTAGAATTACCGTTGGACACAAGCAGCATGCGGCTCAATTCAGTCATCATCAAGCCTTCTGGCCGGCGATAAAGGGCCGCCATCACGTCGAAACGCGGCAGCGTTGTCTCGTGGTGGACACGGAGGTATTCCCGCAAATGGTTCTCGGCGCTGCGTGTGGCGCGCAAGAGCTGGATCCACATTCGCAGGCGCTGCTTTGACGCGTCCTTGTAGTGAGTCAGCATGTTTCAGCTCTCTCCGCCGGAAAGCGCTATAGCCTGGCCATTCACGCTTTCACTGCCTGGTGCACACAGCCACAGCGCCGTTGCTGTCACCTCAGAAGGAGCAATCAGGCGCTTCTGTGGATTGTGCGAAAGCAGGGCAGCAATTGCTTGCTCACGGCTCCGCCCGGTCTTTTCGGTGATGTTCGTGATGCTGCGTTCTGTCATCTCTGTGTCAAGAAAGCCCGGGCAGATGGCGTTGACGGTAATGGGTTGCTTTGCCACTTCAAGAGCCAAACTGCGCGTCAGGCCCACCACGCCATGTTTTGCCGCAGCATATGCGGCGACGTAAGGGTATCCCTTTAGCCCGGCAAGCGATGCCACCGAGATCAGCCGCCCCCATCCCTGCATTTGGTTGATGGCTTCTCGAAACGTCAGGAATACGCCGGTAAGGTTGACAGCAAGCATCGCGTTCCACTGTTCAAGCGAGGTTCGGGCAAACGGCGCGCTTTCAGCAGATCCCGCGTTGGCGATGACGATGTTCACAACACCCGCTGCAGCAAACAGCTTTTTGATATCGGCTTCTTGCGTCACGTCTGCGGCGATGGCACGAATGGTATCGTGGCTGGCGGCAACTTTCTGCAAGGCATTAAGCCGCCGCCCGGCGATCACTACTTCGGCACCTGCCGCTGCAAAGCCGCGCGCGAGATCTGCACCGGTCCCCGTTCCGCCGCCGGTGATGAGAACGCGTTTGCCATTCAGCGTCATGCCCTGATCGTCTCCTGAGTGCGCTGCCGCAGGCGATACGCTTGGTCACGCCCATTGAGGTAAGGCAGGGGCCAGACGGTACCCTTATCATCCAGGGCAATCGCGGCATGCAGCGTCCAATAGGGGTTAGCCAGATGTGGCCGCGCCATGCACACCAGATCAGCCCGGCCAGCCATCAGGATGGAATTGACATGGTCTGGCTCATAGATATTGCCAACAGCCATAGTGGCGATGCCCGCCTCATTGCGGATACGATCAGAGAATGGCGTCTGGAACATGCGGCCGTAAACAGGCCTGGCTTCCGTTGACGTTTGACCGGCTGACACATCGATAATGTCCGCGCCAGCTCGTGCAAACATCTTGGAAATCTCGACTGCATCCTCAGGTGTTATGCCTTCAATCCCCACCCAATCGTTGGCTGATATGCGAACCGACATGGGCTTGTCCTTGCCCCAGGCTTTACGCATGGCGCGGAATACTTCCAGCGGATAGCGCATGCGATTCTCAAGGGTCCCGCCATATTCATCCTTGCGGATATTTGACTTTGGCGAAATGAAAGACGAGATGAGATAGCCGTGAGCCGCATGCAGTTCGATCATGTCGAAGCCGGCACGGCGGGCCATTTTCGTTGCAGTCACGAACTGCTTCGTCACTTTGTCCATGTCCTTGCGGGTCATCGCCTTCGGCATCTGGTTCTTGGCAGACCATCGGATGGCCGAAGCAGACATCACCTTCCAATTGCCGCGTTTCAACGGCGCATTGTCCTCTTCCCACCCAAGCTGCGTTGATCCCTTGCGGCCAGAATGACCGATCTGACAGCAGATCTTGGCTGGCGTTTCCCGATGGACAAAATCGACCAATCGCTTCCACGCGGCAAGATGGGCCGGCTTGTAGAGCCCGGGGCAACCGGGCGTAATGCGTCCTTCTGGAGATATACAGGTCATCTCGGTATAGACGAGCCCCGCGCCGCCTTTGGCACGTTCGGCATAATGCACAAGGTGCCAATCCGTCGGTGTGCCATCCTTTGCCTTGTATTGCGCCATTGGCGAAACTACGACGCGATTTACAAGTTCCATGCCGCGCAATGTATAGGGCGCAAACATGGGCGCGCGGCCCGCCTTGCCGCCAGCCTGTTTCTGGAACCAGTTCTCCGCACTGCGCAACCATTTCGGATCACGCAGCCGCAGGTTTTCATGGCTGATCCGCTGGCTACGGGTGAGCAGAGAATAGACCAACTGCTCCTGCGGCATGTCGAGGTAACGTTCCACCTGCTCAAACCATTCCAGCGAATTGCGCGCAGCCGATTGCAGGCGCAGTACTTCAAGACGTCGCTCTTCTTGATAGCGCTGGAAGGCCTGTTCCATGGTGGGCTCGGAATGCAGATAGTCAGCCAGAGCAATGGCACTGTCAAACGCCAGACGCGAGCCAGATCCAATGGAATAATGGCCTGTGGCAGCAGCGTCGCCCATCAGAACCACATTGCCGTTGTACCATTTTTCACAGATGACGCGCGGGAACTGCATCCAGACAGCCGAACCGCGGAGATGGGCCGCGTTTGAAATGAGGTCATGGCCGCCCAGGTGCTTTTCAAAAATCTTGCGACAGGTTTCTACTGTCTCTTCCTTGGGCATGTTGACGAAGCCCCATCTGTCCCAGGTGTTCGGCATGCAGTCGACGATGAAGGTCGCGGTGTCCTTGTCGAACTGATAGACATGAGCCCACATCCAGCCATGTTTGGTCTTTTCAAAGATGAAGGTGAAGGCATCGTCGAACTTCTGTTTGGTGCCCAGCCAGATGAATTTCACGTGCCGCATGTCGATGTCAGGCTTGAACACATCGGCATATTCCTTCCGCACGAGCGAATGAATGCCATCACAGGCAACCACCAGGTCATAGTCCTTGCGATAGTCATCAGCCGACTTGAATTCAGACTGGAATTGCAGATTGACGCCCAGCTCGCGGGCCCGGTCTTGCAAAAGGAGGAGCATCTGCATGCGTCCGATGCCAGCAAAACCATGGCCGCTCGATACTGTTCGTTTTCCATTGTGAACAACGGCGATGTCATCCCAATAAGCAAAATTGCTGCGAATCGCTTCAGTGCTCTTGGGGTCATTCTTCTGCATGCGGGAAAGTGCATCATCGGACAGCACAACACCCCACCCAAACGTGTCGTTGAACCGGTTGCGCTCAAGAACGGTCACATCGTGCTTGGGGTCCCGCAACTTCATGGAAATGGCGAAGTAAAGTCCAGCCGGTCCGCCACCCAAGCATATCACTTTCATTTCTGCCTCCTCCCGGATCAGCCAAGCCTACGCCGGAAAATCAATTATTTCAAGTTTGAAATATCGAACTTGAAATGGTTCTGGTTTGGGCACATGATCACGCCATGACTGAACTCCTTGTCGAAAAACAAGCGGAATGGACGCGGTTGACACTGAACCGCCCACAAGCCCGTAACGCGCTGAATACGGCTCTGCTGGGACAGTTGGCCAATGCATTGGACATCATCGCCAAAGACCCATCGTCCCGCGCTGTTCTGTTGACCGGGGCAGGCGGTCATTTTGCTGCGGGAGCCGACATTACTGAAATTGAACACAAGACGGCCAGCGAAGGTGCAGCCGACCCGCGCAATGACTTTTGGACACGTATACGCGCCTTTCCCAAGCCATTGATTGCCGCAGTTGATGGGTTTTGTCTCGGCGGTGGTTTGGAACTCGCCCTCATGGCTGATGGCATCGTCGCCGGGGATACGGCGCGCTTTGGCCTGCCGGAAACAAATCTGGGCTTGATTCCCGGTGCCGGGGGTGGACAGAGACTGATGGCACTCATTGGTCGGGCGCGCGCCATGCGAATGGTTTTGTTTGGAGAGATTATCGACGTGTCCACGGCAGAAGCTTGGGGGCTGGCTGCGTGGCGCTCTGCCGGGTCAGCAGTACCAGAAGCGGAAAAACTAGTAGCTACGCTCGCATCTCGTGCGCCGTTGGCCTTGGCCGCAGCGAAACGCGCGGTGATCGCAGGTGAGGAAGGTGCACTAGCCATTGCCGAGGAGCGCCGCCTTTTCGAACATCTGTTGGATAGCGCCGACAAGGTTGAAGGCATCACGGCCTTCCGTGAAAAGCGCAAACCGGGCTTTAAAGGAACATGAACAAGCTGCCCCCCATCGGCGTCGTTGGTCTGGGGGCCATGGGGCTCGGCATCGCCCAGCTCTACGCGCAGGCGGGTCACACCGTTATTGCGACAGACAGTCAACCGACTGCACGCGACATGGCAATGAATCACCTATGGGATTCGCTGAGGCCTCGTGTTGAGGCTGGCAAGCTTGATCCGACGGAACGGGACCGGCTTCTCGCTCGCATCAAAATTGCCGATGATCTCTCCGGATTTGAACCTGCACACCTTGTTGTCGAGGCGATTGTCGAAAAACTAGAGGCAAAACAGAAACTCTTCGTTGAGCTTGAAAAGTACGTCAATGAAAATTGCGTGTTGGCGACCAACACATCATCACTGTCTGTTGCTAAAATCATGAGCGGGTTGCGCTGGCCCCGTCGTGGCATCGGGCTGCACTTCTTTAACCCCGTGCCGGTGATGAAACTGGTCGAGCTTGTTTCTCCTCAAGACGCAGATGTGGCTGCCCTTGAAACGGCGCGCAGTCTTACAGTTGCAACAGGCAAGACAGTGATTTTGTGCGCCGACACACCAGGTTTCATCGTCAACCGCTGCGCGCGACCTTTCTATGGAGAGGCGCTTGCCATGTTTGAAGAAGGGCGCAGCTGTTCAGATATTGATGCGGCAATGCAAGCGGATGGCTACCGTCTGGGGCCCTTCAGCTTAATTGACCTCGTAGGGGCCGACATCAATCTTGCCGCCACGCAAAGCCTGTCATCGGCCATGCACAATCATCCGCGCTACCATGTCTTCAACGCCCTGAAGGCACAAGTGGCCAATGGCCATCTCGGGCGAAAAAGTGGTCAGGGTTTTCTCTTTCCAGAGAAAGCGGGCGCTGCTCCAGCTGATTCAGCTTCGATCGTGCTGCGAATTGAGGCCGCCCTCGCCAATGAAGCAGCCAGCCTTGCGGGCGTGGGGCTTGTCTCTGCCGATGACATCGACACCGCAATGAAGCTGGGATTGAACTTCCCACGGGGACCATTTGAATCCACCCGGCTTCACGGCATCGACAAGATCATTGCCAAACTCAGGGAATTGGACAACGCTGCCCCTTCGGCCCTCAAAGGCCGCTACCGCGTGATGCCGATGCTGGAGGCTATAAAGTGAACTCCGTTTTCATCTGTTCCATGAAGCGCACGCCGATCGGCCGCTATGCCGGGTCACTCGCCTCCCTGCGACCGGACGATCTTGCCGCCCATGTCATAAACGCCGTCCTGTCTGACAGAGAACTGCCGATAGATGAAGTGGTGATGGGCTGCGCCAATCAAGCGGGCGAGGACAATCGCAATGTGGCGCGCATGGCCGTGCTTTTGTCGGATCTTCCAGAAACGGTGCCTGCAATCACCGTCAATCGCCTGTGCGCGTCTGGCTTGGATGCAGTCGTCTCGGCGGCGCGCAGTATTGCGGTGGGCGCTGCTGACCTGGTGATTGCGGGGGGCGTGGAAAGCATGAGCCGCGCACCCTTTGTCATGCCGAAGGCGGATGGCGCTTTTTCCCGGAAGGCTGAGATCCACGACACCACTATTGGTTGGCGCTTCGTCAATGACAGGATTGCCGCGCAATATGGTGTTGAATCCATGCCAGAGACGGCAGAGAATGTGGCATCACAAACCAATATTTCGCGTGCCGATCAGGATGCTTTCGCCTTCCGCAGCCAAACGCGGTTTGATGCGGCCTGGCATTCGTCAGACATTGCACCGGTCTCTGTGCGAAGCGGCAAGGGCGAAACGGTCAGCATCGTAACCGATGAGCATCCCCGCGCAACAACGCTCGAAAAACTGGCAGCACTCCCTGCTCCTTTTCGCAAAGGGGGCTGCATCACTGCTGGCAATGCGTCAGGCGTCAACGATGGCGCGGCAGCCTTGCTGCTCGCGTCGGAGGAAGCCGTGAAGCAATATGGGCTAACACCATTGGCGCGGATGGGCATGGCGGCTTCGGCCGGTGTTGCCCCAAGTGTCATGGGTCTCGGCCCAGTGGCCGCGCTAGAGCGGCTGCGCGCGCGCAATGGCCGCTCCGCAAAGGACTACGATATCATCGAACTCAATGAGGCATTTGCGGCGCAAGTTCTTGGTTGCACACGCCGCTGGGCCTTGCCCGATGATGCCCCACACATCAATGCCAAGGGTGGTGCAATCGCCATGGGCCACCCGCTGGGCATGACGGGGGCACGCATTGCCGGAACTGCTGCCCGCCTGTTGCATGAAACAGGTGGCAGGCACGCCCTTGTTTCGCTCTGTGTCGGTGTTGGCCAGGGTGTGGCCCTTGCACTTGAACAAGCCTGACGAGGGCATTGCTGCCGGTCATTCGTCAATTGTTGATCTTGAAAGTGGCCTTTGCCGCGGCGATCCGGGCCTTGATGTCTTCAGTTGGATTGAGGGAGAGGGCTGTTTCAAACTGCTTGGCGGCGAGATCAAGTTTGCCAGCCACCGCATAGGCATATCCCAAGTGGAAATGGGCTGTCGGATATTTGTCCAGTGCTGCAACCGCATTTTCGAGCTGCCGAAGACTTCCCTTTTGTTTGCCTGAGGCGACCAGAACCCACCCCAGTGTTTCCTGAAATTCCGGCACGGGTGAATCCTGGAGAACTTTGGCAAGTTCAACCGCCCGGTTCAGGCTGGCTTCGTCCGTGCGGTGGTCTGCCAACAGGCTGGCGAGATTGTTGGCGACCAATAGGGAGTCAATCGAGCTGCCCTTAATCGCTTCATATGTGGCAATCGCATCCTCGAAGCGGCCCGATTTCTCATAGGCCATGGCCAGCATGAGGCGGAGTTGGTCTTTCTCGGTTGCACTCGAAATGCCGCTGTTAAGCGTGGCAATCATCTGATCGATGTTGCCCTGCTTTTCATACTGCCATGCCAGTGCCACATAGGCATCCATGGCGCTGGGATTGGTCTGGATGGCCTGTTGCAGCACTTGCTCTGCATCCTTGAGTTTGCCGTCACTTTGCAACAGGGAACTTTGCAGGATCATGGCATCCGTGTTCTTCGGATTCTCCTTCAGCACGCTTAGCAGATACGCATCGGCATCTGCGCGCCGCTTCGCCACGACATAAGCCTGGACCAAAGCTTTCATGGCGTACCTGTTGGTATTTTTGTATTGTGTGTCCTCGGAAAGCAGTTTGATGGCGTCATCGTAGCGCTGCATGGCAAGCAGGGACTGGCCCTCTACGAGCTTGGAGGTCGTGTCGCCGGAATTTTGGTCACTCAGGCGCTTGGCGATGTCTGCGGCTTTCTGCCAGTCGCCACCGCGCTGATAGATTTGCGCCAGCATGAGTGCTGCATTCCGGTTATCCGGGAACCGGTCGACCACGGACTGCAGCAATTGCTGTTCCTGATCGGACTTGCCCCGGCGTATTAGAAACCTGACATAATTTAACGCAACTGCGGGATCATTGGCCGCATTCTGTGCGGCCTCAAGATAGGAGTTTCCGGCAAGCTCCATTTGGCCGTTGCGCTCATAGGCATTCCCCAGGAGCAACATCGCCTTGACGTCATTCTTGGTGTTGCTCAAGACTGTGCGCAGATCGGCGATGGCGGGCTCATAACTCCCTTGCAGGATTGCGACAGAAGCCCGTTGTTTCAGGCCGCTGACATTTTGGCCATCGTGTTTGAGAACTTCGGCAATGCCCGTTTCGGCATCGGCAATCTTGTTGCGGGCAATCAGCTGTTCATTCAGCTTAAGAAGCGCTTCAATGCCTTCGTCTGATGTGCCTTTGGCCGCGACAATTTCCCGAAGCAGCTTCTCGGAATCATCCTGCCGCCCCGTCGCAAAATCGATGTCTGCGATGGCCATTTGAAGCGGGATGGGATTCTTCTGCGTCGTGGCAAGTTTTGCAAGTTCCTCGCGCGCAGCTGCATGCCCTTTGGACTTGTCGATGAAAGAAGCCAGCTCCAGCGCTGCCTTGGAATCATCTGGCGACGCAGCCAAGTTGTTCCGCAGTTCCTGCTCTGCATCGCTGGTCCGGTTTTGGGCGACGAGAAACGCAATCAATTCACGGCGGAATTCCGGCCGTTCAGGAAAGGCGGCAATGATGCCGCGGATCGCTTGCTCTTGCTTGACCAGGTCACCGCTCTTCTTGAGTGCTGTAAGCTTGATAAGATGCAGGCCCAAATCCTTGGGTGAAGCTGCAAGAGCCGTATCGATGAGCTTCAGGGCACTGGGGATGTCGTTGGCGTTGATTGCCTCTGATGCCAGAACACTCACGGCGCCCACGTGATTTTCCTTGATCGCAAGTGCCTTTTTCGCCTCTGCAACGGCATCTTGTGAGCGTCCCAGCCTGGACAGGATGGCCGCTCTTTGGGCAATAATGTCAGGATTCTTCGGGTCGATTTCCGCAGCGCTGTCGGCATATTTCAAAGCGCCGTTGTTGTCGCCGGAAACCGCAAGCAAAGTCGCAAGACCAGACAGCGCCTTAAGGTGCTTGTGGTCGATTTCAAGCACGCGGTTAAGGTCAGCGTAGGCGCGCCCCCAGGCATGCGATTGCTGTTCAACCATCGCCATGCCAAACCAGGCATCAGCATTATTTTCATTTAATTTCAATGCATTACGGAATTCAATCGCGGCTTTCGCGAAGTCCTGCTTGTTCAGGTATTCCATGCCGCTTTCGTAATAAGCTTTTGCCTTTTCTTCGGGTGAACTGCAGCCTACCAAAAGCAAAAGCGCCGCTGCACAGACAGCAGCGGAAAGGCTCTTTACTGTGTTAACTTTCATGGTCGCCAGCCTGTCCCGTTTATCCTATATCTTCCCCACATCGAGTGTCTTAGCCTAGTCTCTGCCATCATGGCACGGAATTTGATCAGTGCTGCAATTGGCGTGCCAATGCCGTCCGGGGCTGCTAAACCATCTGAGTGGTTGCCGGGGGATTGAGAGTATGTCCGGTCGGCACGGAACACGGGTGCTACTTTGAGAACTGTGGGAGATTGACCAGCTTGCCTGCCGCACGCGTAAGTATTGTCATTCCTCATCTGAATCAGCCTGAGTTCCTGCGTCGCTGCCTGAACTCACTCGCGCCACAAGTTCAAGTCTTAGGCGGCGTGGAAGTCATAGTCGTGGACAACGGCTCAAAGGTCCTGCCCACTGACGTCTGTTCCGAATTTGATTGGGCAATACTCATCACCGAACCCACACCGGGGCCAGGCCCCGCTCGCAATCGGGGCATATCAAAATCATCGGCACCACTGCTGGCCTTCATCGACGCAGATTGTATTGCAAACGAAAATTGGCTCGCAGCGATACTCGCGGAGTTTGATGGCAATCCGGAAACCCTGATTGTCGGTGGTGATGTCCGGATAGGACGCGAAATTCCTTCTGCTCCGACGGCTCTTGAAGCCTATGAGAGCGTTTTTGCTTACCGCCAGAAGGAGTACATCGAAAAACTGGGCTTTTCCGGCACAGGCAACCTCGCCATGCGCCGCGCCGCATTTGATCGCGTAGGCCCCTTTGCAGGAATTGCCGTCGCCGAAGATAGGGACTGGGGCCGACGCGCCACCGGCATGGGGCTCAAGATCAAATATCTCGCCAACATGATCGTCTACCACCCTGCGCGAAAAACAATTGCAGAGCTTCGCAAGAAATGGGACCGCCACATCAGCCATGACTACGAGGAAAAGAGTGCTGGCTTTGCTGGCAAATTGAAGTGGGCTGGGTTAACCGTCGCTGTTGCAGCATCGGGGATCCTTGATGCGCGCAAGGTGATGACATCCAATCGCGTCACCACCTTGCGTGAGCGCGCCTTGGCGTCACACGTCCTCCTGCAGATCAGACTCTACCGCGCCGGCCGCATGGCATCACAGCTCGTGAATCCTGATTATTCAAGCAAGAAATGGAACCGCAGCTGATCCTGCGGCCACTGCTTCAGCTTCTCAGCTTTGCACCCGCCGGATCGAAGGCTGCATGCGGCAGCACAACCGCGGCATGGGGCAGCCCCAGGATAGCCACGTGTAAAGGGGTGCCTGGTCGGGCATGTTCCGCATTGAGATAGGCAATGGCCAGTGACTTCTTCACAGAATACCCATAGGCGCCGGAACTGACATGGCCCGCCGGCGTTCCATCAATCAGGAAAACCGGCTCGCCGCCCGTAGCATCAGCGGTGGTTGCTTCGATCTCCAGCATTACCATCACTTGGCGCGGCGGAAGTGACCTGATTTTCTCCCAGGCATCCTTGTTGAAAAAGGATTTTTCCGGCTTCACCAATCGGTCGAGGCCGCACTCTTGAGGCCAGTATTCCGGACTGTAGTCGCGGCCCCAGCTGCCATAGCCTTTTTCAACACGCAAACTCATTAAAGCGCGCGAACCGACGGGTCCTCCACCGTGCTGTTCAGCTGCTTGCAGCAGCGCCTGATAGAGCTTCACCTGATCCACTTCGGCGCAATACAGTTCCCAGCCAAGGTCACCTGTAAAGGAAACACGGATGGCAATGGTGTTCACGCCACCAACGGCAATGCGCTGCGAGCGCATGAAGGGAAATGCTGCATTTGAAAGATCGGCATTTATCAGGGTCTGCAATGTTTCGCGCGCGCGAGGTCCCGCAATGTTAAAGCCGCACAATTCCACCGTACGGGATTGGAATGTCGTGCCGGCGGGCAGGGGAACAGCTTTGAAAAACCTGTGATGGAAGCGTTCCGACATGCCGGAGCCCACGAACATGAATTCATCGGCTGCGAGTTTGGTTACGGTAAAATCTCCGGCAATGCCGCCACGTTTGCCGATCAATGGTGTCAGGCAGGAACGGCCAATCTCGGTAGGCATGCGATTGGCGAACAGCGCATCCAGCCAACCGGCAGCACCCGGCCCCTTCACTTGGTATTTGGCAAAATTGGCAATATCGATGACACCGACATGTTCACGCAGCATCCGCGCCTCACGTCCGACGGGTTCCCACCAGTTCTGCCGTGCAAAGCCGTTGGTTTCAGCCTTGGGATCATCGGTTTTGGCAAACCACAAGGGGTGTTCCCAGCCAAAGTTCAGGGCAAACACAGCACCGCGCGCCTTTTGCATTTCAAAAGCAGGTCGCGTGCGAACGGGTCGGCCTGCGGACCTTTCTTCATTGGGGAAATGGATTTTGAAGCGGTTCGCATATTGGTCGCGCACCCGGGCTTTAGTGAAGGCCTGATCGGCCCAAGAACCAAAGCGGGCGAGGTCCCAGGCAAACATGTCGAGCGATGGCTCGCCTTCAATCATCCATTCAGCTGCGAGTTTCCCAAGTCCCCCGGATTGCGAGAAGCCCGGAATAATGCCGCAGCAACAGAAATAGTTGGTGAGCTCAGGAATGGGACCGAATAGCGCCGCACTGTCAGGCGACCAGATCATCGGTCCGTTGATGACGCGCTTGATGCCTGTGACGCCAATCGCTGGAACGCGTTCAATGGCGCGCATCATGTTGGGTTCAATGCGCGAGAGATCATCAGGGAAAAGTTCGTGGCCAAAGTCCAGGGGCGTGCCATTCTCAGCCCAGAATTTCATGTCGCGCTCATAGGCGCCGACCAGCAGTCCAAGACCTTCCTGGCGCAGGTAATATTCACCATCGCGGTCTGCGAGCGAAGGCAGGCGGCGCCCCAGCCCCGCAATTTCGGGTATCGTTTCCGTCACAAAATATTGATGCTCGGTGGGCATGAGCGGAAGTGTGAGCCCGGCCATGGCTGCAACCTCGCGGGCCCACAATCCGGCAGCATTGATCACCCATTGGGTGCGGATATCGCCTTTCGTCGTGCGCACAATCCATGTTCCATCGGCCTGCGCCTCTGTGCCCGTAACAGGCGTGAAACGATGGATTTCTGCTCCGCGCTTCCTGGCGCCAGCCGCATAGGCCTGCGTAACACCCGATGGGTCGACATTGCCACCATCAGGTTCGTACATGAAGCAGCGGATGCCATTGAAATTGGCGAGAGGATGCAAGCGCTCGGCCTCTGTCCGGCTGACTTCATGAAAATTCATGCCATAGCGCCTGGCCTTGGCAGCCTGCAGACGCAGCTGATGTTCGCGGTCCTGGGTTTGCGCCAGATACAGAGAACCCGGTTGAAACACGCCGCAGCCTTGGCCTGTCTCTGCTTCAAGCTCCTTGTAAAGCGTCATGGTGTAGTGTTGCAGGCGGCTGATATTGGTTGAATCATGCAGGCCGTGGATGTTGGCGGCCGCATGCCACGTCGAACCGCTGGTCAGTTCATCACGCTCCAGCAACACCACATCGCGCCAGCCCAGCTTGGTCAGGTGATAGAGGATCGAACAGCCGATCACGCCCCCTCCAACGACAACAGCCTGGGCATGGGTTCGCATCATGGGTCTCCTGAACCGATTTCAATTTTTCGCCTGGCCACATAGTCACGCAATTCCTCGCGGACTGCAGGTTCTAGCGGTGGCGGTTCATATTCCTTCAGCGCCTGCTGCCACAGGGCGGTCGCGCGGCTCAGGGCATCAGGTGATCCCGCTGCCTCCCACGCACCATGGTTCTGCCAGTTGGATAGCAAGGGATTGTAAAATGCTGCCTCGTAACGCGCGAGAGTGTGTTCGCCCCCGAAGAAGTGACCACCCGGTGGAACTGACTTGATAGCTTCAAAGCCGAGGTCATCTTCGCTGAACGGAATGGGCTCCAGGAACGCCATCATGTTTTGCAGGATCTCGACGTCAAGGATCAGCTTTTCATAAGAAGCGGTGAGCCCTCCTTCGAGCCAGCCTGCTGCATGATAGATCATGTTGGCCCCGCCAAGGATTGCGCCCCATGTGGCCATCGATGTTTCGTATGTGGCCTGCAGGTCCACGCAATTGGCGGCGTTGGAGTTTGAACTGCGATAAGGAAGGCCATAGCGCCTGGCCAATTGGCCACCAATGACATTGGCCTTGGTGTTTTCCGGCGTTCCAAAGGCGGGCGCGCCTGAGCGCATGTCGACATTCGAGGTGAAGCCTCCATACATCACGGGAGTTCCCGGATTGACCAGTTGCGCCAGTGTGAGGCCAAACAGGGCTTCGGCATTCTGTTGCGCCAGACCGGCAGCCAGCGTCACCGGAGTCATGGCTCCCATCAATGTAAACGGTGTGATGGTCACGGGCTGGCCGTGCTGCGCCATGGTGATCAGGCCATCCACCATCGCGTCATCCATCAGGCGCGGTGAATTGATCGAAATGATGGTGATGACACCGGGATGCATCGCCAAGTCCTTGAGCGTCGCGCCGCGCGAAATCGCCATCATCTTGATGCCGTCGAGAGCCCGCCCACCGCCGATCGCCGTGCAATGATAACAACGATCGCTGAGCGTCAGATTGGCAAAATAGGTATCAAGGTGACGGCTATTGGCAGGCAGTTCCTGCGGGGCAACCACCTGATTGCCGATCAGATGGATGGCATTGAAGTGCTGCGCCAGGCGAATGAAGTTCTGATAGTCGGTGAGATTGCCGGGCCTGCGCCCCTGCACGCAGTCATGAACATTGGGCGGCCCCGCCACGAGGCCAAAGCTCAAAGCATTCCTCCCAACATCAACCTGCCGAGACGGATTGCGGCTCGTGAGCGTGAAAGACGATGGGGTCGTTTCCAAAGCGGCCAAGACAATGCTCTCGTCAATGCGGACGATGCTGTCATCCTGGTCGATGATGGCGCCTGCCTGTTCGAATAGCCGGAGGGCCTGCGGGCTGGTGACTTTGATGCCCAGTTCCGAAAGGATGCGCATAGAGGTTCGATGCAGGGTTTCAATTTGTCCGGCGTCGAGAAGTTCATAGGCCGGTCCGGTGTTCACCACCTTGCGCCACGGCAATTGATGGATGCCGCTTTGGTTGCGGCCGGCTTTTGCTCGCCGTCCGCCACTTCGCAACTCACCCGTCATGCATCATCCCTTGTTGCTTTTGCAAAGGCTAGGATTACAAAAGTGCTTTGGCAATGTGTGCGGCCAGCTGATCTGAATTATTCACCAATTGGCCGCCGATGCTATCGGGAGTGACAATGAAGCGGATTGTGTTCATTCGCCACAATGACGAACCGGGAGACGACCGCGTCACCCGCTTTTTCGAGGATAAGGGCGTCGACCCTGACATCCGCATGCCCTTCCGGGGAGACAAACTGGGAGACGTGGATGGTTCAGTTGCGGCGTCAGTCGTTTTTGGCGGTCCCTTCAATGTTTTCGAAGAATACCGCTTTCCGTTTCTGCATGAGGAGAACCGCTGGATTGAACTTTGCCTGAAGCACGGGGTTCCGATTCTGGGAATTTGCCAAGGCGCCCAATCCATGGCGCGCGTCTTGGGTGCCAAGGTGGGGCCAAAAGCCAGCGGCGTTCATGAGTTCGGTTATTACGGGTTAAAGGCAACGCCTGAAGGACGCGGTATATTTCCGGAGCGATTGATCGTGTGCCAGTCGCATTCCCATGGCTTCGAGGTTCCCGTGGGCGCCAAACGGCTGGCCGGCAGTGAATTGTTTGAAAATCAGGCTTTCAGCTACGGACCGCAAGCCTTGGCGCTCCAGTTCCATGCTGAAGTCACTCCAGATGGTTTCCGCCGCTGGCAGCAAGCCAGCTGGGCGCCCTATGGAAAGCCGGGTGCGCAAACGCGGGAGGAGCAGGACGCGCGCATGGAAAAATACGATGTTGATCAAGCGACCTGGTTTCAATCGCTATTGCAGCAGTTTTTCGGTGCGGCGCTGGCAAATGGCTGAGCGCCGCGCCAAATGATGCAATTCGGTCGCAATGGCGTCGGCGCATTGGGTGAGTTGCTTGCTGGCAGGGCCCTGGCTACCCAAAAGATAGATTGGAACCGGATCCAGCCTTGGCAGGATGTTCGTTTCTGATGCTTCCACGAGGCCCGCCGGCGCAGTCCCTCTGGCCATCGCGGAAACGGCCAATTTTCCGTGCAAAGCCGAAACAATGCCCGCGTGGTTGCGGCTTTGTGCCACCACCTGCCAGGGCTTTCCACTTGCTTCAAGGCTCGCGATCATGGCGCGGCGAAAAACGCAACCCTCCGGATAGGCAGCGAGACTGACGGGAGCCTTGTGCGACAGCACAATGTCTGGGTGAAACACCCAACTCAGGGTCACATCTGCGGCGCACAAGGGAGCACTCGGCTTGGCGGCAAGCGTCACCAGCGCCAAATCGATTTCGCGCCGTTGCATCGCACCCACCAGGTTGGCACTCAGATCACAAATGATTTCAACTTCAGCGCCCCAAGAGTCCAACGCCAGTTCGGAGAATACATTCGGCAATATTCCGATTGCGTAGTCATCCGGCACGCCAATCCGGATTTTTACGCGCGTCGCATTGGCGCGGGTCGCTGAGATCATTTCATCATAGGCGGCAAGGACACTGAGCGCGCGCGCATAAAACTCAGTGCCCTTGAATGTCGGGTCAAGCTTGTGATGTTGACGGTGGAAAAGAGGTTCCCCGATCTCACTTTCGAGAAGTTTCAATCGCATGCTCATGGCGGCCTGTGTGCAGGCCAGCTTTTCGGCAGCACGCGACAGCGAACCCTTTTCATAGATTGTGATGAAGCTGCGCAGCAGTTTGACTTCGATGTCCATGGTTCATCACGTTAGCTTATGCTCGCCATAACGACAATTTGCTTGTGCAGCCAAAGCCGCGCGGGGAGTATCGCAATCCTGAAATGCGGGGAAATGCGATGATTGTTGGTTTTATCGGTCTGGGGATGATGGGGGCCAATGCGGCGCGCAACGTGCGCAAAGCTGGCTTTGACATGGTTGTTTATGACATTCGCGAGAGTGCTGTTGCTGCCGTGCTGCAGCCCGGTGTGGCGGCTGGCAAAAGTCCTGCCGACGTCTTGGACAGGTGTGACGCCGTCGTGACCATGGTGTTTGGTCCGAAAGAGGTTGAACAGGTTTTGCGGGGGCCGGACGGTTTCTTGGTGACGTCATGCGCGGGAAAACTCTGGATTGACATGACGACCAGCAGCCCCACGCTGATGCGGGCTTTGGCTAAGGAGTTTGAGGCAAAGGGTGGGTCAGCTGTAGATGCCCCGGTCACCGGCTCCGTGGACGCGGCAATTCGTGGCGACATGCCGATGTTCGTGGGAGGCGAAGATGCAGCCGTGGAGCGGGCGAGGCCGATCATTGAGGCCATGGGGCAACTGCGCAGGGTAGGCGCCTATGGCAATGGTTACATCGCCAAGCTGGTAAACAACCAATTGTGGAAAATCCATGCGGCGGCGATTGGGGAGGCCATGGTGACCGCCAAACTGGCTGGGTTGGACCCCGCGACCTGGTGGGACGTGATGAAAGGTGGCGCCGCCGACAGCTTTGTGATGCAACACGATGTGCCTTCAATTTTTGCCGGCCACTACGACCCCTCATTTCCCATCCGGTTGTGCCTCAAGGACTTGTCGCTGATCGAGGAACTGATGAACGAGACCGGCACCCGCAACGAACTCACCAGGGCGACTCACGCGCGCTTTAAAGAGGCCGGTGAACGGTATGGTATGGGGGCAGGTGAGATGACTGTTTGCAAGATTATCGAGGACGACGCAGGCATTGACCTGCGTGTAGCAGGAGAGTGGACGCCGCCGTGGGCCGTCAAAGCGTCGTGAGCGGCACTTGTTGCATTGCGAAGTGCCGGATTTGTGCTTTCCGGACAACTTGGCATCTTGTCAGCACTTGCAAAAAGTGAATAGGATTTGTTCAACGAAAAGAAGACAGTTCTGAAAAACGTCAAACGGAGGAAGTGAAATGAAATTCTTCAGGAAAAACGGCAAACCCATGCCTGACATTTTCGCAGGCTTGGCCCGTGATGCCAAGGCTGGCAAGATGGACCGGCGTGAATTCCTGGCCATGGCCAGCGCATTTGGTGCATCTGCAGCAACAGCCTATGGCATGCTTGGTGCAACCATGCCAACACCAGCCAAGGCAGAGGGTGAGCCCAAGAAGGGCGGCATCCTGAAAATGCAGATGATCATCAAGGAAATGAAGGACCCCCGCACCTGGGACTGGTCGGAAATGGCCAATGTCGCCCGCCAGGCCAACGAATATTTGGTCCGCTATACCAAGAAGTTCACCTTTGAAGGCCAGCTGATTGAAAGCTGGGACGTGAATGATGACGCCACTGAATATACGCTTCATCTGCGCAAGGGTGTGAAGTGGTCAAATGGCGATGACTTCAATGCGGATGACGTTGTCTTCAATATCAACCGCTGGTGCGACAAGAAGGCCGAAGGCAATTCCATGGCCGGCCGCATGGGCACGCTGATCGACGACAAGACCAACAAGGCCGCCGATGGCGCAATCACGAAGGTGGATGACCTCACCGTGAAGCTGAAGACCAAGTCTTCCGATATCACGATCATCCCCGGCATGGCCGACTATCCGGCCTGCATTGTGCATCGTGACTTCGACAAGAACCCGGATATGTTGAAGACGCCGGGCACCGGTCCTTTCGAAATCACAGCATATGAAGTGGGCGCAAAGGCCACCGTCAAACGCCGTGAGAATTTCAAGTGGTGGGGCGGCGAACCCTATCTCGATGGCATTGAATTCATCGACTATGGCGGCGAGCAGAATGCCACGGTCTCGGCCCTTGAAGCCGGCGAAATTGACGCGAACTATCAGACCACAGGCGAAACCGTGACTCTGATGGACGGCATGGGATTGGTTAAGTCAGAAGTAACGACAGCCTCCACGATCGTGCTGCGGACAAACATCAAGAACAAGCCGTTTGAAGACAAGCGTGTGCGCAATGCCCTGCAATTGGCGACGGACAATGCCATTGTACTCGAACTTGGCTACAACAAGGCAGGTACCGTGGGGGAAAACCACCACGTCTGTCCGATCCACCCGGAATACGCGGAAATTCCAAAGGTGCCGCGTGATCTGGCTAAAGCCAAAGCCCTGATGACTGACGCCGGAATGATGGATCACGAGTTTGAACTCATCTCCTATGAAGCCGACTACGTCAAAAACCCTGGCGACGTGATCGCCGAGCATTGCCGCGAAGCTGGCTTTAAGGTGAAGCGTACCGTCATCCCAGGCTCGAGCTTCTGGAATGACTGGACGAAGTATCCGTGGTCAACCACAGAATGGAATATGCGCCCGCTCGGTGTGCAGGTTCTCGCCCTCGCTTACCGCACGGGTGAAGCATGGAACGAGGCTGCCTATTCCAATCCGGATTTCGACAAGAAGCTCAATGCTGCGCTGGCCGTTGCTGATGCCGGAAAGCGTAAGGTCTTGATGGCCGACATCGAAAAGATCCTGCAGGATGATGGCATCATCATCCAGCCGTTCTGGCGTTCGCTCTATCGCCACACCAAGCCATATGTCCATGGACTGGAAAAGCACCAGACCTTTGAACTGCACATGGAAAAGGTCTGGTTGGACAAGTAGTCTTCGGAACACCGAAACAGGAATAATCCTGTTTGGATGAGGCAGGGGTTCAAAGTGACCCCTGCCACTCATTTCGGGATATGCACGGATGATCAAATTCTTGCTCCGGCGGCTGGGCGTCATAGCGCTCACCATGGTCTGTCTTTCACTGGTGGTGTTCTACTTTGTCAATTTGCAGCCGAACCTTCGCAGGCTTGCAATTTTCCAAACAGAAATGCGCGCCTCTGATCAGGATCTTGAAAACTGGCTGGTGCGCAATGGCTACCGGGACAATTTCTTTCTGAGATATGGCCGCTGGATTGGAGTGGCAGCAAAGCAGCCGGTGATCGACCCTGCCACGGGTAGCGTCGTCCCGCGCTTCCGCTACTGTGAAGAGCCCGCCGTCGCCACTGTCAGCGGCGTATTGCAGGGTGACCTTGGCTGTTCCACAGCCTTCAAGACCAAGGTGGCCAATCGCTTGCCGCAGGCCTTGAAGGCCACCGGAATTCTGATGCTGTGGGTGATGGCCACCATGGTGCCGATATCCCTGTTAATCGGAGTGCTAGCAGGCATGCGCGAAGGATCGAGGCTTGACCGGTGGCTGTCATTCATTTCGATCACCTCGACGGCCACACCCGAATATGTGTCTGGCGTCATTTTTTCCGTCATCTTTGCCACCTGGTTGGGCTGGCTCAATGGTTCTGCTGCCACGGCGACGTCGGAAGGCATTTCCTTCTATAACTTCACCCTGCCGGTGATGACGCTGGCCATTTATGGCATTGGCTACATCGCCCGCATGACACGCGCCTCGATGGCGGAAGTCATGTCCGCGCAATATATCCGGACAGCGCGGCTGAAAGGCCTGAGCTTCAGCCAGGTGGTCTTGAAACATGCCTTGCGCAACGCGCTGATTGCCCCCTTCACCGTCATCATGTTGCAGTTTCCATGGCTGTTGTCAGGAGTTGTCGTTGTCGAGGCCATATTCCGCTATCAGGGCTTCGGCTATCTGCTGGTGTCTGCGGCCTCCAACAACGACATCGATCTGATCCTGGCTTGCGGGCTTGTCTCAGTTGTCGTGGTGCTCATCACCCAGTTGATCTCCGACATTGGCTACGCCTATCTCAACCCCAGAATCCGGATGAGCTAGGAGCGCGCCAATGCAGCATATCGGCTTTTTCGGCATTGTCGGCGGGATCATCTTGCAATTGTGGCCAGTCTGGCTGTCGCTTGCTGTTCTTCTCTTTCTGTCGTTTACGTTCCGCCGCAAGTTGGGCCTTTATGGTCATGTGATCGCCAGCCCGGTCGGGCTGGCTGGTGTGCTGCTCTGTGCGTTCTGGCTCTTCGCGGCACTGCTGGCGCCCTACGTGGCTCCCTTTGGTCCCCTCGAACAGATCGCCGCCATGAAAAATGCCGTGCCCGGCTCGATCGAAGCCAAGTCAGGCCTTGTCTATTACCTGGGCGGAGACAAGCTGGCGCGCGATGTCTTCAGCCGCGTCATCTATGGCAGCCGCATCGTGCTGACCATTGCGCCTGCCGCGACGGCCATTTCGCTGCTGGTGGGATCGCTGCTTGGCCTGCCTGCCGGCTATTTTGGTGGCAAGGTTGACTCGATTTTGTCCTTTATTGCCAATTTGGTTTTGGCGTTTCCGGTCATCCTGCTGTTCTATCTGCTGGTTACGCCCGGCATCATGGAAACCGCCGTGCCTTACACCATGGCAGGCTTCTTCTTCATGTTCCCTCTGCTGTTTTTGCTCACTCTTTTTTACACCGGCTACAACAAGCGCCCAGGCCTCATGGCGGTGCAACTGGTCCTGACGCTATTGGTCGGCTGTTGGCTCTACGCTGGCCTCGTGTTCAATGCCGATCCCTTGGGCATCGTATCCATTCAGCCCAATGAACTGAATATTTTTGTAGCCGTTGCCTTTGCCTCGAGTCCGGGCGTCTTCCGAATTGTCCGCGGCCTTACAATGGACGTGAAGACCCGCGAATATATCAAGGCGGCGCAAACCCGTGGCGAAACACCCTGGTACATCATGCTGTGGGAAGTGCTGCCCAACGCAAGGGGACCCCTAATTGTGGATACCTGTCTGCGCATCGGCTACACGACCATTCTGCTTGGCACCCTTGGCTTCTTCGGCCTGGGCATGGCGTCGGAAAGCCCCGACTGGGGTACAGCGATCAAGGATGGCAGCCAGTTCCTGCGCTTGTACATCTGGCCGCCGCTCGTGCCTGCGGCAGCATTGATGTCATTCGTTCTGGGCCTCAACCTGCTGGCTGATGCGTTGCGCGAACAATCATTGCGTGATTGAGGGGATCAGATGACCGAACCCATTCTCGAGATCAACAACCTGCATATCTCCTTCTTCACCAAGATTGGCGAGATTCCAGCCGTCATGGATTTTTCCATGAAGGTTATGCCCGGCGAGAGCATGGGGTTAGTGGGGGAGTCGGGTTGCGGCAAGTCGACGGTAGCGCTCGCCATTATGCGGGACTTGCCGGGCGTTGGCCGCATCACCAAGGGCCAGATCAAGTTCAAGGGCCGCGACATGGCGGAAATGTCGGATGAAGAGCTGCGGCAAATCCGCGGCTCGCAGATTGCCATGGTCTATCAGGAGCCGATGGCGAGCCTCAATCCATCAATGAAAGTTGGTCCCCAGCTCATGGAAGTGCCGCTGATCCACGAGAAGATCAGCGCCGCCGAAGCGCGGGTGCGAGCCATGGAGATGGTGAAGGCGGTGAAGCTGCCTGATCCAGAGCGCATCATGAACGCCTATCCGCACCAGCTCTCGGGCGGCCAGCAGCAGCGCGTGGTGATTGCCATGGCGCTGTTGTCCAAGCCTGCGCTGTTGCTGCTTGATGAGCCGACGACTGCGCTGGACGTGACGGTCGAAGCCGGCATTGTTGAACTGGTGAAGGACCTCGGCCGGCAGTTTGGAACGTCCATGGTGTTCGTGTCGCATAATCTGGGGCTCATCCACGAGACGTGCAATCGCATCACCGTGATGTATTCCGGTGAGGCTGTTGAGACCGGCACCACAACAGATGTGTTCGGCCACATGCGCCACCCCTATACGCAAGGTCTGTTCCGCTCCATCGCGCTCCCCGGTACCGACAAGAACTCCCGGCCATTGACAGCCATTCCGGGTCAGCTGCCTTTGCCGCATGAGCGGCCGAAGGGTTGCAATTTCGGTCCGCGCTGCAGTTATTTTGTGGCCGGCCGGTGTGATGCGGCAGATGTGCCGATGCTCGCCATTGAAGGCAACGTTCGGCACGAGAGCCGCTGCCTGCGGGTTGC
>CALMEZ010000012.1 GCA_937864985.1 uncultured Alphaproteobacteria bacterium
TCTCATAGGCATTGCCTTCCAATACATGTGGAGATAGAGCGTATTCCAGCGTCAAGCGTCTGCTCCCCTTGACCCAAACAAGAAGGATAATCTTTTCAAGATTGGAACGACAAAAATACTTTTCTGTTCCAAACGTCAGAATGGCACTTGAGAGAGTCCGGAGGCTTTCCCAAGTGTATTTACCAAATGAGAGTTTCATTGGCCCGATTTTGGGAATGAACATTTGAGTATCTGAGACCGCGTCCGAAATTCCCCATTTTCCGCTCTCATAGGTAATCCGGATTCGGATACTATACAGTGTCGGCACTGCTTCATGGTTGAAATAGACTTTCACATCTTTGGTTTCAGCCATCCCAGGTACTCTGGGATATCTGGAGTCATCTTCGATTGCGGAAAATTCGGGATCACGTTCAGTGAAGAAATCACATTCAGTTTTTCCAAATATGATTTCACCAGCGCGTCCGCGTTGAAACAACTCCCAGAGATCAAGCTTCCTTGAAGCGGCCACAGACTTACAAATCCAGCAACGCGCGTTGCGGGTCTTCAAGCCCTTCCTTGATGCGCACCAGGAAGGTCACGGCTTCCTTGCCATCAACAATGCGGTGGTCATAGCTCAGCGCCAGATACATCATCGGTCGAATGACCACCTGGCCATTCACAGCAATGGGCCGCTCCTGAATTTTATGCATGCCCAGAATGCCCGATTGTGGCGCGTTCAGGATCGGCGTTGACATCAACGACCCATAGATGCCGCCATTGGAAATCGTGAAGGTGCCGCCCTGCATGTCGGCGATGGTCAGCGCGCCATCCCGCGCCTTCTTGCCGTAACCGGCAATCGTCTGCTCGATGCCAGCGAAGGACAGCCTGTCAGCATCACGCACCACGGGCACCACCAGCCCCTTGTCGGTGCCCACCGCCACGCCGATGTGATAGTAGTTCTTGTAAACGATATCCTCGCCGTCGATCTCGGCATTGACTGCCGGCACGTCCTTCAAGGCCTGGATTACGGCCTTCACGAAGAAGCTCATGAAGCCCAGCTTCACGCCGTGCTTCTTTTCGAACACATCCTTGTATTGGTTTCGCAGGGCCATGACAGCTGTCATATCCACCTCGTTAAAGGTGGTGAGCATGGCCGCCGTGTTCTGGGCATCCTTCAGGCGTTTGGCGATAGTGGCGCGCAGCCGTGTCATCTTCACACGCTCTTCCGCACCCTGCGGTGCCGCAGGCGCAGCCGTCGCCGCCGCAATGGCGGCCGTTGCAGCAGGTGCTGCCACCGCAGGCTTTTCCATGGCGGCAATCACATCACCTTTCAGAATGCGCCCATCCTTGCCAGTGCCGGGAATGGTGGCGGGGTCAAGCTTGTTCTCAACCACAGCCTTGCGCACAGCAGGCGACAGCGGCTGTTCGGCAGCCGCAGGCTTGGC
>CALMEZ010000013.1 GCA_937864985.1 uncultured Alphaproteobacteria bacterium
TCTCAAAGCATGTTTACCGCGGAGTTGTGGAGATTTTCAGCCAGGGATTGTTGGTATTGACAGGACCACGGAGAGGAGAAGTGTGGCGTCTAGAGGATGTCATGTACTTTGAGATCCGACCTTGGCCTGTAGACAACAGTGATGATGGCCACTGTTCAGACTTCATTGATATGATCTTGTACTTTCTCGAATTGAAGGATTTGTGAGCGAAAGAGAGAACTCCTCTCTCAACCCTCTCTCTGATGAATTCCAAGTAAATACTCGGCCCCTTGCTCGGCCCCATCATAGTGAGTATCTGCCACTCTTCACTGACTGAGTCGGTCGTCTTCTTCCTGCAGAACCATCTGTTGCGCGGCGTCACCTTCGGAACTGTAAAGCGCTGAACCATGTCCACAATTGACGTTCGCAAGGCCACCAAGAAATTCGGCGATTTCACCGCCGTCAAGGATGTTGACCTGTCGGTGAAGGCCGGCGAGGTTGTCTGCCTGCTCGGCCCTTCGGGCTGCGGCAAGACCACGACACTCCGCATGATTGCCGGCCTGGAACGTGCCACATCAGGCGAGATCGTCATTGCCGGCAAGAACATGAATGAGCTGCCGCCGGAAAAGCGTGACATCGCCATGGTCTTCCAGTTCTATGCGCTCTATCCGGCGCTCACAGTGGGCCAGAACATTGCCATGCCACTGCACTACGAGAAGCTTTCAAAGGCAGAGACAGAGGCGCGCGTCAACAAGGTAGCCAAAATCCTGCACCTCACCGACGTTCTTGGCCGCATGCCAGGTCAGGTATCAGAGGGTGAAAAGCAGCGCATCGCCGTGGCCCGCGCCATCGTACGCGATCCCAACTGTTTCCTTTTCGATGAACCGCTGTCACGCCTTGATGTCGAGTTGCGCCATTCCATGCGCGGCCAGATCAAGGAAGTCCTGTCGGGCCTCTCCAAGGCCACGGTGATTGTGACTCACGACCAGCTTGAAGCCCTCACCATGGCTGACCGCATCGCCATCATGCGTGACGGACTGATCGAGCAGGTGGGAACGCCCCATGAGGTCTTTGCACGGCCTGCCAATGTCTTCGTCGGCAGCTTCATCGGCACGCCGCAAATGAACCTCGTCGAAGCCGGCATCACCCATGCCGCATCCGGCACGGCGGAAATCGACGTCGGCCCCAATGCATTCAACCTCGCGGTCAATCCGGCCGTGCAGAAACTGAGGCCTGGCAAGGTCACCGTCGGCATTCGCCCGCGCGCCTTTGAAGCACAGGCGAAGGCCGGTCGTGACACCATCACTGTCGTTGCCGAACTGATTGAACCCATGGGCGCTGAAACGCTCATTCACGGCCGCATGCACAATGGCCCGGAAATCCGCGCTGTTGTGCCCCGCGAGAAGCGCGTCAAGATCGGCGAGACATTGCACCTGCGCCCGGATCCCTCACAAACCCATATCTTTGGCGAAGATGGAAAGGCAGTGCGGCCATGAGCGATGATCTTGTGAAGGGCATGGGCGCCAAAAAGGCGCTGCGCCTCGAATACTTCATTATTGGCCTTGGCGTTCTGGCACTCGTGCTGATCTTCCAGCCTTTCAGCGTGAAAATATTTGCGGTGGGCGGCATCCTTGTCGTCATCGCCGGTCTGGTGAACAACCTGCTGCCATTGGCCAGGCCCGATGTGCCGCTGCGCAGTGTCGGTATTGTTGCCATGGTCGTGGCCATGATCTTCTGCATCGTCATTCTCCTGGCCATCGTGGCGGCCTGGGCCTATGGCAAGGTCTTTCTTGTGGCGCCTGATCCCGCCACGGCGGCAGGCCGCGCCATGGCGGCAGCGACGCCGTTCTACCTGCACCCCTTCACCTGGACGGTGGCAGCCATTGCAGCCGTGCTGGCAATCATCATTACACTGATGAATCGCCGCAAGGGGTGAGTCCATGGCGGCGGATGTCTCGGTCATCGGCCTCTACATTCTCGATGTGCTCGGTCGTCCTGTCACGCGCATCCCTGAACGGGGCGGTGTGGACTTCATTGAGGAAATTCGCCTCACCGTTGCCGGCACAGCCGGCGGCACGGTTATTGATACGGCAAAGCTCGGTCTCAAGTCTTTGGCCGTCGGTGCTGTCGGTGACGACGAGAAGGCTGACTGGGTTCTCCTCACCATGCAGAAGCATGGCATCGACACGTCGGCCATGCAACGCATCAAGGGCGTGCCCACCTCGGCAACAATCCTGAACGTGCGGCCCAACGGCGAACGCCCGGCGCTGCATGTGCGAGGTGCTTCTGACCATTTTGATGTTCCGTCAGCCATGTATGATCAGGTCTTTGCCAGTCCCATTGTCCATTTGGGCGGCACGGGCTTGTTGAAGAAGCTTGATGGCCCGGCCAGCCTGACCCTGCTCAAGGAAGCAAAGAGAAGAGGGCGCACCGTCACCTTTGATCTGATCGCGGCCAATGTCGAAACCGCAAAGATCGTCATGCCGCTCTTGCCTTACATCGATTATTTCATGCCTTCGATTGAAGAAGCCAAAGACATGTCTGGGCGGGGCAGCGCCGAAGACTGTGCAAAATTCTATCTGGACAAGGGTGCCACATGCTGTGTCTTCACACTTGGTGGTGATGGGGCATACTACGCCCACAAGGACGGCACGCGCATGCAGGCACCGGCCTATGACATCCAAGTGGTGGATACCACCGGCTGCGGCGACGCCTTCGATGCAGGCTTCATTGCGGCATTGCACCACAAAATGGATCTTGAAAGCTCACTGCGCTTTGCGCAAGCCTCCGCGGGGCTGGTGGCCACCGGCCTTGGCTCTGACGCAGGCATCGTTTCATTTGAACACACGCTCACAACCATGAAGAACTGGAAGATCAGAAAATGAGATTTAATGGCCGTCGCGCCGTCGTCACAGGAGGTCTCTCCGGCATTGGAGAGGCGGTTCTCAAACGCATCATTGCCGAGGGCGGCAAGGCCGTGGCCTGGGATGTCAACGGCGGTATCAAAACCGATATTTCCGACCATGCCTCGGTGGAAAAGGCGGTGGCTGAAACCGTGAAGCAGATCGGCGGCATCGACATTCTGGTGAACAGCGCCGGCATCACAGGCCCAACGGTTCCTGTTGATGGTTTCCCAATTGATGGCTGGTTGAAGACTATGGCCGTCAACGCCAACGGCACCTTCTTCACCAACCGCGCCGTGCTGCCGCTGATGATCGCCCAGAACTATGGCCGCATCGTCAACATAGCCTCGATCGCCGGCAAGGAAGGCAACCCCAATGCCTCGGCCTACTCGGCGTCAAAGGCGGCAGTGATCGGTTTCACCAAGTCGCTGTCCAAGGAAGTGGCGAAATACAACATCACCGCCAATTCCGTGACACCCGCCGCTGTGCGTACGCCGATCTTCGACCAGATGCCGCAAACGCATATTGATTTCATGCTCTCAAAGATTCCAAAGGGCCGCTTCGGCACCGTCGAGGAAAACGCCGCGCTGATTTGCTTCCTCGCCAGCGAGGAATGCTCCTTCTCGACGGGTGCCGTGTTCGACATCTCTGGCGGCCGCGCAACCTATTGACGAGTTGCGCCGGAGTACAACTAAGAATAGAAATCTATTCTAGGGCACCCGGCAGCCTCGTACAGCGCGATCCACGATTTTGGGCTGTCGGGTACCGAACAAAGCATGAACATTGTTCTGGACCCCTCTATGGCCCTGCAAGAGCCTATCCTGGGATGAAAGTCCCGGCCCGGCTTTACTGCGCCGTAAAGCCACCGTCGATCAGGATATCCTGGCCGGTGATCAGGTCAGAGGCAGACGATGATAGGAACAAAATCAGATCCGCCACCTCTGTCGTCTTGCCGAAACGCCCCAGCGGAATCTTGGCCTTCATCGGATCGCCCTTTTCCGGCTTGCCCCACACCATTTCGCCCATCGGCGTCAGGATCACCGTGGGGCACACGGTGTTGGACTGGATGTTGTGCTTGGCCCATTCAATGGTCATCACCCGGTTCAGCTGGTTCAAGCCGCCCTTCGAAGCGCCATAGGAGCCATGATCGGCCAGCGCCATCACGCCAGATTGCGACGACACATTGATGATCTTGCCCATCTTCTGCTTGATCATGTTGGGCACCAACGCCTGCGCCAGCAGCATCGGCGCGCGCAAGTTGACGTTGATGGTCGTGTCCCAGTTCTTCAGCGTGATGTCGAGAATGGGTTCATTCAGCGCCACGCCGGCATTGTTGACGAGAACGTCAATGGTCCCGAAAGCCTTCAGGGCTTCGGCGGCTGCATATTTCGGACCCTCAACGGTGGCCATGTCGGCCTCAACCGCGAGGCACTTGCGCCCTGTCTTGCGCACCAGCGCTGCAACTTCATCGAGCCCCTTTTTGTCGCGGCCCACGGCCACAATGTCAGCACCGGCATCCGCCAGCACCTGGCACGTTTCAAAGCCAATGCCCTTTGTTGCGCCGGTCACAAGAATGCGGCGGCCTTCCACACTATGACGCTTCTTCCAGTCAGACATGTCGTTCTCCTAAGATTTCTTCTTCAGCTTTTTCTCAACCGTTGCAAAGGCCTTCTGATAGACATTCTGTTCCGTGCGCGGGATCAACACAAGATCGTCCTGCGGGCTGGCGTCCCAGTCGCCCGTCCACACGCCGAATGTCGAATTGTCGGCTGTCACGGGCCACAGCCGTGGGCCTGATACATAATTCAACCACGGGATCTCGCACTTGGTGATGCGGTAAGAGAACGAGCGGTTGATGTCATCCAGATGCAGCAGCTCTTCGTTCAGATGCCCATCACCAAAATAGAAATCGCGGATGCCGGACACCTTGTCGGAACGCACGCGTTTCAGCATATGCATCTTGGTGATCTCGTCGTGCCAGGCACCCATGCCGGCGAAGTCGCGCATCACGCCCCACACCTTGTCAACTGGCGCCTTGATGACGCGCGACGTCCACACCTTGTTGGGCTGGAAACCTTTCCAGCGCACCGCCCCGGCAGGTTTCTTCGGCTTGATCCGCGAGATGATTTTCGCAAGATTGGCGAAGTTCGCCGCGAACACATCCTTGGAGACAATGCGCTCATATTTCCCTTCGTCGCCGGGCGCTTCATCGAATGTCGCGGTCCACTCGGCAAAGCACTGGTCGCCTTCCGTCACCGGGTAAAGGCGCAGCGTCGCCACATAGTTCTTCACGGGAAAGGCCGGCTTTTCGAAGTTGTATGTGAAGGTATAGTTGGCATCATCGAGCATCAGCAGGCGTTCACGGATGTGCCCACCGTCATGCGTGTAGAAGGAACGCACACAACCAACCACGTCACTGTCCAAGCCGCCTTCGATTTTCGAGCGCGCAATGGCGGGTGCCCAACTGGGCAATCCGTTGAAATCGCGCACCAGACTCCACACGGTTTCAATAGGGGCTTTCAGGATGATCGATGCATAAGCGCGGGCCATGTGTTCCTCAGAAAGTGATGCGTTTGAATTCGCGGGTTTGCTGGGTGAGGGCGGTTTCGACGGGCAGGCGCTCCATTGAGCTTGCGCCATAGAAGCCGTGAATGCCCGGCGTGTTCTTCAACACATAGGCCGCATCATCGGGCGAGGAGATCGGCCCGCCATGGCACAGCACAATCACATCCCTGCGCACCCGCCTCGCAGCTTCGGCCCAATTGGAAATGAGGGCAGGGCAGTCCGCCAGCTTCAACGCCGTCTCGGCCCCGATCGCGCCGCCTGTTGTGAGGCCCATATGCGCCACGATGATGTCCGCTCCGGCCTTGGTCATGGCAATGGCTTCATCGGCGTTGAACACATAAGGCGTGGTCAGCATGTCTTTGCCGTGGGCGGCACGGATCAAATCAACCTCATGTCCATAGCCCATGCCGGTTTCTTCCAGGTTCTTGCGGAACACGCCGTCGATGAGACCCACCGTCGGGAAATTCTGGATGCCGGAAAAGCCCATGGCTTTCAGCTCGTCCAGCAAATGATCACGCAACATGAAGGGATCCGTGCCGTTCACACCTGCCAGCACCGGCGTGTGCCTGACAACAGGCAACACCTCCCGCGCCATTTCCTTCACCACGTCATTGGCATTGCCGTAAGCCAGAACGCCCGCCAGCGAGCCACGGCCTGCCATGCGATAACGCCCGGAATTGTAGATGACGATCAGGTCAATTCCGCCCTGTTCCTCGCACTTGGCGGAAAGACCCGTGCCAGCCCCGCCGCCGATGATCGGTTCCTTCCGCGCGATCATGCCGCGGAATTTTTCGAGCAGGTCTTTTCGTTCAAAGCGTGGCATGTGTCCTCACGTGATCTCTTGAAATGCCGCGATGGCGGCATCAGCAAAGGCGGGATCATTGATGTTGGCATCGACTTCAACGAGCTTCCGGTTTGCAGCCGCTACCCAGCCCTTGCGGATGGCATCAAACAACGCCGCATCGGCAGCGGGATCGTCAAACACTTGCCCCGCCGCATCGATGGCCGAAACACCGCGCAGCGGCAACAGAAACCGCATCGGCCCCTGCATGCGGTTCAACCGCTCAACGATGAATTGGCCGATGGCCCTGCTTTCCTCAGGCGTTGTGCGCATCAGTGTCACTTGCGCGTTGTGCACATGGAATTTTCGGTGAGCATATTTCGCGGGAACAGTGTCGCGTGGTCCGAAATTCACCATGTCGCAAGCGCCGACGGAACCGACATAGGGCATGGGCCGCCGGATGAACGCGCCGAATCGGTCATCCGTACACGGAAGAACGCCAGCAAACAGATGGTCGGCCACTTCGGTTGTCGTCATGTCGAAAACAGCGGAGAAAAAGCCACTGTCGGCCAGCTTCTCGAAGCATTGGCCGCCTGTTCCCGTGGCGTGGAATACAAAGCACTCGCATTGATCTTCAAGCCGCGAGCGCAACGCCGTGATCAGTGGAGTTGTCACACCGAATTGCGTCAACCCGATGGCAGGTTTGCTGTCGCTGTCATCAGGCACATCATTCATCGCCATGCCGGCGGCCGCATGGGCCGCATTGCCAATGACCTTGCGCGTGATGGCATTCAACCCTGCGATATCGGCCACCGCATGCATCATGGCAATGTCAGTGGGGCCGACATAGGGTGCGACCTGCCCTGACGCCATGGTGGAAACCATCAGCTTCGGAACGCCGACAGGCAGCGCGCGCATGGCCTCCGTCACCAGTGCCGTGTTGCCGCCACCACCAAGCCCCAGCACCGCGCCAATGTCGCGGCGCGACTGAAGATAGTGTTTCAACGCAACCGCCATGGCAGACACAGCCTCGCCCCGGTCCTTGCGGCCGAGCACGGCGCTGGCCCCATGAGGATGGAAGGCAGCAACATCAGCCGCTGCCACATCGGCCTCGCCGCTGCCCTGTGTCGACACATCAACCAGCACCGCCCGTGCGCCCGCGCCATGCACGCATTCCCGTGCGAAGTGCAATTCTTCGCCCTTTGTATCGCAGGTGCCGATGACGTAGACTGTTTTCACTTGGCGGCCTTGGCCCAGCCCTGCTTCATGTTGACGATGCCTTTCTTCCACACCTCATCGCGGTTCGGGAAGAAGTCGCGCCAGACGCGCGTGGCGGCGGCGAGGGCAGGGAGCGCGCGGCCGAAGGCTTCAATCGTCATGGTGCCATCATATTTGGCGGCCTTCAGCGCCTTGTAGGTGGCAGCCCACGGCACGTGCCCCTTACCGGGCGTGCCACGGTCATTCTCTGAAATGTGGACGTGGATCATGTGCTTCTTGATCGTCTTGATCGCGGCAACCGGATCCTTTTCTTCAATGTTGGAATGGAAGGTATCATACATCGCTTTGATGTGCGGATGATCAACCTCGTCGAGGTAATCCGACAATTGCTGCATGGTGTTGAGGAAATAAACCTCGAAGCGGTTGAGCGCTTCCAGCGCCAGCCGCACATTCTTCTTCGCCGCATAATCGCCCACGGCGCGGTGGAAGCTGATGCCCCATTTGCGTTCTTGCGCGGTTGCGCCCACACCCGAGAACAGGCCCAGTTCCGAATGCATGGGGCCGGCCAGGATGTTCGACCCCAGCGCCGCATTGCAGTCGATCACCCATTTGGCATAGTCGAGTGCGGCAGCGCGCACGGCCTTGTCCGGTGAAATCGGGTTCTTGCCGGGCACCATGACGCTGACCGTGGTGCGCTCCAGCCCCATTTTTTCCAGTGCATCGCCCATGCGCGCATAGTGATCAGGTGTGCCTTCGAAAATTGGAAACTCGATGCTGGAATAGCCCGCCTTCTTCAATGCGCGGACAACCGGAAGATGCTCGTCCGTCACATGCGCTGTCCACAAGAGCAGATTAAATCCGTACTTCATTCCTGCCTCCGAAACTGTTATAACAGTCTGACACATTCACAGAATGAAGCAAGGGGAGAGATGTCATGAACAAGCATGTTCCGCCGAATACCGTGCAGGCCCTGTCAACTTCACGCCTTCAACAATTGACCACCCCATCTCCCGTGCCATCCATTTCAACGGAACTTCTGGCAACGGCGGATGGCGAATTGAACCGTGAGCTGCGCGCCTATCTGTTTGACCCGCCATCAAACCCCAACTTGCTGAAAGGCAAGCGCATCGCCATCTGCTGTTCCAATGGCGTGGAAGAGGTGGAAATCATCGGCGCCCTGCGCTGGCTGACCGAACATGGTGCCACCGTGCATGTGGTGAGCCCGCGCATTGGTGAATTCCACCCCACGCTCGGCCTGCGTTTTCCGCCGCAATGCGCCACGCATGTGCTGGCCATCCGCCTCATGGAAAATGCCGGCTGGATCAAGATCGACAAATACACCGACGAGGTGAAGGCTGCCGACTATGACGGCCTGATCCTGCCCGGCGGCTGCTGGAACCCCGATGCTCTGCGCATGGACAAACCCGTGCTAAAGTTCGTGCAGGACATGCATGCCGCCGGCAAGGCCACCTGCGCCATCTGCCACGGCCAGTGGGTGATGGTGAGTGCGGGAATCCTGAAAGGCAAGAAGGCCACCGCCGTCTGGAACATCCAGATCGACTTGCAGAATGCAGGCGCAACAGTGGCTGATGAACCTTGCGTCGTCGATGGCAACCTGATCACCGCCCGCTTCCCCTACGACCTGCCGCGCATGACGCAGGCCCTGGTGAAGCATTTGGTGGGCTAATTCGGAGCGTTGAAAGAGCCCTCATCCGGCTATCGCCACCTTCTCCCATGCTTCGCACGGGAGAAGGCGAACAATCTTATTGCCTTCTCCCGTTTGCGATATTGCAAATGGGAGAAGGTGCCCGAAGGGCGGATGAGGGTTCTTTCCGCTTGCTCGAAATCACAACAGCCCGCGCCCACTCAGGTTGCGCATCAATTGCGAGGCGCCAAACACCCACGGCTTGCACTGGTCGGTGCGGCGCACCGTGTTGATCAGCGTGCCGAGCAGCGGGTTGGACACCGTCACCACATCACCGAGATGATGGGTGAAGCCCTTGCCCTTTTCGCCGCGGTCCTGCGTCGGCGCAAACACCGTGCCGCAGAACATCACAAAACCATCCGGGTACTGATGATGTGCGTTGAGTGTTGATGCCGCCAGCGAGGCCGGGCTGCGGCTGATGCGCGCCATGTTGCTGCCACCCTTCAGGTGGAAGCCGTCCTCGCCTTCGACTTCCAGCGCAATGTCCATCGCATTCACATCAGCGATGGAAAATGTCTCATCAAACAGCCGGATGAACGGCCCCAGTGCGGCCGACGCATTGTTATCCTTGGCCTTTGACAGAAGCAATGCAGAACGTCCTTCCACGTCACGCAAATTCACGTCGTTGCCCAGCGACGCGCCAACAATCTTGCCCTTGGAATTTACAACCAGCACGGCTTCCGGCTCCGGATTGTTCCACGACGAAACCGGATGCACTCCGACCTCGGCTCCGAAGCCCACGGCACTCATCACCTGCGCCTTGCTAAATATCTCGGCGTCTGGCCCGATGCCCACTTCCAGATATTGCGACCATGCACCCCGCTCAATGAGCTTGGCCTTCAGCGCCATGGCCTCGGGTGATCCCGGCACAAGCTTGGACAAGTCATCGCCAATCAGCCCTGATATGTCCGCGCGAATTCCGGCCGCCAAAGCCGGGTTGCCGCGCGCCTTTTCCTCGATGACGCGTTCCAGCATCGACGTGGCAAACGTCACACCCGCCGCCTTGACGGCCTGTAGGTCGATGGGAGCGAGCATCGCGTCAGGCTTTTCCAAAAATGCAGCGACTGGCCCCAGATCTTCACCTTTTGCGTTTGCGGCCGCCGCTGGCGGATCATCACCCTCGCACAGATCGCGCATGGTTGGCGTGGCGCGAGATGTGATGTCAATCAGGCGGCCGTCACGCACGTGCACAACTGCAGGGCCGATGCCTTCGCGCCAAATGCGCCCCACAAACGTGCCGCGTGCGAGGGCAGCGAGAGTGATTGCAACGGCTTCGGGGTGCTTCATGGTCAGTCCTTGTGTCGGTCAGGGCGCTGTGCGGTCCAGCATGGCCTGCGCCGTGGATTCGCTGGTGATCAACACATTATAGTTCACAAGCTTGTAGGCCCCCAACAGCGCATCAACCTTGTCGAGACCACCGGAAATCATGACACGCTTTGGCACCCGCTTCAGCTTCTCCAGCGGCAGCGACATGACGCGTTCGTTGATCGGGTGTTTCACCAGCTTGCCGTTCTGGTCATAGAAGTTGAACAGGAAATCACCCACGGCCCCCTGCTTGATCAGCGATAGGCGGTCGCTCTCGCTCAACATGCCGAAGCGGAAGGATGTTGATTGCGGCGACAGCGTGCCGACCGAAAGCAGCGCCATGTCCATGGTGTCGGCGTGCTTGATTACCTCATCAAGACCGCAGCGTTCGATCAGCGCCTGACGCGTCATTGGCGAATCGACAATCGCAGGGGCCGTCAGCAAATAGCAGTTGGCCCCGATGGTATTGGCAACTTGCCAGGCAAATTCTGCCGGGTTGAAGCGCTTGGCCTGAACCACGCCCCCCAGCAGAGACACGACATCAACATCCGTCAGTTCGCGCGGACTCAGCGTTTGCAGCGACTCATAAAGCGTCGCCCCCCAGCCCACGCCAAGACAGAAGTGATCCGTGAGCTGGTCGGTCACATACATGCCCGCTGCAGTGCCGATCACCTTGTGCGTGTTGGCTGGCGTTGAAGGTTCCGGTACCACCATGGCATCGACGAAACCAAAGCGCTTTTTCAGTTCCGCTTCCAGGTCAAGGCACTCGGCAATGTGTCCGGTGATCCAGATTTTCACATCGCGCTGCTTTACCGCTTCGTTGATGTTGCGCACCACGGTGACCCGGCCAATTCCCAGCTTGTCAGCAATCTCGTTTTGCGTCAGCCCTTCGACATAATACATCCAGGCGATGCGCATGCGGTTTCGCGCCACGCGGCCGGATGTGCGTTCAAAAGGGGTCGGGGAAAATGAGTCCTGGTCAGTCACGCGTCCGGATCCATCGGCGTTGGAATGAATAGAATTTCAATTCTAAGGGGCAGGGCTTGCTTTGTCCCGGTCAAAATGCGTCATTTGTGCAGTGCAGCGACAAAATGTGTCGTTTTTCGAAACGAAACATTTGCATCCTGGAAAAGCATTTAGTATGGTTTTGAAATCGACAAAACGTGATACCACAAAGGTGTCCAGAAAAAGGGGAGGAAAGCCATGGCTGCTGTCGGCTGCATGTTCCGGCCTGCTCCTCATTTTGCCCAATTCTCGCATAGAGTGCGGATGAATTCACCAATCTTCAAACCCTGCTGCAGCTGGCCCGCTGCCGCTGGATCACATCAACAATGGCCAACCAACGGAGGAACCGAATGACTCTTCTAAGAAAACCCGGGCTGACGCGCCGCTCGGTCTTGAAAACCACCGCCGCAACGGGCGCGGCCTTGGCGACGGGCGCAGGCGTCAACCTGTTCAACGTCAACCGCGCCTTCGCCGACATGATGAACCCCGCTGACGTTCTGGCCAAGATCAGCGTGGCCAACTACGTCAACAAGGATTACCAGAAGCAATATGGCCTGAAGGGCGATGAGCTGATGTGGGATCCGAACAAGGACTGGATCCGCACCGCCGACTGGGAAGGCATCCGCAAGGAACATGCCGGCAAGACCGTGCGCTTCCTGATTTCCTCGGACGACCGCGAATCAGCACTCGCCGGCACCCAGCCGTTCAAGGATCTTTCGGGCATCAACATTGATCTCGTGGCCATCCCCGATGGTGACATGAAGAACAAGATCGTGTCGGAAGCCATGTCCGGCAATCCGTCATTCGACTGCATGCAGTATTTCTCGCCATGGCTCGGTGACTTTGCAGCCCAGGGCCTGCTCGCCAAGCTCGACGATTATGCCACCAAGTGGAAGCTGCCGCTCGACGACTTCTATGACACCTACCGCCTGAACTATGCCCAGTTCGGCGACAAGGGCATGTTCGGCATTCCGTTTGACTGCGACATCCAGCAGGTCCACATCCGCAAGTCGATCTTCAAGAAGGTCCTCGGCAAGGATCCGGACACCATCACCACCATTCCATCCTACGAAGAAATGGTGCGGTTGGCTCCTGAACTGAACAAGGCCGAAAAAGGCGTCTCTGGCATCGGCATGATGGCTGGCCGCGGCTTCTGGGCCACCTATCTGTGGGAACACATTGCTGCCCAGCATGGCATGATGCTGTTCAACGACAAGTGGGAACCGACCTTGAACAGCGACGCGGGCATCAAGGGCCTCGAAGTCATTCTTGAACTCGCCAAGAGTGCCATCGAAGGCGTTGCCGCTGCCGACTGGCCGACCAACCGTGGCGCCTTCCTCG
>CALMEZ010000014.1 GCA_937864985.1 uncultured Alphaproteobacteria bacterium
GGCCACCTCGCAGACATGGCTCTTGATATCGACACGGCAGCCCTACTCGTCTATCGCGCGGCCTGGACCAAGGATCGCGGAGAAGCACGCATCAGCCGCGAGGCTGCCATGGCAAAACTTCACGCCACCGAAGCAGCACAGCGCGTCATCGACATGGCAGTGCAGCTTCATGGTGGTGATGGCGTGAAGAGCGGCACAATCGTTGAGCAGCTTTACCGCGAGATCCGGGCGCTCCGCATTTACGAAGGCGCAAGCGATGTGCAGCGCATCATCATCGCTCGCACGCTACTAGCAACTTAAGCAAATGATCTACAGCAAGCGCATCCGCGTGGAATTCAATCATTGCGACCCCGCCGGGATCGTCTTCTATCCACGCTATTTTGAAATGTTCAACTCGGTGATCGAGAATTTCTTTGCTGACATAGCCGGGGTTTCGTTTGCGGACATACATCAGACCCAGGGGACTGGGGCGCCAATCGTCGACGTCCATGCCCGCTTTTCCATCCCCACTCGCCTCAATGAAGTGTTGCACTTCACCCTCGAAGTAGAGTCGCTTGGCCGGTCGAGCCTGAAGGTGCTGATCAAAGCGCTGCATGAGGGCACCGAGCGGCTTTCGGCAAACCTGGTCATCGTCTGGATGCAGAAATGGAAGAGCCATGGTTGGCCGGCCGACATGCGCACGAAAATGATTGCATTCATGGAGGGCAAGGCATGAGCCATGAGATTTTGAACCCCAAGAACTGGAAGCCGGCCAAAGGCTATGCCAACGGCATTGCCGCGTCTGGACGCATGGTTTTCTGTGGTGGGCTGATTGGTTGGAATGCCGATCATGAATTTGAAAGTGATGATTTCGTGGGCCAGGTTGCCCAGACACTTAAAAACATCGTCTCGGTGCTGGCAGAAGGCGGGGCAAAACCTGAGCACCTTGTCCGTCTCACATGGTATGTTACCGACAAGGCCGAATACCTGGCGCGCCTGAAAGAACTGGGGAACGTTTATCGGACGATCATTGGCCGTCACTTTCCAGCCATGGCCTTGGTTCAGGTTGTGGCACTAGTTGAAGACAGGGCGAAAGTAGAGATCGAAGCGACGGCCGTCGTTCCAGAATCCAAATGACAAGAGGCGCAAAAAGGTGCCCTAAATCAAAGGGAGAAGAATATGCCCCAACCACAACTCGGACCGAGTGGTCACACCGACAGCTTCACACGAGACCGGCTTCCGCCACCCGCGCAATGGCCGGACATCAATCTTGGCGGTTTTGACTATCCAGAGTGGCTGAATGCTGCCGTTGAGCTTACGGATCGGATGGTCGAGAAAGGATTTGGTGACAACACCGCACTAATCGGCAATGGCCGTCAGCGGACTTACAAGGAACTGACGGACTGGTCGAACCGGATCGCCAATGCATTGGTTGATGACTATGGCCTGAAGCCTGGCAACCGGGTTTTGATCCGGTCGGCCAACAATCCAGCCATGGTGGCCTGCTGGCTTGCGGCCACCAAGGCAGGGGCGGTGGTGATCAACACGATGCCCATGCTGAGAGCGGGCGAACTGACACAAATCGTCGATCGGGCCGAAGTGAAACTAGCATTGTGCGACACGCGGCTGATGGCAGACCTCGTAACCTGCGGCAGCACTTCCCGTCACCTCAAAACCATTGTCGGGTTTGATGGATCGGCCAATCATGACGCCGAGTTGGATCGGGTGGCCCTAACAAAGTCAGTGAAGTTCAAGTCCGCCGCGACGGGACGGGACGATGTGGCGTTGATCGGCTTCACATCCGGCACCACAGGTGAGCCAAAAGGAGCCATGGCATTTCACCGCGACCTTTTGATAATCGCCGATGGTTACGCAAAGGAAATTTTGGGTGTAACGCCTGAAGATGTTTTCGTCGGGTCACCTCCCCTTGCGTTCACGTTCGGGCTTGGTGGCCTGGCAATTTTCCCGTTACGTTTTGGGGCTGCCGCAACGTTGTTGGAACAAGCGACGCCACCAAACATGATTGAGATTATCCAACAGTATAAGGCTACCATTTGTTTCACAGCCCCCACGGCGTATCGCGCGATGCTGAAGGCCATGGCAGACGGGGCCGACCTGTCCTCTCTTCGCGCTGCCGTCTCAGCTGGTGAAACGCTGCCTGCGCCCGTATACGAGGAATGGATGCAGCGTACGGGCAAACCGATGCTCGATGGCATTGGTGCTACGGAAATGCTGCACATCTTCATTACCAACCGCTTCGATGACCATCGACCGGGCTGCACCGGCAGGCCGGTGACAGGATATGAAGCGCGCATTGTAGACGATGACGGAATTGAAAAGCCACGTGGCGATGTGGGCCGGCTTGCGGTGCGCGGACCAACCGGATGCCGCTATCTCGCCGATTCCCGCCAGACCAAATACGTCCAGAATGGCTGGAACCTGACTGGAGACAGTTTCTGGCAGGATGAAGATGGATACTTTCATTTTGCCGCACGCTCGGACGACATGATTGTTTCCGCTGGTTACAACATTGCCGGGCCCGAGGTGGAAGCGGCGCTGCTGTCCCATCCGGCGGTACTAGAATGCGCTGTCGTCGGCGCTCCTGACGACGAACGGGGCATGATTGTCGAGGCGCATGTGGTTTTGGCTAACGGCAAAGTGGGCGATGCACTCATGGTGAAGCTTCTGCAGGACCATGTGAAGGCAACAATCGCTCCCTACAAATATCCGCGCCGGGTGATTTTCATTGATGCTTTGCCAAAAACTCAGACGGGCAAAATCCAGCGCTTCCGCCTGCGCGGCGCCTGACGCAATTGGGGATGAACCATGAGCCAAGACCAAGACCCTGCCCGCGACGGTGCCCAGCTCAGCTTTGCGGGGCGCATGTCATATGGCGATTATCTGGCCCTTGACCAGATTGTGTCAGCGCAAAAACCCTTGACTGCTGCTCATGATGAAGTGCTGTTTATCATCCAGCATCAGACGTCAGAGCTTTGGATGAAACTCGCGATCCATGAGCTTTCAGCAGCGCGTAATTGCATCGCCCAAGATGACCTTGCGCCTGCCATGAAAATGCTGGCGCGCGTTTCCCGCATTTTCGAGCAGTTGAACAATGCCTGGGATGTGCTGCGCACCATGACACCATCCGATTACACCCATTTCCGCGCGCAGCTTGGGCAGTCATCTGGTTTCCAGTCGTGGCAGTACAGGCTCATTGAATTCATGTTGGGCAATCGCAACCGGACCATGCTGAAGCCGCATGAACACCGGCCTGATCTGATCCAAAAGCTGCAATCTGAACTGTCCAAACCAAGTTTCTATGATGAGGTTCTTCGCCTTGCCGCTCGCAAAGGCGTGAAAATGCCCCAGTCTGTGCTTGACCGTGATGTGACGCAAACGCACCAATTCAATGAAGACGTCATGGCGGCGTGGGCCATGGTCTACAAAGAGCCAGAACGCCATTGGCAGCTTTATGAAGTTGCCGAAAAGCTTGTCGACTTTGAAGACTATTTCCGGCGCTGGCGCTTCAATCATGTCACGACGGTTGAGCGTGTGATCGGCTTCAAGCGCGGCACGGGCGGAACTGGTGGGGTGCCCTATCTCAAGCGCATGCTGGAAATTGAGCTGTTCCCCGAATTATGGCGGGTGCGTACCGCCCTGTAACATCAACTGCGCGGGGACTTCACTGGTTGATGCGGATTATCGAGGCCGCTGGTTGGCAAGAAGCTGGCCAGCTTGGCGCGAACATCATCCGGCCAGGTCATTGAGGTGTGCTTGTCGAGCCAGCTTGCCGCAAGAACCTGGTTCACAGTCCAGCGCAACTCATCACCGCAGTAGATTTCGTGCTCCAAGGTGACGGAAGAACGGCCTACCTTGGTGACTGTCACGCGGAATGTCAGGCGGTCGCCGAAAAAGGACGGCTTCGAAAAATTGCATTCGAGATGCACAGTGGGCGTGCCCCAACGCTCTTTCCAGATGATTTCGTGCCAAGGGAAACCGATCTTGGTCCAAAACTCCTCGACCACACCGTTGAGTATGTTGAGATAGGATGGATAGTAGGCAGTGCCGGAGATATCGCAATCGCCGAAATTCAGCATGCGATCGGTGGTGAAACTGAAAGCCATGGTGGCTCCATGTTGAAAAGGCGAGGACCGATCAAAAGGGACTCTTCCTTACCTAACATGCGCCTGCTGCTTCTGTCAGCCTACTTTGCGGGATCCTTCGGCGACCAAAGGACGGGGCCACCATCTTTTTCATAGGCCATGCCGTTCGGGTAGGTGATAGCTTCGAGTTGCAAGCCCCATGGTGACTGGAAATAAAGAATGGCCTGACCCGCAGCCGGCCCGTGATCCACAGGCAGCGGCCCCATGCGGGTTGCAATGCCCTTCTCATCAAGGAAAGCCTTGGCGGCCTTGATGTCGTCAACGTAGAAAGCAATATGAAATGCGCCGATGTCGCTGTTCTTCTGGTCGAGTGAGCGCTGGTCGGGGGCCTTGTATTTGAACAGTTCAACGTTGGAACCGAAGCCGCACCGCATCATGGTTATCTTTTCGATCACGGCCTTGGGGTCGACACCCAATAGGTCTTTCATGAAGGTGCCCTTGTCATCCGCAAAGGGGCCAAAGGACATTGCCATCTGACAGCCCAGGATATCTGTGAAGAAGGTCACGGCCTGATCCATGTCCGGCACGGTTATGCCTGTATGGTCATGTCCGCGGAGGCCCGGCATGGCGGCCTGGGAACTGGTAAGAGATAGCGCAATTGCTGCGCCGGCTAGGCTTAAGCGTTTCATGGGCGTTCCTCAAACTGTCGGTTGATGTTGTCCGGGATTCCGGATCACGAGTATTTCAAACATAAAATATTCACCCGCACAAGATTTGGTGCCAAAATTTACTTATCTTTCGCATGTGCAATATGGATTTCAATGCATTTGCATGAATTCATCGTTGACCGGTAGGCGACGATGCGCAAATCTGCTGTTCTTCGGAAGTGGGAAGGTACATGGCAGATCGAACATTCGACGCCGTCGTGATCGGGGCGGGCCATAACGGCTTAGCCGCTGCCATCCATCTTGCTAAACGCGGATGGAGTGTGGGCGTATTTGAAGCGAAGGGTGTGGCAGGTGGTGCAGTCAAGACCCGTGAATTAACACTGCCCGGCTTTCGCCATGATGTGGCGGCGATGAACCTTTCGATGTTTGCGGGATCGCCCTTCTTGCGTGAGAACGGGGATGCATTAACCCGCCACGGCTTGGCGTTTGTGCCTGCTGAACACTGTTTTGCTTCCGTTTTTCCAGACGATACCTATTTCGGCGTTTCCAAGAGTTTGGACACGACGATGGCGCGGCTTGCAGCACTAAGCGCAACGGATGCTGCTGCTTGGCAACGACTCTTGGAAAAATTCGCCAGTGATGCTCCGCATCTTTTTGGGTTATTGGGAAGTGCTATGCCGTCACTCGCTGCCGCGAAGGTGGTGTGGGCGGCGTGGCGACAAAAGGGCACCACCTGGACACTTGATATGCTGCGCTTTCTCATGACTTCAACGCGCACATGGCTTGATGCAAATTTCGAAAACCCGAAAGTTAAGGCTACGCTGGCGGCCTGGGGCATGCACCTGGATTTTGCACCCGACATATCGGGCGGCGCGCTGTTTCCCTATCTTGAATCCATGGCCAACCAGGCATTCGGTATGGTCATCGGAAAGGGCGGCGCCGATACGATGATCACAGCCATGACATCTTATTTCAAGGAACTTGGCGGTGAAATTCATCTGAATGCCGCTGTACAAAAAATCAGCCGGACAGCAGGCACCGCAGATGCAATCATTCTTGCGGATGGGCAGCGGGTGCCCGCAAGACGAGCCGTCATCGCCAATGTGACACCAAATATCCTGTTTAACCACTTGTTGCCTGGCGGCAGCGGCAATGCATCCGTCGATTCTCGCTTCCGCACCTTCCGGCCAGGCCCTGGGACCATGATGGTTCATCTGGCACTCGACGGGCCAATTGCGTGGAAAGCCGGGGCCGAACTATCAAATTTCGCCTATGTGCACATTGCGCCAAGCCTTGACTATATGACCCGGGCCTATACCCAGGCGATGGATGGCTTTCTGCCGGAAGCACCCGTTGTTGTCGTAGGGCAGCCGACAGCCCTTGACCCCACGCGCGCGCCCGAGGGCAAACATATTGCATGGATGCAGGTCCGGGTTCTGCCAAAACATGTCAAAGGCGATGCGACAGGGGCAATCAAATCTGGCGATTGGCCTGAGATCAAAGACGCTTATGCGGACAGGGTCATTTCAATGCTGGAAACCTATGCGCCCGGAACGCGGAAAAAAATAATTGGGTGTTCGGTTTTTTCGCCGGACGACCTGGAGGCGGAAAATCCGTGCCTTGTCGGTGGTGACAATCTGTCAGGCAGCCATCACCTTGACCAAAATTTCCTGTTTCGGCCTGTTGCGGGTTATTCCCGCTACAAAATGCCGGTGGCCAAGCTTTACATGTGCGGTGCTGCAACCTGGCCCGGCGCAGGGACGGGGGCGGGGTCAGGCTATTTGCTCGGCAAAATGCTGGCAGGTAAATGAAATTGTGAAGCAGGCAGAAATCGCCTTGATCGTTGAACCTTGCATCACAGGCCGAATGCAATAATCTCGAAACTGCAACAGGTGAGGAAACCATGGCAAAGACCGCGAAGAAAACTTCAAGCAAAAAAACGACAAAGAAATCGGCAACAACGGATTTGGCAGCGGCATTGCTGGCTGGCCGGGTGAAGGTGATCGACCTGACGGCCACGCTTGGGCCTGAAACACCGCTCATCAAGCTGCCGCCTTCCATTGGCCTGAATACGCCGCAGGTCGAAATCCACACCATTTCCCATTACGACGACAAAGGTCCTTTCTGGGCGTGGAACTGGCTGAAACTTGGGGAGCATTCCGGCACGCATTTCGATGCCCCTCAGCACTGGATCACTGGCAAGGACTACAAGGACGGCGCGACGGACACGATTCCGGCCAAGAATTTTGTTGGACCCGTCAACGTCATTGATTGTTCAAAGGACGTGAAGAAGAATCCGGATTTCCTGCTCACAGTTGACTACATCAAGTCTTGGGAAGCCAAGCACGGCGCAATTGAAAAAGGCTCGTGGGTCGTGATGCGCACTGACTGGTACAAGCGCAACGGCAGTGAGGCCAGCTTTCTCAATGCTGATGCCAATGGGCCGCATTCACCAGGCCCCACGGCAGAAGCAATCCAGTATCTCATCAAGAAGGGGATCACTGGATGGGGTTCAGAGACTGTGGGAACAGATGCCGGTTCAGCCGGCGGGATGAACCCGCCATTTCCGGCCCACAACCTGATGCACAAGGCCAACCGCTATGGGCTGGCCAGTCTGTGCAATTTGGACAAGCTGCCACCGAAGGGGGCTGTCATCATCGCGGCCCCACTCAAAATCAAGAATGGCACGGGCAGCCCGCTACGTGTGCTGGCACTGGTCGGCAAGTAGGTTTAGGCCATGGCAGACTATGTGATCGCCGGCAGTGGCATTAACGCACTTGTGGCAGCTTCGCTGCTTGCCTTGAAGGGCAAGAAGGTTCTGGTGCTTGAGCGCAATGCCATGGTCGGTGGTTGCATCCGGACGGAAGAAGCGACGGTGCCAGGCTTCACCCATGATGTGATGGCCACAACTTTCGTGTTGTTCCTTCTCTCTCCTGCCTATACCGCCCTCGGGCCCGAACTGGAAAGGCGTGGACTTGCATTTGCCCATCCTGACATTCCAACCGGCGTATTGCGGCCCGATGGATCAAGCCTCGTGCTCACACGGGACCGCGCTAAAAACATTGCTGCTTTTGAAGCGCTGTCGGCCGGGGACGGAACACAATATGCTTCAGACATGGAGCAGCTTGGAGCAAATGCGCCATTCCTGTTCTCATTGTTGGGAGGAAACCTTTGGTCTTGGAGCATGGCTAAGTCTGTGTTGAAGGAGGCCTGGCGCCGCGGGCCGCGCGGCCTCTCGGCATTTTTTGGCCAGGCACTGGTTTCTGCACGCCATTGGCTTGAAATCCATTATAATTCGGACCTGGTCAGCGCCTTGCTGGCGCCTTGGGTGTTGCATACGGGCCTTGGACCTGAAAGCACCTATTCCGGACAGATGGCCAAGGTCATCGCTTTTGCATTGGAAGCCGCAGGCGCACCGATCGTCAAAGGAGGCGCCAAGAACATATTAAAGGCATTTGAGACGTTAATTCGCGATCATGGCGGGGACATTCGCTGCAATGCCGACGTTGTGGAAGTGACTGTCGATGATGCTGGCCGCGCGGCGGGTGTCGTTCTGGCCTCCGGCGAAAGGATTGCAGCTGATGAGGGTGTGATTTGTTCCGTCACACCGCAACAGCTTTATGGCAGGCTTCTGAAAAACTGGCGCGGGGCTGAGGCACAGCGAAGTGCGAGCAAAGGTTTTGTGCATGGCAAGGGCAACATGCAAATTCACTATGCTCTGAAATCGCCACCGGCCTGGAAATCACCGGAACTTTCAAAGGTTGCACTGTTGCATCTGACGCCAGGTCTTGATGGTGTCTCCAAAGCTGTGAATGAGGCTGAGCGTGGCATGCTCCCCGTAGTGCCCACGATTTGCGTTGGCCAACCGACGGCCTTCGACCCTTCGCGGGCACCAGACGGGAAAGCCATTCTGTGGCTTCAGCTTCCGGAAGCACCGCGCAATATCAAGGGAGATGCGGCGGATGAAATTGAGACACCGAGCGACGGCATTTGGACTGAGGCTGTGCGTGAGTCCTATGCCGACCGCGTTGAATCGATCCTCGCCAAGCATATGACGGACTTCAAGGCTTCGGTATTGAAGCGGCGTTGCTACTCACCGGCTGATCTAGCTGCCATGAACGTCAATCTGGCGGGTGGCGACCCCTATGGCGGCGCCTGCACCATAGACCAATTCTTCCTGTGGCGGCCCTTGCCCGGCACCACCAACCACACCACACCTGTCCAGCGTCTTTATCACATTGGCGCGTCGACCCATCCTGGACCGGGTCTCGGCGGCGGGTCCGGCTTCCTTCTGGCCACATCTTTGGCATGACGGCTGATCTCTCATTTCTGGGTGGTGTGCTGCACCGGGAGGCCGCTTCTGACACTTCCATGCCTTCGCTTGCTGAGATCGGGCTCAACGCCTTCATGCCCTATCTACTCAACCGGATTGCCGCCACATGGAATGCGGAACTTGCCGTGGAACTCCGCAAGTTCGATCTCACCACACCGCAAATGCGCGTCCTTGCCGTACTTGGCATCAATTCCGGGCTAACCATCAATGAGCTGTCAATCCTGGCTGTGACCGAGCAATCGACGATGAGCCGCACACTTGACGCGCTGGAGGTGCGCGGTCTTGTGCGGCGGCGGCCACGGGCCAACGACATGCGCGTGCGGGAGGTTGAAATTACAGAGCAGGGCCGGCGCTCCTTTGACTCATTCTGGCCCGTGATGTTCAACCGCTATGAAGAGATGTTTCGCGGCATCAGTGAAGATGAATATACGCAATGCATCGCAACCCTGCACAAAGTCTTGCGCAATATTCGCCGCAGCAATGGCAACGATGCAGTCTAAATCTACAAGGCGTGGATTGTCTGAATTGCGCCATCTAAGGCATCGCCATTTTCGTCCTTCAGGGCTGAGGAGATGAGGCGATCCATCCATTGGCCGCCATCTTGCCGCTCTAACAGCAAAGGCGCGACAGACAGTACACGATCAAACTTGGATTGCCCGCGCGCATGCGTGTCGGAATATCCTTTGACAAGGCGATGGGCAGACAAAATTGCGCGCGCGACATCATAATTCCGTAGCAGGGTGCTTGTGGCGCTTTCCAGCCAGGATTCAATGTGCGCCATTTCATTGGCATGACGCAACAGGCGGCGGCGCAACGGGCGCAAACAGGCCAACGCATATAACTGAAGAAAGCCATGAATCTTCGCGGTTTGAATTTGCCTGCCGCGGTTGAATATTCTGTCAACGAGCTTCATCGTTCCGGGCCGAGCCGCCACATAACGGCCAAGACCGGCAGGCAACAAGCTGACCAACTCCTCGGCGCGCGGATGCATGAATTCGATGACATATAGGGGCGCATCTGCGGCATTCATTTCACGCGCGATGCGCGCCCGGCGCGCCGATCTGATCTTGAGGTCAGCAACACCGATGACATCATCATAAGCCATGGCATTGGCGAGATATTTTGCAGCAGTGCTTGTAAACACGTAGTCCCTTGCGTTTCCTCCGTGGGCCTTATCCAGCTGAAGGATGTTTTCAATGCGCTGCAGATATTCCTCGCCATAGGCCACGTCCTGAAAATCGATGGTGCGCTTGAGGCCAGCCAGAGCCAAGGATTGCACCGTTATGGGAAGCGCCCTCAGGCGTACCAACAAACGATTCAGTTTATCCGAACCCAAAGTCGAAGGCAGTTCCGATGACTTCGGAACCGGAATCCGCGCCGCTGGCATGTCATTTCTGGATGCACTTTCGAATCCCTCAGCGAAGCCTATGAGCGACGCATCTACTCCTCTGCCGCCGGCGGTGATCACGCTTTCAAACGCCCCGCGCGGGAACGGTAAAATGCCTGCGCCTGCGAGAGCGCCAAGAAGGGGAGAGGAGATAGCTGTGCCGTTGCGCCGGGCCGCTTCGTCCATGTCGAAGGCAATAATCTTACGGGCTGCAACACCGGCTGCTGCTTCAACCGCTCGCGGGTCGGCGATTGCCTCTCCCGGTTTTTCCTTTTCAACTACGGCGTAGGCGCGATGGATCGAGGTAATCAGCAAGGTCTTGTCCGGTGTGGCCAGCCCACGCAAAATGGAACGCCCGGCCTCCATCAGTTCCGCTGCAATCACAACATCAACATCGCCAGGCGTTGGCATCAGGGCCAGAACGGGCGCCTGGCCATCGCGTGGCGGCAGCATTTCGATGTAATAGAGGGTCGCACCCGTGCGCTGCGCCACACCTGGCACAGACGTGGATTGCGCGTGCCAGCCACAGGATTCAGCGACCTCCACGATCCAATCTGTCAACACCCCACCGCCTTGGCCTCCCATGGCAAGGATGGCTATGCTGAGCGGCTTTCCTCTTGGTTGCGCTTCTGGCAGAGTCATGCAGAAGCTCGATCAAACATCACACGCCTTGTTTCCCGCCGGCGTTGCAGGAATGAAATAAGCCCTGCGCGGATGCGGTGTTTCAATCTTTCCCAAGCATTGGCGTTGCGGATGACATCTGCCCTGTAAAACGAGGGGCAGAGAACAGCCGCGTCAGCTACATCACCACAATTTCCGCAGGCCACACAGGAATTGTCGACAACAGTGACGGGATCATCCCGCAAGGGATCATCCAGGTGTTTTACTGAGAGGGACGGGCAGCCAGAAAGGCGGATGCAGGCATGGTCACCTGTGCAGATGTCCTCATCGACGCCGAAACGTTGGCGCAGGACCTGCTGACCTGCCTGTTCAGCTTTGTCCACCAGAGGCTTTACGCGGCGTTGCTTGTTCAGCATGCATTCGGACGATGCCACGATGATCTTGGGACCAGGTTCATCGGTGGTCAAAGCTTCGCGTAATGCGTCGCGCATTTCCCCGACATTGTATGTGCGGTCAATCTGGCGCACCCACTTGGCACCAACACCTTTCACCGCGGCAACGATTGAATTGTTTGTGCTGCGTTTCTTGTTGTCAGCGCGTGACGACAAGATATCCTGGCCGCCAGTGGCGGAAGAATAGAAGTTGTCGACGATCAGCATAACGCCGTCGTGCTTGTTAAACACAGCGTTGCCTACGGAAGAATTGAGGCCATTGTGCCAGAATCCACCATCTCCCATGACTGAGATGACGCGCTTGTCTGCCTTGACATTGAAGGCGGATGCTGCGGCAGGCCCAAGACCGTAGCCCATGGTGGTTGCGCCGATATTGAAAGGCGGGAGAATCGAAAACAAATGGCAACCAATGTCAGCTGAGACGTGGTGCGGACCCAACTCCTTCTCCACCAACTTCATGGCGGCGAAAATCGGCCTTTCGGGGCAGCCAGTACAAAACCCGGGCGGACGCGGTGGCACAACTTGAGCCAGCGCTTGCACCTCCTTGCTTCCCAAAACAGAAGAAGGATCAGGCAACGGTGGGCGGTTGCCCAACATGCGCGGCGCATGGGACTCGAAAAAGCTGAGCAACCCTTTTTGGAGGATGGTCGCGGTATATTCCCCTGCAAGCGGCAGCACGTCCTTGCCGGCAATCTTGGTATTGAGGTCGCGACGGCGCAAAATTGTATTCAGCGCTTGCTCAATGAATTCCGGCTGCCCCTCCTCCACCACAAGAACAGCAGATTTGCCCGCGCAGAACTTTGCCAGATCATCTTCCACGAGCGGATAGGTGACATTCATTACATAAAGCGAGACTTTGCTGTTGCCGTAGGCATCCGACAGGCCAAGTTGCTGGAGGGCGCGGATGACGCCATTGTACATGCCGCCTTGCAGGATGATCCCCACACCGGCGCCGGCCGGGCCGAAGATTTCATTGAGGTGCTGATCCTTGATGAATTGCACTGCCGCGGGCCACCGCTTTTCGATCTTCAATTTCTCGTGGATGAATGAGGCTGGCGGCAAGACAATGCGATTGACATCCCGCACTGGGTTTTCCAGAGCCTGTTTCAACGTGTAAGCAGGCTTCTTGTTATCTTTTGCCTGGAAGCGGCCATGTACATGGCAACCACGAATGCGCACTTCAACCATGACCGGCGTGTTTGAAATCTCCGACAACTCGAAGGCTTTTTCAACCATGTGCACCATGGTTGGCAAATTAGGGCGCGGGTCCATGAGCCAGATCTGCGATTTCATGGCGAAGGCGTGGCTACGCTCCTGCATGATGGAAGAGCCTTCGCCATAATCCTCGCCAATGATAATGACGGCGCCGCCGTTTACACCTCCTGACGAAAGATTTGATAGCGCATCGCTGGCGACATTGGTGCCTGCTGTTGATTTCCAGGTCACGGCACCGCGGATGGGGTACATGACAGACGCCGACAGCATGGCAGCTGCGGTTGCTTCGGAAGCAGAAGACTCAAAATGCACGCCAAGTTCGGCCATGTAATCCGATGCATCGGAGAGCACGTCCATCAGATGTGAAATTGGCGAGCCCTGATAGCCGCCAACATAAGACACGCCCGACTGCAGAAGCGCTTTGGTGATGGCCAGGATGCCCTCACCGCGGAACTCCTGCCCTTCACCTAACCGGAGGTCTTCCACTTCCTTTGCGAATGAGCGCTCTGCCATTTGTCAATGAATGCCCAGAAATGTTTGCATTTGCATAGATATGTCCGGCGAGTGTGTGGACGGATATGCATTTCACCTTCAAAATAGTGACGGTTTTACCTTTGATATGCAAGTATTTTCGACCTTATTGTGCGTTGCCAAAGTTTTCAAAGTTATGCTGCATTGCGAAATTGATGACCTGACAAAAAATGCACTTGAATATTTCTGTGACCGTGTCTGAATGTCTCCTTAAGGCTACGCATCTCAGGCGGGGCCATCACAGGGAGGAAGAGATGACGCAACTTTCCAGGCGCCAAGTGTTGCAACTGGGCGCGGCCGGCCTGCTGCTCGGCAACGGTGCGATGATCAGTGCCGCACATGCCGAAGGCGACACGGTAACGATCGCATACAACGTTAATTTGCCGTCGTGGGATCCGACCACTGGTCTTTCCGCTGTGAACCCCACCATCCAGGCGATCTACCGCTCGGTGTTCGACCAATTTGTTGGACAAAAGCCGACGCTGGAATTTCAGCCCGGTCTGCTGACGGAGTGGGGCTGGTCCGATGACAAGAAACAAGTTCACATGACTGTGCGGGATGGCGTTAAATGGCATGATGGCTCGCCATTTACCGCCGAAGACGTGGTGTGGTCACTGGAGCGGGCAGGAAAGCAAGATGGCGGCAATCCGATCGCGTTCATTTGGGGTAAGATCAACAATTTCAAAATCGACGGGAACAAGATCACGGCGGATGTCGTGCAGTTTGAGCCAACATTATTCAAGTGGATGGCGTTTCTGACAGGGTACGTCATGCCCAAGGCCTATTATGAAAAGGTGGGTGCAGAGGGCTTTGAGGCTAAGCCAGTTGGCACCGGGCCCTATATGGTTGACCAGTTTGAGCGCAATGCCTTTGTGCGACTCAAAGCCAATCCGGATTATTGGGGGGGCAAACCAGCCTTTGGCACAGTGGTGTTTAAATTTGTGCCTGATGCGACAAGCCGTGTGGCCGAAATCGAATCTGGTTCTTCAGACGTCACTGTCGATGTGCCTTTCGAAGAATTTGACCGCCTGAAGTCGAAGGACGGCCTGGCAGGCGTTGCGACACCTGTGTCTGATATCGGCATGATCTTCATCAACAACGTCGATGTGATGAACGACAAGAATGTCCGCATGGCAGCAGCCATCTCAATCGACAAAAAGGCGATCGTCGACAAGTTGCTGCGGGGCTATGCGACGCCAATCGATACATTGGAAGCCCCACAATATGCAGCTTTCGATGCATCGATCAAAGTTCCCTACGACCCTGAAAAGGCCAAGGAACTGCTCAAGGCCTCCGGCTATTCCACAGAGAAGCCAGCCAAGTTCAAGATCCAAACCACCAAGGGCCTCAAGCCCAAGGACTATGAAATGGTGCAAGCCATCGTCGGCATGTGGCGCAAGGTCGGCATCGAGGCCGAAATCGAAGTGTACGAAATTGCCAAGCATTATGAATTGCGGGCTGCAGACCAGCTTGCGCCGGCTGCGTTCTATAATTGGGGCAATGCCATCGGCGATCCCACAACTTCCACCGGCTTTGCCATGTTTGGCCCAAGCCCGCATTCTGTTTGGAATACGGATGATTTGGACGCAATGATCGGACCACTGTGGGGTGAAGCCGACGAAGACAAGCGCATCGCAGGCTGGAAGGCTGTGGACAAATACATTGCGGAAAACGCCTATGTGATCCCGTTGATCCAGTATCAGCAGCCGATCCTGTACAAGAAGTCCGTCAAGGTAACGCCTAACATTGCCGGGTCGCCAGAACCGGCGCAGATGTCGAAAGCGTGATCCTGCTGGACACCAGCTTTCATCGGTATGACAAGCGGACCCCGGCTTTTGCCGGGGTCATAATTTAATCTCGTCGAATGGCCCCAACGCTCATCCTTTCGCGCGCCCTATCTGCCATCGTGACGCTCTTCGGCGTAATGGTCATCGTATTCGTGCTGGTGCGCGTTGTGCCGGGCGACCCGATTGCCATGATGATAGCGCCAGGTGCATCAGATGCCGATATCGCAGCCCTGCGCGCCCATTATGGGCTCGACTTGCCAATCTGGCAGCAATTCCTTGTCTGGTTGGGCCAAGTTCTTCTTGGCAATTTTGGTACATCCATTTCCCTCAAACAGGGCGTTTTGACGGTCATCCTGGAGCGCCTTCCCGCCACGCTTGAACTGGCAGTATTTGCGTTGGCCATGGCTCTTGTGTGGGGCAGTTTCATTGCCCTGGTTTCGACCGCCGCTCGAGGTACGTTACTTGAGAAATTCATCGACAATTTCAATGGTGTGATGTTGGCTGTTCCGGATTTCATCTGGGGACTGACATTCGTCCTTGTGCTTGGTGTATTCGTACCAGTATTGCCAATTTCCGGGCGAAGCGACCCCACGATTGATGCCGGGCTTTCCAGCCAGTTTTACATTCTCGAGGGCGTTTTGCGTGGCAAGCTGTTGTTTGTTTGGGATGTGTTGAAGCACATGCTCCTGCCGGCTTTCACCATGTCGTTCCCGCTGGCGGCGGTGATTGGCCGGGTTCTCAAGAACACCATGATGGATGTGATGGTGCAGGACTATATCGTGCTGGCACGCATCAAAGGACTGTCGTCGTTGCGCATTCTGTTGCAGGAAGCACTGCGCAATGCCGCTGTGCCGGCGCTGGCATTGACAGGCGTGCAATTCACGTTCCTGATTGGCGGCACGGTGATTACCGAACGCATTTTCTCTTATCCCGGCATCGGCAACCTTGCGATTGATGCTGTCATCAACCGTGACCTGCCTCTGATCCAAGGACTAGTCTTGACGTTTGGCGCAATTTTTGTCGCCGTCAATATGGCAGTGGATGCCCTTGCTGCTTGGCTTAATCCGAGGTTGCGCCATGCCTAAAGATTTTCGCATCTGGCTTGGCGGCGGCTTCATTCTCCTTCTGCTTCTGGCGGCAATATTTGCACCGTTGATTTCTCCATTTGATCCACTGGAACAGGATCTTCTATCCGCCACTATGGCACCTGGACAAGATCCGTCTCACATCATCGGAACGGACAGCCTCGGCCGCGATGTGCTTTCGCGTCTCATCTTTGCCTGCCGGATTGCGCTGACAGTTGCCTTTGTTGCAGCCACGCTGGCCTGTCTGGCCGGGACGTTTCTTGGCATGCTGGCAGGCTATCTTGGAGGCTGGTGGGATGCCACTATCTCGCGGTTGATCGACATTTGGATGGCGTTTCCTCCAGTGCTGCTTTCGATTCTGCTGGTGGCGGTTCTCGGCACTGGTATCCATTCAGTGATTGCCGCAATCGTTGTTATTGACTGGACGCGATTTGCCCGGGTTGTGCGCGCTGAAACGCAACAGCAAGCGCGCCTAGAATATACCGAGGCTGCAACTGCCCTGGGCATGAGTCGCGGCACCATTCTGTTCCGGGAAATCCTGCCGAATGTGGTTCCGGTGATTCTGGTTTTGCTGTCACTTGAAATGGGCATAGCCGTGATCGTCGAGGCCATTTTGTCCTTTGTCGGTCTTTCGGTTTCCACCGATACGCCAACCTGGGGCGGGATGATCGCTGAAGGACGGCAGATCATTTACCAGGCCTGGTGGGTTCTTGTGTTTCCGTTGGTCACTCTGTTCCTCACTGTTCTTGCATTCAACCAACTGGGAGACGGGTTGCGCCAATGGCTTGACCCGATGTTGAAACGATGAGTCCCGTGATTGACATCAAGCACCTTTCGGCACGATCGGCCGCAGGACCGATCCTGCGCGACGTCGCGCTTTCTGTGAATGCGGGCGAAACGATGGCGCTGGTCGGAGAAAGCGGCGCCGGAAAATCAACCATCGCCAAGGCGGTGCTCGGCATCTTGCCGCAGGGGATTACAGTTACCTCAGGCGACATTGTGTTTGAGGGCAAGAACTTGCTGACGTTACCGCAGCGTGAGTTGCGCAAGATGCTGGGTGTGCGCATCGCGCTCATTCCACAGGATCCACTGACATCGCTTAATCCCGCGCGCCGCATTGGTGATCAGTTGACGGATGGACTGAGGCTTCGTGCAGGCATGGATGGCAAGACGGCCAGAACACAAGCCACGAGGCTGCTAAATGATGTGCAAATTCGGGATCCAGAACGCGTACTGCAACGGTACCCCCATGAACTCTCAGGCGGCATGCGGCAGCGCGTATTGATCGCACAAGCCTTTTCTCTCAACCCGCAAGTGATCATTGCCGACGAGCCAACCACAGCCCTGGATGTCACGGTGCAGAAGCAGGTGTTGCGGCTAATCCGCGACATGCAGCGCAATCATAAGACCACCCTGCTTTTTGTGACGCATGATCTCGGCGTTGTGGCACAGGTTTGCGATCGCATGACCGTGCTTTATGGCGGCAAGGTTTTGGAACAGGGTGTTGTTGCAGAAATTCTGCAGTCTCCTCAACATCCCTACACACAGGCCCTGCTTGCCGCCAATCCGCGCTATGACCGGCCATCGCAAAGTCTGAAGCCTGTTCCGGAAACAGTCCTCGCAGCGCTGAAGCAGGAGCTGTCAGCCTGATGCTGATCGAGGCTCAAAAAATCTCACTGGATGTGCCGGATATGGGGCACCAAGCGGTCTTTGGCCAGCGCAGGAAACTGCGCATTCTGAAAGACGTTTCCTTATCGATCAACGCCTCGGAAACCGTTGGCATCGTAGGAGAGTCAGGTTCTGGAAAAACATCGCTTGGCCGCACGTTACTGAGGCTTTACCAGCCCAGTGCGGGCCAGTTATTGTTTGATGGTCAGGATATTTCGTCACTTTCCCGCGTAGAGATGACGCCCTTGCGACGGCGCATGCAGATGATTTTCCAAGATCCCCAGTCTTCGCTCAACCCCCGTCATTCCATTGGCAACATTCTCAGTGGTGCGCTGCAGCTGCACGGGCTCGATGCCAGCGAGAAGGCATTGGCGGCAATCCTTGCGCGCGTTGGGCTTCCAGCATCCGCCTTACAGCGCTATCCGCATCAACTATCCGGAGGGCAGCGCCAGCGTGTCGGAATCGCACGCGCCATTGCTCTGAGGCCGGACTTTATTGTTGCCGATGAGATTGTCTCTGGCCTTGACGTATCAACGCAGGCGCAGGTGCTGGATTTGTTGCGCGGGCTGAAAGCCGAAATGGGCATGGCGTTGGCTTTCATCAGCCATGATTTGTCGGTCGTGCGTCATCTATGTGATCGGGTCATCATTATGCGGGCTGGCGAGATCGTGGAGGAAGGCCGCACTGTGGATGTGTTCGCTGCCCCCAAGACAGAATTCACACGAAATCTCATTGATTGCATTCCCTTGCCAGAGCCGCGCCCGGGCTGGCTCTAAGAGCAAATGTCAGTCAATGTCTGGTTACGGAGATTCCAGGTTAATCAGCCGTTGCGCAATTTCGCCTGCGGTTGCAAGGTGAGCGCGGCATGCCAATGCGGCAGCTGGTCCATCTCCCGCCTTGATGGCCTCCAGAATCTGCCGCATCTGAAGTGGGCCTGTCGCACCACGCTCCGCCGATGATACAGTCAGGGACCGGAGCCAGCTGATGCGGCCATTCAAGCGCTGCACCATTTCCCAAGCCACTGGTTTGCCCGCACACATGAACATGGCTTCATAAAAACTGTTGGTGGCTGAAAGCACATCATGGAAGTCTTTCCGCGCATAGGCATCCGAGATTGCGTCCAGAGCCAGACTCATGCGCGCAATATCTGCAGCATTTGCCTGTGTCGCGGCTGATTGGGCGGCCGCACTTTCGAGCAGGGCGCGCAATTCGTAGATTTGAGCAGCTGTCTCAGCATCAAGTGTCGCAACAATCGGCCCCTGATGGGGAATCGTATGCACGAGACCTTCCGCCTCGAGATGGCGGATCACTTCGCGGACAACCGATCTGCTGACGCCCAATTGTTCGCATACATCGCGCTCGACCAGGCGCTGGCCCGGCTTGAAGTGAAACTCCACGATGGCCGTGCGCATCCGTTCAAGCGCGATCTCCCGCAGAGTGCGGGGAGCCTGTTCGATGCGCAATTTACCAGGCGCTGCCTTTGCCTCACTGGCCAGCGGCTTCATTTTCCATTTTCTTTCATATATTTAGTTCTTCTTGACTCAAATTGTATACCATATTACGGTTCAGCAAAACAGAAATTTGGGATTTCCAAAAATGACGCTTCGACTGCGCAAGACGTACTCCGTTTCCGAAACAACTTTCATCGAAGGTCACAAGGAGGCTCCGACCCCGCTTCGCATGTTCGCTGCTGCTGCTGTCTTGACCAATCCTTGGGCCACCGACCGATTTGTTTCCGACCTGAAGCCAGAAATATTGGACATCGCACCCAAGCTGGGAGCACTGTTGACAGACATGATGCTGTCCATTGCTGGTTCCGGTGAAGCCATTGAAGGCTATGGCAAAGCGGCGGTTGTCGGAACCTCAGGCGAAATCGAACATGCTTCCGCCCTGATCCATACGCTGCGCTTTGGCAATCATTACCGCAAAGCTGTGGGGGCCAAGAGCTATCTGGCTTTCACCAACACCCGGGGGCCCGCCAATGCCCCGATCATGATCCCGCTGATGCACAAGATGGACGAGGGCATGCGATCGCATTACCTGACCATGCAGTTTTCCATTCCCGATGCTCCTGCCCATGACGAAATTGTTGTGGCCTTGGGTGCCTCCATCGGTGGAAGGCCCCATCACCGCATTGGCGACCGCTATCAGGATCTGAAGGAACTTGGCGGCACAAATGTCTGAGGCGTTGGCAACGTCACGTCACAAGCAGGCTCCTTTGACTCGACGCGAACAGATTGATGGTGTGGCCTTCCGCCAGAACGGCAAGGGTGAAGCTGTCGTTCTCATCCATGGCGTCGGCCTTAATGCTGATGCGTGGGAGCCGCAAATCACGGAGCTTTCCAAAACACATCGTGTGGTCGCCATTGACATGCCCGGCCATGGCGAAAGTGCCGAACTCCCGGCACCGGCTGCACTTGCAGGCTATGCTGCACAGGTTGATCGCTTGCTCACAGCACTTGGTATCGCCGCAGCCAATGTCATCGGTCACTCCATGGGTGGACTTGTGGCCATTGGCTTTGCCCTTTCGCATCCACAGCGTTGCTTGAGGCTTGGTGTCCTCAATTCCGTGTATCAACGCAGTCCTGACCAGCGCGCAGCCGTCAAGGCCCGCGCACTTGAGATGGCGGCAGCTGGTTCAGCTGGCAATGTTGAACAACCCCTTGAGCGTTGGTTTGGGCCAGCGGGACAGCAGCCGGCAATCTCCCAACAGGTGCGCGAATGGCTTCTAAACGCCAATCCACGGGGTTATGCGGCTGCTTACAGTGTGTTTGCCGAAAGCGATGAGGCTTTTGCAGGCAGGTTACCCCAAATTGCCGTGCCAACGCTTTTTGCGACGGGAAGTGATGACGCGAATTCATCTCCTAACATGGCACTTGCCATGGCATCTCAGGTTTCGCGTGCCAAGACCCTGATCGTGGCAGGCGCGCGCCACATGATGAACCTTACACATGCAAAGGAAGTCAACGCCGCCTTGAAAGACCTTTTGAAGGAGCAAACCGCGGTGATGGATGCCAAAGACCTGCGCAAGGCTTTCGGCACATTCATGACCGGTGTCACCGTTGTCACCACGCGGGAGGCAAACGGTTCTTTGCGGGGCTTCACAGCCAATTCCTTCTCTTCGGTGTCTCTGGATCCACCGCTCCTGCTGGTCTGCCTGAACAAAGCGGCAGCAAGCTGTGAGGCCTTCTGCAAGGCGGAAAGCTTTGCCGTAAATATTCTTTCGGAAGCGCAGAAGGCCGTCTCGGGAAATTTTGCATCAAAGAAACCTGACAAGTTCGCCGAAGCTGAATTTGCAATCAGCTCGTCCGGAAATCCCATCCTTTCGGGATCACTTGCCTGGTTTGATTGCGCGCGTCACAATTTGGTGGAAGCAGGGGATCATTTTATCTTGATTGGTAGGGTCACCAGCTATGCGCACACCGATGCAAATCCCCTTGGTTATGCCCGAGGTGGTTATGTGACACTCGGACTTGAACAATCTGCCGTCAACGCCGCAGCCCAGACGGGGCGGACAGAAGTTGGCGCCATACTCGAATGTGGCGGCAAGCTTCTGGCCTTTCCAACTGCTGACGGAAAATTTGAGTTGCCACATGTGGGCCGGGGTGGAGAATCCGGAAGCGCGGCTCGGCTGCTCTCACAACTTTCATTGAAGGGTATTTCAGCGAAACTTGGCTTTCTGTTTGCCGTTTACGAGAACCGCGAAGACCATTCGCAGTCCATCTATTATCGTGGCGATGCCGAAAGCGCTGGCAGTGCGGTGCTTCTGCCGTTCGATGAACTACCATGGGAGGCGTTCCGTGACGATGCCACGCGTTCGATGTTGCGGCGTTACAGCACGGAGCGTCTGCAGGGCCGATACAAAATTTATTCGGGTAACGACGTGAGCGGCAATGTGCTCGGCGTCAGTGAGCAATAAGGGGGAGTGTCCAATGAAATTTTCGCTTTTTGTGCACATGGAGCGCCTCGGGCCGCAGCAGACACACGCGGAACTCTACAAGGAGTTCGTGGATCTTTGCGAGATGGCAGACAAGGGTGGCATGCATGCCATCTGGACGGGCGAACACCATGGCATGGATTTCACCATTGCGCCCAACCCGCTGATCAACCTGGCTGACCTGGCCCGCCGCACCAAGAACGTCAGATTGGGTACAGGGACTGTTGTAGCGCCCTTCTGGCACCCGCTTCGCCTTGCTGGTGAAGCCGCCATGACTGACATCATCTGCAATGGCCGGCTTGACCTGGGCATTGCGCGCGGTGCCTACGGCTTTGAGTATGAGCGCATGGCTAGTGGCATGGATGCCGTAACGGCCGGGCAAACCTTGCGCGAAATGGTGCCGGCCCTGAAAGGCATTTGGGCAGGTGACTATGTGATGGACGGGAAATTCTGGAAATTCCCCAAATCAACGTCAGCGCCGAAACCTCTTCAGCAACCGCATCCTCCGTTATGGATCGCCGCACGTGATCCCAATTCCCATGACTTTGCCGTTGCCAACGGCTGCCACGTACAGGTGACGCCCATGGCTCTGGGCGATGGCGAAGTGGAAGTGCTGATGGGACGCTTCAAGGATGCGGTAAAAAACCATCCGGAAGTGCCACGCCCGAAAATCATGCTGCTGATGCATGGTTTTGTGGGCGCTGATGAGGCTGACTGCCAGAAAGCCGCAGAGGATCTACGCAAGTTCTATTGCTACTTTTCTTCATGGTTCAAAAATGAACGGCCCATCAACCAGGCATTGATTGAGCCCCTGAGCGAAGCAGACATGACAGCCTTCCCACAATACAATGCAGCCGACATGCTGAAGAACACGGTGACAGGAACGCCGGATCAAGTCATCAAGCGCATCAAGGCCTATGAGGCGATGGGTTATGATGAATTCAGCCTGTGGATCGACTCCGGCATGACGACCGAACGCAAGAAGCAATCGTTGCGGCGCCTGATCGACCATGTCATGCCTGCCTTCCGGTGATGTCATGAGAACCTTCCAACTTTACATCGATGGCAAATTTGAAGACGGGCCGCAAACATTCGAAAGCCTGAGCCCGGCCACTGGCAAGCCTTGGGCGGTAATGCCTGATGCCACGCCCGATGTGGTTGACCGGGCTGTGCGTTCCGCACACAGGGCCTTTCATGATGACAGTTGGCGCGGGTTGACCGCCACGCAGCGCGGCAAGCTGCTGATGAAACTTGCTGACGCACTGGCCGAAGCGACACCTGCAATTGCCGAAATCGAAACGATCGACACCGGCAAAGTCATTCACGAAACAGCCAGCCAGATTGCCTATATCGTTGAATATTTCCGCTACTTTGCCGGACTGGCAGACAAGTTTGCCGGTCAGCCCCTGCCGATCGACAAAAAGGACATGGAAGTCTGGCTGCGCCGGGAGCCGATCGGTGTTGTCGCAGCGATCATTCCATGGAATTCGCAGCTGTTCCTAACAGCGACCAAGCTTGGACCAGCACTCGCTGCGGGCTGCACCGTCGTTCTCAAAGCTTCTGAAGAAGCGCCCGGGCCGCTGCTTGAATTTGCACGCGCCTTCGACAAGGCAGGGTTTCCGCCGGGAGTTCTCAACGTCATAACCGGACGCGGTGCCGATTGCGGCATTGCTCTGACGTCGCATCCGCTGGTGGCGCGCATTGCCTTCACGGGGGGGCCCGAAACAGCACGCCACATCATTCGCAATTCCGCCGCAAATCTTGCCGTCACAACCCTTGAACTTGGCGGCAAATCTCCTGTTGTGGTGTTTGATGATGCCAGTGTGGAAAGCACGGCCAGCGCAATTGTGGCTGGCATCTTTGCTGCGGCCGGCCAGTCCTGCGTTGCCGGATCACGATTGATTGTGCAGCGCGGAATCAAAGATGCGCTGTTGAAGCGTGTTGTCGAGAAGGCCGAAGCCATCAAGATTGGCAACCCAAGCGATCCCAAAACGCAGGTGGGCCCCTTGGGCACGCGCCGGCAACGTGATTACATTGAGAAGATCGTTGCGGAAAGCACAGCTGCTGGCGCGAAGATACTGTGTGGCGGCAAGCGGCCCGACGGCATCTCCGATGGCTACTTCTACTTGCCGACGGTGCTGGATTGCACGACCATCAATACGCCTTCGGTGATGCACGAACTCTTCGGGCCGGTCCTTTCGGTTTTGACATTTGACACGGAGGTCGAAGCCCTGCGCCTTGCCAATGACTCAGAATATGGCTTGGGTTCTGGTGTTTTCACCCAGAACCTGTCTCGCGCCCATCGCATGGCGGCAAGGATCAAAGCCGGCGTGGTCTGGATCAATACCTATCGGGCCATTTCACCGCTTGCCCCATTCGGCGGCTTTGGCCTTTCGGGTTACGGCCGCGAAAGCGGCGCTGAGTCGATCTATGACTACACACGGACCAAGAGTGTTTGGCTTCGCACTTCGGATGATCCGATTCCGGATCCCTTCGTGATGCGTTGAGTTATGGGTGTCATCAGATCGGCGTCACCGCTTGCCCTGATGAATCAAATAGGTGAAGATTGTTCGCGTCGAGAGTGACGCCCACTTGTTGGCCTTTTACAGCTTTGGGCTCGCCCCTTACTTCTACTAAAAACCGTTGCCCTTGAGGCAGGTCAATGTGGGCATAGCCAATTTCGCCCAGCCGTTCGATCAGATCCAAATGGCCAGTGATGCCTTTGCCCGGCAGAGCAAGCGACACATGTTCAGGCCGCGCACCCAGCGTCAACTTCTCACCGTTAGGAATGCTCTTGGGCAGCCTCACAGTGAAAACTGCGCCATCTGATGTCCGCACTTCGCTTTTTCCCGTGACCTCTACGTCCAGCATGTTCATCGCCGGTGAGCCGATGAAATTGGCAACAAATTTGTTGGCCGGCTTGTAATACAGGTCAAGCGGCTTGCCAGTTTGCTCGATGCGGCCCTGATTCATAACGACGATCTTGTCTGCCAAAGTCATGGCTTCAACCTGGTCATGCGTTACGTAAATGATGGTGGCATTGAGGAGCTTGTGCAGCTTGGCGATCTCGACGCGCGTGTTCACCCGCAAGGCGGCATCAAGATTGGACAGAGGTTCGTCAAACAGAAAGACTTGCGGCTTGCGCACGATGGCCCGGCCGATGGCAACACGCTGGCGCTGGCCGCCAGACAATTCGCGCGGGCGACGCTTCAGCAGGCTTTCCAGCTTGAGAATGCGTGCAGCCTCATTGACGCGCTGGGCAATCTCTTCTTTCGGCGTGTCCGCAAATCGCAGGCCAAAGCCCATGTTTTTCTCCACATTCATGTGCGGGTAAAGCGCGTAAGACTGAAAGACCATGGCAATTTCACGCTTGGCCGGTGGCAGGTCATTTACACGCCGGCCGCCGATATTGATCTCACCGCCGTCAACTGGCTCAAGGCCGGCAATGGACCGCAGCAAGGTGGACTTGCCACACCCAGATGGCCCGACGAGCACCACAAAGGAACCATCTTCCACATCGAGGTTGATGTCTTTCAAGACATCGACCTGACCATAGGACTTCTGCAAATTCTTGATCGTGACCTGACTCATGGAAAGCTCATTTCACTGCGCCTGACGTGAGGCCGCGGATCAGTTGACGTGAAAACAGGATGTAGAACAGAAGCACGGGGACGATGGCCGTGGACAGGGCGGCCAAGACGGCATTCCAGTCCGTGATGTATTGTCCAAGGAATTGTTGAACCCCCAGTGTGATAGTCTGTTTGCCGCCGGTCGGCGCCAGCAACAATGGAAACCAGAGGTCATTCCAGACCGGGATCATGGTGAAGACTGCGACCGTCGCCATGGCGGGCCGCAACAGCGGCAGGACAATGTGGAAGAAGATGTTGTATTCCGACAGGCCATCGCAGCGCGCCGCTTCGCGCAAATCCTTTGGGATCTGGTTGACGAACTCTCCCAGGATGAAGACCGCCAAGGGAAGGTTTTGCGCAACATAGACGCAAATGAGCGCTGTCAACGTGTTGATCATGTTGAGGCCGGAGATCAGCGAGATGATGGCAACAGAGCCCAAGCGAATTGGCACCATGATGCCGATGGCCAAATACAGCCCAAGCATTGTGTTGCCGCGGAATTTGTATTCGGACAGGGCCCAGCCCGCCATGCCGCCAAACAGAAGCGTGAAGAAGATCGTGCCGACCGTCACGGTCAAGGAATTCATGTAGTATGTGCCGATGGCGCCATCGGCGAAAACCTTGTGATAGCCGATGAGATCAAAATTCACTGGATTTGGTGGTACCAGGGGCGACAGGAAGATCGCACGCTTGGCCTTGAAGGAATTCATGATCACAAGGATGATCGGGGCGAGCGCCAAGGCCGTGTAGCCTGCCAGCACCGCATGAACCGCAAATGTGGAAAAGCGCTTTTGCATGGGATCAGAAGGCGTAACGCTGCATGCGGCGCTGGATGAGGAAGAGATAGATCATCACGCCGACCATGATGATTAGGAACATCATGGTTGCAACAGTAGCCCCCATCGTGGGATCGCCCAGTTGCAACTGGTTTCCAAAGAAGGTGCGGTAGAACAATGTCCCCATGATGTCGGTGGAAAAGTTGGGGCCTGCGAGAGCCCCCTGCATGGCGTAGATCAGGTCAAAGGCGTTGAAGTTGTTGACGAAGGTAAGGACCGACACAAGTCCGATTGTCGGCCAGATCAGCGGCAGCTTCACATAGAAGAACGTTTGCCACTGGTTGAGCCCGTCAACAGTGGCTGCATCCACCAGTTCGTCCGGGATCGCCAGCAAAGCTGTATAAATCAGGATCATCGGAATACCGACAAACTGCCAGACCGAAATCAGCGACACCGTGATCAGTGCCGTGCCTTCCTGGCCAAGATAGGGGCCGAACAGAAAGCCAAGATGCAATGCACCGAGCAGCATTTTCCAGATGCCCCACAAAGGGCTGAGGATAAGTTGCCAGATGAAACCGATGATTACCACCGAGAGCATGGTCGGCATGAAGATCAGCGTGCGATAGACATTCCGCAGACGCAGCCGCGGCAGGCTGAGCAAGGCCGCCAGCGCGAGACCAATCGGATTCTGCACACACATGTGGATCAGAAAGAACAGGCAGTTGTTGCGAAACGCATTCCAGAACGGCTTCGACCAGGTTTCATCGCCAAGCAAGGTCCGGAAATTGTTAAGGCCGTTGAATGTCATCGGCCCGCCTTCATGCCGCTGATAGAGAGAGTCAAAAATCGTGGCGATCAGCGGATAGATTGAAAAGATCGAATAGATGAGGACAGCCGGCAACAGAAAGAAGGCGAGCACGCGGGCAAAGTTGCCGCGATCCATGCCGACGAGACTGCCTGCTCCCTTTTGTGACATGACTTCCCCAACCCGACGTCAATCCGCCACCGGAACAGTGTTCCGGTGGCGGCTGTGCATGTTCAAATCACTTCTGATGTGGCGCGTACCACTTCTTCAGGCCGTCCTCAATCTGGGCGGCAGCGGCGTCAGGTTGCATGGTGCCGTTGAGGACCTGCGCAGACACGTTCCAGAGGTCATTTTCCATGTTCGGCGTGCCGCGCGACAGGATCTGGTAGGAGTCGCGGATCGTTGACTTGCACTCGCCGCGCCAGGACACGAAGGTCTGGGCCACGTCATCCTTGATTTCCACCTTGGCGTTGGAGAGCGGGAAGAAGCCCGGCAAGGCATTGGCAAAGATGTTGGCGAATTCATCCGACCCGATCCAGTCCAGGAAGACCTTGGCATCGGCGGCGTTTGGCGACTTGGCATTCATGCCGATGCCGATATCGGTGTGGTCAGAAATGTAGCAATCCTTCTGGGCAGCGGGCGGCGGGGCCTTGAAAGCACCCATTGGAACATTCTGGCCGCGGAATGTCGAAATGTCCCATGATCCGGCCGCATAGATTGCGCCTTTGCCAAGGCCGAACAGGTTCTGGCTGTCCGGGTAGGCTTGCGATTGATAACCATCACCCAGATAGGGCGACCACTTGGCAAGTGCCTTGAAGGTGTCGACATACGGCGCGTCTGTGAACTTCTGCGAGCCGTCGATCAAAGCCTTGCGGCCTTCTTCACCCTTCCAATAGTTCGGACCGATGTTCTGGAAGCCCATGGTGGCAGCTTCCCACTGGTCCTTCGTGCCCATAACAAGCGGCGTGTACTTGCCATCCTTCTTGATCTTGTCCAGGGTGGCGAGGAATTCTTCTTCGGTCTTGGGTTCGGTCAGGCCAAGTTCCTTGAAGATATCCTTGTTGTAGATGAAGCCGTGGATCACCGCGCCCATCGGCACGCAGAAGGTGGTCTTGCCATCGTCCGTGGTCCATGCGGCCTTGGCCACATCCGAGAAGTTCTTCATGCTCGGCAGGTCGTTCACCGGCGCGAGGTAACCCTTGTTGAACAGCTCAAGCGAAGCGTCAAACGGACGGCAGGTGATGATGTCGCCCGCAGTTCCGCCCTGCAATTTCGCATTCAGGGCCGCATTGTATTCCTTCGGTGCTGTAGGCGTGAACTCGACAGTGATGTCCGGATGGGATTTCTGGAAGGCGGGAATAATCTGGTCTTTCCAGATCGCTGCATCATCGTTGCGCCAGCTCTCGATGGTGAGTTTGCCGGCGGCAGCCTGCGCCGCAAAGGCGCTGATGCCGATGGCGGCGAGGCAGGCGATTTTCAGTGTGGTCTTCAACATGTTTTGCTCCCTGTCAGTGTTGAGTGGATGGTTTTTGGTTTTCTTCAAGTTGCCGCATGGCAGTTCGCAGATTGCCCCCCGCTGCGGCAAGAAGGTCGTTGGCTTGCGTATTGGAACTTGCGCCGCGGCATAAGAGAATCGCGGGCTTGATTTCACCAGCGGTATTCAACGCAGACTTCGCAGCCTCTGATGATACCCCTGACACCTGCGAAATGATCTGCATGGCACGTTCCCTGAGCTTCTCGTTTTCGGGCCGCATGGCGACCATCATGCCATCATGCACCGCTCCGAGCTTGATGCCAACCAGTGAGGAAATCAAATTCAGAGCCACCTTTTGTGCCGTACCAGCCCCCATGCGCGTCGAACCGGCGATGACTTCAGGACCCGTCGCTAGGACCACCTCCAAGTCCGCCACTTTGCCCAGAACCGAGCCCGTCACATTGACGACAGCAATGACATAGGAACCGCGCGCTTTTGCCGTTTCAGCCGCAGCACAGGTAAACGGCGTGCGCCCCGAAGCAGCCACAGCCAACATGACGTCTCTCGATCCGCAGACCATGGCCGCGGCCCTGCCATTCTCTGCACTGTCTTCCTTTTCGGCGAGGGTATCAAACATGGCGACACGACCGCCGGCGATCAGATAGTCAAGCTGACTTTCGCTGATGCCAAAGGTGGCAGGCAGCTCCGTACCGTCCTGAACGGCGATGCGGATGGAAGACCCAGCACCAGCGTAATAAAGTGTACCGCCTGCCTGCAGCCGTCGAGCAATCTCTGTTGCCGCCGCGGCAACAGCCACACCCGCCTGCCGCACGGCATCAATGGCTCGTTGCTGCCCAGCCAGAAAAGCGTTCAAAATGTCTTGGTCCGGCCATGTATCGATCCCTGCAAAATCGGGTCTAACAATCTCTGTTTGGCGCAAACTGGCAGTCATGCCAAAACAATACCAAAATGCTACCACTTGTCCAGGGGAAATGTTTAACAGGAATTCACAATTCCAATTTACTAGATATTTCAGCGCACTTCCAAAGGTAAATAATATCCTTGCCTGCTGGTATTGTTTTGGTATTATATCTAAATGGCCAAATCTCCAGCGTTGTTCCTTGGTGTAGATGGTGGCGGCAGCAAGTGCCGTGTACGAATCCGCAACCGCGAAGGACAGCTTCTTGCTGAAGCTGTGGGCGGCCCCGCGAACATCTATCAGGATATGAATGCAGCGCTTCGGACCATCCTGGAAACCAGCGAGGAGGCAGCTGGCAAAGCAGGTGTGGCACTGAAGGAGTTGAACGCAGGTCTTGGACTTGCCGGTGTTGTTACATCGGTCGACGGGGACAAGGTGCTGCGCAACAAATTGCCGTTCGCATCATCTGCCATCGACAACGATGCCGCGGTGGCTTGCATGGGCGCTTTCAATGGCGGCGATGGTGGAATTGTGATTGCCGGCACGGGCTCCATCGGCTTTGCCACGGTGGGCGGACAGCGGCACATTGTCGGTGGCTGGGGCTTTGCACTTGGGGACCATGGATCGGGTGCATGGGCGGGCCATCATGCGGCGCGGCGCGCAGCCCTTGTTATCGACGGCATGATGCAGCCCACGCCACTGATCGAAAAGGTGATGGAACTGGCTGGCAAGACCCGGCAGGAACTTTCCTATTGGTCGGAGAACGCCACACCGCGGGATTTTGCACAATTTGCCCCGGCCGTATTCGAAGGGGCCGTGACGGGTGATGTGCATGCCATGTTCATTGTGGTCGAGGGAGCGGCTGCGATTTCCAATCTGGGCCGGGCGCTTCTGGCGCGAGGTGTGCGCGAATTGTGCTTCATGGGCGGCTTGTCACAGGCCTACCTGCCGTTCATCGCTGCGGACATGCGGAACGCTTTGGTTACACCGAAAGCGGACGCCATGGATGGTGCAATTCTCCTGGCGCGTAAGGCAGCTGGCCTATGACCACACAAGCCAAGCGGATTTTTGCAAGCGCCAACCTGGCGGCAGCCGATGATGCACCGCTCTACATGCGCATCAAGAAGATTATCCGTGAGGCCATGGATTCTGGCATGTTGCAGAAGGGTGATGCCATGCCGGGAGAGCGTGATATTGCCACGCTGCTTGATGTCTCGCGCGTCACGGTGCGCAAGGCGTTTTCAGAATTGGTTGATGACGGCATCCTCATCCAAAAACGCGGGTCAGGAACTTATGTGGGCGGACCACTGGTAAAGGTGGAACAGCCGTTGTCGCGGCTGACGTCGTTTACAGAAGACATGAAGCTGCGTGGCCTCAGCACCCAAAGCCAATGGCTGTCACGGCAAGTGGAGTTTGCCACGCCGGAAGAAGCGCTCAAACTTTCGCTCTCTCCGCAGGAAAAGGTATCGCGATTAAAACGCCTCCGCTTTGCCAATGATGTGCCGATGGCCATTGAAGCGGCCACGATCCCTGAGCGGTTTTTGAATGATCCATCCGTTGTCTCAACTTCACTTTATGCCGTTCTTGGCAGCCAAGGATACAAACCTGTGCGCGCGCTACAACGGCTGCATGCCGTTGCACTTGAGGCAGATGAGGCCAAGCTGCTCTGCGTCCCCACACACAGCCCTGCCCTGCTCATTGAACGCATCTCTTTCTTGAGCGACGGACGGCCTGTTGAATTCACGCTGTCACACTACCGTGGCGACACTTATGACTTTGTGGCGGAACTTTCGCTGGCTCCGGAGGCGGCATCATGAGCCTGATGGCGCAGGAGGCGCGGGAAGCACCGGCCGCAGTCAACAACTTCCTGAATACCAACCGGGCCGTCTTACGCTTGATTGCGGCGCGGCTGCGCAGTAATCCGCCGTCCGTCATTTTGACGGTGGCGCGCGGCAGTTCAGATCATGCCGCCACCTACTTCAAGTACCTGATCGAGATCATGCTCGGCGAGGTGAGCCCCGGCGGCACGAAATCAGGTCGCCTTCTTGACCCGGTTAGACTTGATGCACTGGGTGCAGACAGCCACCCGGCGCGGCGCCCCCTCGACCATCACGCGGACGGTCTGGAGATTCGGATACCACCGGCGCTTCTTCCGGTTGTTGGCGTGGCTGACGTTGTTGCCGGTAATCGGCCCCTTGCCACACACCTTACACGTCCGGGGCAT
>CALMEZ010000015.1 GCA_937864985.1 uncultured Alphaproteobacteria bacterium
TACTTGATGTTTGTCTCACCGCGGATAAACCACAGCAGCTCATAAATGATCGATCGCAAGTGCAGCTTCTTCGTCGTGACCAGAGGAAAGCCCTGGCTCAGGTCAAAGCGCATCTGGTGTCCGAATACGGACAAAGTGCCCGTGCCGGTCCGGTCGGTCTTCTTCGTGCCATGCGCGCGCACATGGCGCATCAGGTCAAGGTACTGTTGCATGCGGCATGTCTAGCCCCTCACCCCGATTCCGCAAAGAAAAACGGCGGCTCCTGTGGGGAACCGCCGTGTGCGTCAAAGGTGAAATTATCAGGCGAGCTTGCCCAGCGTGCCCGTGGCTTCGGCGATCAGGTAATACACCGTCACACGATGCTTGGTCTTGTCAGCCTTCATCTTTTCACCGGCGGCCAGAACGGCCTTTTCGGCAGCGGCTGCAGCAAGGCCAAGCTTCTTGGCGCAGAAACCATCAACCACGCGCTTCACTTCGGCCGGGTCTGTCATGGACACAAATTGGGAGTCTTTGCCCTTCAGCGCGATGCCGCAGAACTTCACAATGGCTTCAACTGCCGCTGCGTTGACGTTCGACGTGTACTTCTTGATGTCTGCTGCGTAGTCGGCCATTTTAATCCCCTGTTGCAATTGGCTTTTGTCTCACAACCTATTCGGTTGACGGCGGGAATATAACACCTTTCGGGGTGGAAGAAAGACCAATCACGGGAGTGCGGCAACCGGGTCACAACTGCGGGCAGGATTGCAATTCCGTTGGGCCGCCCTATATTGTGACTGCCTCCAGCAATGAAGGCTATGGCGATAAACGGCTCGCGTAATAAACCCTTAGGACCCGGGGGCAGTACCCGGCGCCTCCACCACAGCTGATTGCGAAGCAATCAGCGAACCGTGCGACAGCAATTTCTCTTGAAATTGCTGAAGCACACCAGGGCAATCAGCTCTGATGGGGGCGAAACAGGATCGACTGGGGCGTAAAGGTGGGTTTTTTGCCCGTGATGATACCGACGTTATCGGGTCATTTTATAGTTGCCAATGACAACTATGCTCCGGTTGCTCTCGCTGCGTAACGCAGTGCGAAATACCGAATCCAAGTCCTAGGGCTTTGCCGCTCTAGGCGGGGTCCGCCGGCACCTGGCAACAGAAGCCGGCACTTTCCACAAGCTTTTGACTGTCGTAAATTAACTGAGCAGGCGCGTGACTTTGCCCTGCCCGCCCGGCTAAGTTCCAATCACGATTCGTGGCACACCGAGGATTTGATGGCCGAAGACCTGATGCGATATGACCAGCTGACACAACTTGCCTTGCGCAGTGTTGTGCGTGAGGCATTGCGCAAGGTGCAACGTTCCGGCCTCCCCGGTGAACATCATTTCTACATAGCCTTCAATACCAAGTATCCCGGCGTGATCCTCAGTGACCGCATTGCAGAACGCTATCCCCGTGAAATGACAGTTGTGTTGCAACACCAGTTCTGGAACCTGATTGTCACCGATGACCGTTTCGAGGTTGAACTTTCCTTCGACAACATTCCGGAAAAACTTGTAATCCCCTTCAATTCATTGAAGGGCTTTCTCGATCCGTCCGTGCAGATCGGGTTTCAGTTCGAAGTTGTTCCCGTTGAAGAACAGGAGCAGCCGGATTCCAAGACATCATCTGACAGGGTGCCAAATGCGTCTGACCAGCCAGAGGGGGCGGCTTCAGAACAAGGCGACGGCGATGACGGCGACACGCAGGCCAAGGTGGTTTCCCTCGATGCTTTCCGCAAGAAATAAAATCCGCAACCTCATCCTGATTGCGACTGCGGCGATGGTCGTGGCGGCCGCCAAGCCAATTGTGCAGGCCCAGTCTGTCAGCGACCAGCAGGACATGGCCAATCTCACCACCGCCACATCCTCTCCCCCCCTCCCTTCCAACTATATGTCCCTGCCGGCCAAGAAACTGTTTGGCAGTTTCAAGTTGCCCGATAAGCTACCCGCACAACCCATTGGCACCTATGCCAAGGGATGCATGCAAGGCGCCGCCGAACTGCCTCACGATGGGCCCGCCTGGCAGGTCATGCGCTTGTCGCGCAACCGCAATTGGGGAAATCCCAAACTCATCGCGCTGGTCGAACGGTTGGCGACCGAAGCCAAGGCCAATGACGGCTGGAATGGCTTGTTGGTCGGTGACATTGCCCAGCCGCGCGGCGGCCCGATGATCTCGGGCCACGCCAGCCACCAGATCGGGCTGGATGCCGACATTTGGCTCACCCCTATGCCGAACCGCACGCTCACATACAAAGAGCGTGAAACCATGGCGGCCACCGTCATGACCAAGAGCCATACGGAGCTTGACCGCAGCGTCTGGACAGAATCTCGCGCACGTCTGATCAAGCGGGCCGCACAATACCCGGAAGTGGGGCGCATCTTTGTGCATCCCCCGATCAAGGCCGAGCTGTGCCGATGGTCAAAGACCATCGGCGGCGACCAGTCATGGCTCGCCAAGGTGCGCCCGCTCTACGGCCACAATTATCACTTCCATATCCGCATGAAATGCCCTGAAGGGGCCAAGTTCTGCAAGGACCAGTGGACTCCCCATCCAAAGGATGGAACGGGCTGCGGCGAAGAGCTGGCCTACTGGCTGGGAGACGGCCCCTGGAAGCCCCATAAACCCAATCCAAATGCGCCAAAAGTGCCACCGCCCCCACCCTTGACTCTGTCCGGCCTTCCTGCTCAATGCCGCGCCGTTGTGACCGCGCCATGATCGAAATGGCCGGATTTTATTGAAACCTGCGAGGGGGTGGGTTTCCCGATGAGCAATCCCGGAGAATTGAATGACGCCGGCAACGAGCCCGGACTCTTTCCCGATCAGGGTGCCTCGGACGGCCATGGTCACGGTGGCCCTCAGAAGGGCCTGAATTACAAACTGGCCTTTGCGGCCCTGGGCGTCGTCTTCGGTGACATCGGTACAAGCCCGCTCTACTCCATGCGCGAAGCGCTTCACCATGTCGTCGCCGCTGGCGGCGACTTGCGCATGGCGGTGCTTGGCGTCGTCTCGATGTTGCTTTGGTCTTTGTTCATCATTGTGACGCTGAAATATGTCGTCATGCTCATGCGCGCCGACAACAGGGGCGAAGGCGGCATTCTTTCGCTCGTCGTGTTGGTCGAAACCCTTCTCAAGAAGAAGGGGGGCATCGTTCTCGCTCTCGGCATCATTGGGGCTGCCTTCTTCTTCGGCGACGCCATGATTACACCGGCCATGTCGGTCCTGTCCGCCATTGAAGGCTTGTCAGTCATCAATCCCGGGTTCGAACCGTTCGTGGTGCCGCTGACACTGCTCGTGCTGATCTCGCTCTTCCTGTTCCAGTACAAGGGAACGGGTGGGGTTGCCTCATTGTTTGCACCGGTAACCTTTGTCTGGTTTGTGATCCTTGCAATCATCGGCCTGCGCCACATCAGTGACGACCTCGAAGTGTTTCTCGCACTCAATCCGCTTTATGGCATTCGCATGCTGCTGGAGCACCCCGGTTTGGCACTGCTTGTTTTCGGCGGCGTGTTTCTCGCCGTCACAGGTGGTGAAGCCCTCTATGCCGACATGGGTCACTTCGGAAAAAACCCGATCCGCTTGGCCTGGATCGCCGTTGTGCTACCGGGCCTCGTCTGCAACTACCTCGGCCAGGGCGCCTTCGTCATTGCCCACCCCGAAGCCGTTGAGAATCCGTTCTTCCTGATGATCCCCGCTTGGGGTCTTGTACCCGTTGTCATTCTCGCCACCGCCGTGACGGTTATCGCCAGTCAGGCTGTGATCACGGGCGCATTCTCGATCGCCCAGCAGGCCATGTCGTTGGGCCTGTTCCCGCGCATGAACATCACCCACACCTCGGAAACCGAGCTGGGCCAGATCTACGTGGGCCAGATCAACTGGCTGATCATGTTCGGCGTCATCATCCTCGTTTTGGTGTTCAAGACATCATCCAACCTGGCGTCCGCCTATGGCATTGCGGTCAACACATCGATGCTCGTCGACTCCATCCTCGGCATCGTTTTCTTCTGGCAATCCCGGAACCTGCCGCGCTGGCTGGCTATTCCGGCCCTGGTTTTCATTTTTGCGGTAGAAGCTGTTTTCTTTGCCGCAAACGGTCTTAAGCTGCTGCATGGCGGCTACATGCCGGTGCTGATTGGCGCCACCATCATCCTGCTGATGATCACGTGGCTCAAGGGCCGGGCCCTGCTGGCCAAGAAAATCACCAAGGAATCGATCGAACTCGAAGGACTGCTTGAAAGTCTTGAGCGCCGCTCTCCCACGCGCGTCGCAGGTGCAGCGGTCTTCATGCAAACCGATCCCAAATATGCCCCGTCGGCGCTCATGCACAACCTGAAGCACAATCGCGTTTTGCACGACAAATTGGTGTTTGTGACGGTCGAAACCACGGCTGAGCCACGACATGAAGGCGAACGCGTCAGCGTGCGTCAGGGCCCGCTTGGCGCGTGGTTCGTTGAGGCGCAGTTCGGTTATATGGAACAGCCCGACGTCCCGGCCGCACTGCGCGCCTGTGCTCCCCACGGGCTTGAGATCGATCCGCGCCAAGCCAGCTATTTCCTTGGCCGGCGTGCCATCCGCCTGTCGCCGCGCGCCCCCATGCCCTTCTGGCAACAGCGCATTTTCATCATGCTTGCCAACCAGTCATCCCGCGCCATCGAATTTTTCCGCATTCCACCTGACCGGGTTGTCGAACTCGGCATGCAAATGAGCCTCTGATGCCATCCATCGCCCCCTTCTCCCTGCCCGGCCGCTTCTGGCGCGGAAACCTGCACACCCATTCCAATTTGTCGGATGGCGCGTTGGCGCTGGATGATGTGGTCACCCGCTACAAAACCGTGGGCTATGACTTCGTCATGATGTCCGAACATTTCGTGCAGCACTTCAAATGGCCAATCGCAGATACACGCCACCTGCGCGGCAACGACTTCACCACGATCATCGGGGCCGAATTGCATGCTCCCGTCACGTCTGCAGGCGAACTCTGGCACATTGTGGCGGCTGGCCTGCCGCTGGATTTTGCACCGGCCGCCAAGGGTGAAACCGGACCTCAAATCGCCAAGCGCGCCATCGAAGGCGGCGCCTTTGTTGCCATCGCCCATCCCTCCTGGTCGCGATACACCATTGAAGATGGCCGCGCCCTGTCCTTTGCCCATGCCGTCGAGATCTATAACCACGGCTGCGCCATCGAGAATGACCTTGGAGAAGGTGCATATCTTCTCGACCAGCTGTTGAACGAAGGCCATCACCTCACAGCCATTGCCACCGACGATGCCCACTTCAAAACGCCGGACTATTTCGGTGGCTGGGTGCATGTGAAAGCTGAAAGCCTGGATCCGGACGCGCTGCTTGCCGCCCTCAAGGCAGGTCATCACTACTCATCGCAAGGTCCGCTGCTGCACGACATCCGACTCGATCGCAAGACGATCTCCATCGAAACATCCCCGGTCGACAGCATCACCGTCGTTTGTGGCAATTCCCGCACCTGCGTGCGCACCGGCCGCGCCATCACCTCGGCTGAATTCGATCTGTCAAAACTCGAAACGGGATGGCTGCTGGAAAAGAAAAGCCCTTGGATCCGCGTCACGGCCATCGACAACCAGGGCAAGCGCGCCTGGAGCAATCCGATCTGGTTGAAATAGGTTGCGTTTGGCAACCCGGTCCAAACCGCCAAATTAACCTCCGGCTAACCATACCGACGTAACTCCAAACTTCTGTTTGGTGTGGTTGATGGACGTTCGTTTGCACGTACTGCTACGCATGTTGGCGAGGTTCGCGCTCATGGCGTGGGCCCTGCTTCTGCTTGGTTTTGCCTCAGCCGCCCATTCGGCGACCTGCGCGCCGGCCACCTCTGCCGGCACAGCGCCGCCATCCTGGCAAACCTATTGCTGGATCGACATGACGAGCTACGTCAATGCCACCGCCTTCGGCGGTGGCCAGCCGTTTTCGATCATATTGTCCGACGGCTCCACACTGTCGTTTACACTTTCAGGAAATTCGACGGGCAACGCCATCACCGCCGTGGCCGCCCCCGCCTGGAGCGGCGCCGCCACCGGCAACACGGCCTTCCTCGGCATCCCGGGCAAGCCCATCCTCTACACCACCGCTGGCGGCACGGTGAATCTCACCTTCTCCAACATACAGGTGACGCCTCCCAATGGCGTCGTTGCTACAGGCCAGTACAAGTTCGTTGTCGCCGACGCCGAGTCGACCAACAACGGTGAATCGCTCACCTACACCACCAACGGTGGAACCTGGTCGATCGTTGATCAGGTCGATCCGATTTCCGGCGCATTATACCCCACGATCACGGGCGCAGGCACGGCGACCTTCAAGGAAACAGGCGTGGCCGGAACGGTCGGCGCATACATCGTCGGCAGCCTCAGCCCCAGCACAGTAACCGTGCAGCTGGTCGCAGGCGGCCTGCAAGGCGTGATGATCGCTGTCCAGTACTCGACCATCTCAGTGAACAAGACGATCAGCGGTACGCGCGCCAATGCGGCTGATCAATTCACCTACAAAGTTACAGCTACGAGCAATGGCTCGACGGTGGCCACCGCCACTTCGACCGGCACCGGCGCTGGTCCCTTCACCGCCGCAGTGGCGACGCTGTCATCCGGCATCGCCACCACGGTCAGCGAGCAAATGGCCGTGGGCAGTGTCAGCAACCTGAACCAATATACAACCAACCTGAACTGCACCAACGGTGCAAACGGTTCACCCACCGTCTTGCCGTCCAACCAACCCGTCACCAGCTATAACATCGGCTCAACAACCTACGGCGATGCCGTCGCTTGCACGTTTACGAACACCGCAAAGCCCGCAACCGTGAAGCTGCAGAAAATCACGTCTGGCGCCATTGGCGGTCCGTTCTCTTTCACCTCGACCAACCTCGCCTCCACACCAGCCGCCATCACCACCACAGCCACCAACACGGCAACGCCCGCCGCACCAACAGCGATCAACGTCACCGCCCTCAACACCGCTGTCACTCTTACAGAAACGCCCGCCACCAATTTCACGGCGTCATCGGTTACCTGCACCGACGCCAATGCGGCCATCACGGGCAACCCTGCAAGCTTTGGAACGCTTGCAGGCAATGTCGTCACAATCCCCGCTGCCAACGTCAAGGCCGCAGCCCAGATCACCTGTGTGCTCACCAACACCTACAACACTGCAACTTCAGCAACGGTCGCAGTCCAGAAAATCTCGACATCGAACACGCTGGAGCCGATGCGCGAACAGTCCAATGTCGGACAGCGCAGCTTCTATCCCATCATGGAGACCTTGATCGATCTCGACTGGCTTGGCGATCTCCGTCCGAAGCCCGCATTGGCAACGGCCTGGAAGCGCATTGACCACTCCACGCTCGAGCTCACGCTGCGCGACGGCGTTCGCCTGCACAACGGGGATATCCTGTCGGTAGAAGATGTCGCCTTCAGCTTCGGCCCCGATCGCATGTGGTCGGGCAGCACGGTGGGCTCGACCGGCATGTTCGTCAGCAACACCGCCGGTGCCGGCACCAAGGTGCCGCCGCCGGAAGCGCCGGCGATCGCACGCGCGGCGTATCCGGGCTTTTCGCACATTCAAATCGTCGATCGCGGCACGATCCGCTTCGTGAACCGAACGCCGGACGTCACCCTGGAGGGGCGCCTCACGCGCAACACCGGCTCGATCCTGTCGCGACGGGCCTTTGCGGAGGCGGCGAGCTGGCTGGACTGGGCGCGCAAGCCGATCGGCACCGGACCGTTCAAGTTCGAGAGCTTCACT
>CALMEZ010000016.1 GCA_937864985.1 uncultured Alphaproteobacteria bacterium
AAGCCATTGCCCAGATCATCCAGTCCAATCTTGCTGAAGCCGGAATCACCATTGAAATCCAGCCAACGGAAGATGCGTCATACTGGGCCCTGGGGGACAAGACCAAGGGTGACACATACAAAACGATGGAACTTGCGTTGATGAACTTCGCGGGTGGCATTGACCCAACTGAAAACCTGGTGTGGTTCCGGCCGGATCAGATCGGCGTTTACAACTGGTCATTCTTCGACAGCAAGGAGTTCGAAGACCTCTATCAGCAAGGTCTTGTCGAACAGGATGACGACAAGCGCAAAGCCATCTTCAACAAGATGGAGGATTTGATGGAAGATTCAGGCGGCTTCATCTTCATTTGCTTCGAACCGTTCCTTGCCATACATGACGACAATCTCAAGCCTGTCATTTTGGCGGACGGGCACCCCAACCCAACCATGTTCACCAAGGTCTGATACAAAGTGGCGCGGGGTGATCAGCTCCGCGCCCGTCAATCCGTCATGAATTCCGGCACAAAATCACGAGCAAAGTTCCAGCGTGTCACGGCGGATGAGCGCCGGGCGAGGCTTATTGAAGCAAGTATCGAATGCCTCGCCAAGGACGGTATTCAGGGGTTTACTGTTGACAACATCTGCCGTGAGGCTGGCACCTCGCGCGGGCTGATCTCACATCATTTTGGTTCGAAAAATGCTCTGTTGGCCGCCGTCTACTCAACCATCTATGACAAGGTGTTGGCCAATCTTCATTCGCTCGACTTCGGCAATGCAACTATCGAAGCGCTGGTCGACACGCTCCTGTCGGATGCAATCATAAATGTCAGGCACCTCAATGTTTGGCTTGCCCTGTGGGCGGAAATCGCCATCAATCCTTCTCTCAGGGCAGAGCACCGCAAACACTATGCGATGTACCGGGAAGGCGTTGCCCGCGCCATTTCCATCATTGGAAAGTCACGCGGCACAACAGTGGATAGTTATGAGGTCGCAACCTCGTTCATCTCCTTGGTCGATGGCCTGTGGCTGGAACAGAGCATTGATCCAACCGTGCTGTCGTCGCAGCGCGCCAGAGAACTCTGCCTGTTTTTTCTGAGGAAGACAGTCCAGTAGAGGGGGAGGAAAATGGTGGGTGGTACAGGGATCGAACCTGTGACCCCTACCATGTCAAGGTAGTGCTCTACCGCTGAGCTAACCACCCACGTTGACTGCGGTGACGGTGGCTATAGGGGGCAAATTCGCGAATTGCAAGTGTGGGCTGAGAGCGCCCAGGAACCGCATCAGGCGGCCATCAGGCGGTTCACTTCATCAACCAGATCACGCAAATGGAACGGCTTGGAGAGAACCTTTGCTTCCTTCGGCGCTTTGGAATCCGGGTTCAGGGCAACGGCCGCAAAGCCGGTGATAAACATGATCTTCAGGGCCGGATCGAGTTCGGCGGCGCGGCGCGCCAGTTCGATGCCATCCATTTCCGGCATGACAATATCCGTCAGCAGCAGGTCGAATGTCTCCTGCTTCACCTGTTCAAAAGCACTGGCGCCCTCGCCGAAAGACGTGACCGTGTGACCGGCCTTCTCCAGCGCTTTCACCAGAAAGCGCCGCAGATCCTCGTCATCTTCAGCAAGCAGTATTCGCGCCATGGAGCCAGTCAAGTTCAAATCATCCCGTGTTTTCACAATGCAGCGGCCTGCACTCCGGGTCAATTGCCATCGCCGGAAAGCCATCGCGAGGTTAACAAGTTACGAGTAAACACGACGTGAATGCCAGACACTGGACATGCCGGCCGTTTCAAGCTGAAATCAAAAGCAGGAGTGATTTGCCCGTGCTCGCACATGCAGAATCGGCAGAAAGCAAGAAACCCTGGTTCGAAATCATGGCGCCGGGGCAATGGACCGTGCCCGTTGTTTGCAATTCACCGCACAGCGGAAGTATCCTGCCTGATGGTTTTGCGGAGATGTCGAACCTGCCTCCGGCCATGCTGCACATGTCCGAGGATTGCCACGTCGATCAGCTGTTCAGCGGCTGCCTTGATCTTGGCGCGCCATTGATGAGGGTCCTGTTGTCGCGGAGTTACCTCGACCTCAACCGAGAACCCTATGAGTTTGATGCGCGCATGTTCCGCGAACGCCTGCCATCCTACATGAACACCTCATCGCCGCGTGTCGCCAGCGGGCTGGGCACCATTCCCAAGACAGTAGGCGACAATCACATGATCTATGCCCAGCCTCTGTCACTGACGGATGCGCTCCACCGGATCGAATCAATCTACCGCCCCTACCACCGCACCCTCGCGGCCTTGCTGGACGAGGCCCATGGTGCCACTGGCCACGTTCTGTTGGTCGATTGCCATTCCATGCCCTCTTCCGCGGCAATCGTGCACAGCAGCAGTTGGGGCTCCATGTCTGTAGATGTGGCTCTTGGCGACAGGCATGGGAACGCTTGCGATGCCAGCATTGTCGAAATCGCAGAACAGACGTTGGTTGCGGCAGGGCTTTGTGTGCAACGCAACAAACCCTATGCCGGCGGCTATATTACCGAGATCCATGGCAAACCGCGCCTTGGCCGCCATGCCCTGCAGATCGAATTTAACCGTTCCCTCTATATGAATGAAAACACCAAGGCACTTGGCCCGAGCTTCCATCATCTCAAGCAAGTAATTGATTTAACATTGAAAAAAATATGCCAAGAAGTGGAAAACTGGGGGGTGCCTGAAATTCATGAACAGGCAGCGGAATAAAAAAATAGGCCGGATCACTCGCGTGTCCGGCCCAAGTCTAGGGAGGAAACGCCCAAAAAGGGCAGTGAGGGAGAACTCTCGTCCTCAAGCTCACGAACCCTAATTGGCATCCCTTGTTGATTATTTCAAGAGCGAAAATAACCATGGATTCGCTCAAAATCGATCATTTAGCATCGTACACGGCTAATGTTATGCGCAAGCCATTGTAACAATGATGTTTTTTGAATCCTCCCGACTTCTCTTTCAACCCATGCAAATTGCGCATAACATCTATCCCATGGTGCGCTGCATCATTTCCGTGAGCGACCTCAACAACACAGTCGACAAAACCGCCTGAATCCCGGCAAATGCGACACCGCCATTCATTTCGAGTGATCATGCCCACCAAAGACCATTGGACCGAACTCACGGACTTCGCCCTTCGCCTATCGCAGGCTGCGGCACAGGAAATTCTACCCCACTTCCGCCAAAACACCCCTGTCGATGTGAAACCGCATGAAACCTGGGATCCCGTCACCGAAGGGGACCGGGCGGGTGAACGGGCCATCCGGCAACTGATCGAAAGGCATTATCCTTCCCATGGCATCATCGGTGAGGAATACGGAACGAAAACCGGCGCATCAGCCTTGACATGGATTCTTGATCCGATCGACGGCACGCGGTCCTTTGTGATTGGCCTGCCTACCTGGGCCATATTAATTGGTCTCTACGAAGATGGCGTGCCAAAGCTTGGGGTCATGTGCCAGCCTTTTGTCGGCGACACGTTCTTTGGCAACCCGCAGGGCAGCTGGCTGGAGCATCGCGGTGTGCGCCAGGCCATTCAGGTACGGGCCGAAAAACCACTATCACAGGCCAGCATCGGCACCACGTCGCCGCACCTCTACAAGAATGCTGACAAGACCGGCTTCGAAACTCTGTCTGCCTCGGTGCAGTCGGTGCGCTATGGCGGGGATGCCTATTTCTTCAGTCTGCTCGCAGCCGGGCACCTGGATATCGCCATGGACGCAGGCCTGCAGGTTTATGACATCGCCGCCCTGATCCCCATCATCACCGGGGCCGGTGGCGTCGTCGGCACGTGGTCCAGCGCCGGACCTGAAAAAGGCGGCAATATTCTTGCCGCCTCGTCACAAAACCTCTTCGATCAGGCCCGCGCCAAAATGACGGATCAATCGTCCCGATAAACGCGCTCGCGGCGCTCGTGGCGCTCCTGCGCTTCGATGGACAGCGTGGCGATAGGGCGTGCGTCCAGCCGCTTCAGGCTGATCGGATCGCCGGTTTCTTCACAATAGCCATAGGTGCCGTCAACGATGCGCTTGAGGGCGGCATCGATCTTGGCAATCAGTTTGCGCTGGCGGTCACGCGTACGCAGCTCAAGCGAGCGATCCGATTCTGAAGATGCACGGTCTGCGATATCAGGAAGAATATGGTTCTCCTCCTGAAGATGCCCGATCGTTTCCTTGCTTTCCTTGAGGATCTCGTCTTTCCACGCAAGCAGCTTGGCCCGGAAATACTCAACCTGCCGCTCATTCATGAACGGCTCATTGTCGTTCGGCTTGTAATCCGAATCCAAAATCGAAGACATTCAGTTCTCTCCCGAAACTGGGCGGGCTTATAGCCATCCGGGATGGGAGGGGCAAGCTTTGAAAAACAGCCATATTTCGCTGCTTTTCCGCCTCAATGTGGCGTGGCATGGGTTGCCGGTTTCAGCGCTTGCGCGCTTCATCCAGCCGGTCACGCGCCTGCATGTACCAATAGCTGCCCTGCACGCCAAGGCGGCCTAGGGGACCAAAGGCAAACTGCGGCGCGAACACGCTGAAGCGGCGGTAATCATCCTGCTCACCGGCAATCGCATTGGCAATCAGCTGGCCCGCCATCGCGGTGGTATTCAATCCGTGGCCTCCAAAACCCGTGGCAAACCACAACCCGTCATGGTCGCGGCCGATCAGCGGCATCTTGTGCAGGGCATATCCCATGAGCCCGCCCCAGGCGAAATCAATGCGCGGCCGCCCCAGCTGGGGATAGCTTGACGTCATGTCACCGCGCATCTCCTCTGCCAGGCGGATAGGTTCGCTGATCCGGGTGGTGATGCGCCCGCCCCACAGGATCCTGTTGTCATTGATCAGTCTGTAATAATCGCCGGCGCGCCGCGTGTCGGAAATGGCGCTCCGCGTCTTGATCGCTGACTGCTCCTGCAACGGTTCAGTCACCGCCACATATGTCGCAACTGGCAGCAGCGCGCGGCCAGTCGGATGGTGCAAGCTGGTATCAATCGCCGAAACACAGAAAACCACGTCTCGCGCCACGACGTCACCATGAGCTGTCACCACACGAAAAGCCGTCCCCTCCTTTGTAACAGAGAGTGCCTTGCAGTTCTCATGCACAGTCACATTGTTCCGCAAGCACTCCTTCGCCAATGCCAATGCATAGTTCAGCGGGTGAATATGAAAGGCATGCGGGAAATAAAGGCTGTCGAAATAGCGTGCGCTGTTCAAATAACTGCGCGTCTCGGCAACCGGGCTGTAGTGCACATCCTCGCCGGCTTTCTTTGCCAAGGTTTCACCATAGGCTTTCAAGCCGCCATTGTCCTGGTAACGGATGGCAACACGCCAGCCATCTCCCATATGCGCCGCAGGGCAAAGGGCCTTGACCTGCGCACGTACATACTCAGTGCCTTGCTTCGACAATTCATAGAGTGCGCTTGCCGCCTGTTCTCCCGCCCGCGCCGCAACGCCATCTAGGCCCAGCGCAAAACCGTTTGAAACAAAGCCGCCGTTCCGGCCTGAGGCACCTGCCCCAACGCGTGATGTTTCAAGCAGCGCAACGCGCCTGCCCTTGCGGCCCAATTCAAGTGCTGTGGTGAGACCTGCAAGGCCAGCACCAATGACACAAGCATCCACGACGAGACGGCCCTGCACCTGATCGGCTGCCGCGCCGCGCTGTGCAGTCGCCTCATACCAGCTTAATGGAATCTTAACGTCATGTGTCAATCCGAACTCCTCAATTTCCAATAAGCTTAACGCAAAATTAGAGCCTCCAGTGCAATTTTAAGCAATCTGAATTCAGTGGGCTGTTCACATGCGTCATTTGTCATTGCTTGCAATCCTTGCTTCGTCGGTTTCTCTGGCAGCTTGCGCAGGAGGGAGCAGTGGTAGCAGCTCAAGTTCTCTGATGAGCTCGGCGGCAAGCCTGTCGGTTTGCGGTGTATCATGCACGGTGCCAACAGGTGGGACAAGCTCGGGCTCGGGTGGCACCAGTGGTACGGGCGGCACCGGAGGAACGGGTGGCACAGGCGGCACTGGCGTCGGCACGGGCGGCACGAATACGGGTAACACCACCAGCTACTCCACCGGTGACACAACGCTCATCCTTGAAAGCTCGAAGCTGAAGAGCGCTGTCGCCACACCGGGTCTATCAAAACTGACACTCGTCGCAGGCTCGCCAAACACTGCAAAGATCGAAATTGACACAAAGACGGCCAACAACAACCAATGGCCCATTCCGAAGAACATGAAGGAATATGTCTTCGGATCGAATGCTGTCGAACCACTTGTTCCGAAGAGGCACCTGGGCGGCAGCTACAAGGAATATCGCGCACTCTCCTATAACGCCAGCGGATCGTCTGCCGACGAAACACTGCAGGTCTGGAGTTGGGCCAACAGCTACGGCACGCAATACCGCGACATCACCAGCGGCGGTGAAGCCGGCCACCAGGCCTGGTCATTCGGCGGCACCAAGACAGCCGCCGCCGCAATGCCAACCGCCGGCACAGTGAATTACGCGGGTGATTTCACGGCAACGGCCAAGACCTGGAACTTCGCAGACGATCCATCATCCGGCCAGACTGTTTCCCACAACAACCTGTGGCGCATTTACGGCACCGCAACGGCGCAGGCCAACTTTGGCACTGGCGCTTTCCATGCTGATCTCGATCCCAAAATCTGGATGGGCTGGGCAACACTCAACTCGGCAACCGGTTTCTGGTATGTTGATGCCAACCCGAGCGCCAATCGCACGGCTCAAGCCGGTTCCGCCGCCTGGACAGCGTTGCCAAACAAAGACCCGAACTGGGCCAATTTCATGAACGTCCACACCTTCCTGGATGGCACCATCACCAGCAACGTGCCGGCCGTACCCGGAGGAACGGCACCTGGCGGGTTGCCAACGGGCAACAATGCCACAGACAGCAACTACATTACGGGTACCGCCACCATGGACCCGAACAGCGGCTGGGTGACCAACGAAACCGTGAACCCGTTCTATGCAGCCTTCTTCGGTGGCGCCGCGAACGAAGTGACGGGCGTGTTCAACCTTGAAGGCGTGACACCTGACCCGACCGGCGGCGACATCTCGATCAACGACGACCGCCGTGGCTTCATCACCATGAGCGGCTTGTTCCACGTTCAATAAGGACTGCCGCGCGAATGGGATCTTCCCCACGCAAAAAAATCGAAAAGCGCGCCTTCGGTCGCGCTTTTCTGTTTGCGATGGCGATTGGAGTTTCGCTGCTGGCATCAAACCCGTCAGCAGCTGGCAACACCGAGCCTGATGCAGCGCAAACCGCCGCCTATGAAAAAGCCACCGAAGGTGTGCGCGTCCGGCTGTTGATTGCGCTTGCCAAGCAAGGCCAGCATGAATTGGCTGACACGCTGCTGCAGCGCTATCCGCTGACAGGTGAATATGCCAAGGACCGCGAGCTTTATATTGAAGGGCTGATTCTCAGAGGTCGCAAGGACAACAAGGGGGCGGTGGCCAAGTTCCGCGCCGCCTTGGCCGATGATCCCAAGCTCACACTGGTGCGCTCCGACCTCGCACAAACACTTGTCGAGATGGGTGAAGACGACAGCGCCAAACACCACTTGCAGCTTTTGGAAGCAGAGGCCCCGAATGAACAGGTGGCGTCCAACATCCGTGCCTTCATTGACCGCATTGATGCAAACCGCCCCTATCGCTTCAGCGCCTACATGTCGCTGGCCCCGTCGACCAACGTCAACAACGGTTCGAGCCACAGCACCACCAAGGTCTACAACATTTTTGCGGACGAGATGCTGGACGGCGACATCAGCAAGCAGAACCGCAAGAAAAGCGGCCTTGGCAGCGAAGTCGGCTTCAACGCCGCCTATTCCAAGCGCCTGGGCGAACACCTGATGGCCATCGTGGCAGGCGGCGCCAACGCCAGGCTCTACACTGACAAGGATTTCGACAGCTTCGCACTCAGCCAGTTCGCCGAGCTGCGCTATTACGACGACCGCTCCAGCATCGGCCTTGGTGTTGTCGCAAGCCAGGACCTGAAGCAGGATTGGAGCGGCATGTCCTATTACTCCTTCGGCCCGCGCATTGGCACGTCGGTGAGGATCACGCAGCGCGACACCCTCGCGGAAACGGTTCGTTACGAAGAACGAAAATATCCCGATGCCAAACCGATAAACGGCTGGGCGGTATTCACGGACTTAAGCTGGACCCACGCCTTCGATTCCAGTTTCAATTCAACCGCGTCTGTCGGCTACAACCGCATCAAGTCCAAGTTCGACCCCTATTCCTACAGAACCTGGTACGCTGGCATGGGCTTCTATAAGGAATTGCCACACGGCATCACCGTCAATCTCGACACACAGGCACAACGTTCCGAGTTTGACGCCTACAATGTGCTGGGCCAGGCCTTCCGCAAGGACACACGCTTGATTGGCTCGCTGGGCCTCGTCAAGCGCGACTGGAACATCTACGGCTTCGCGCCTTCGGTGGAATTCACCCTCGTCAAGAACTTCAGCAATCTGAAGGTCTACGACTATGACTCGGAATCCGTTGATTTCCGCCTGACCAAGGATTTCTAGACCCTTTGCAGTGGCTGCACTCCTCCGCTAAAGCACTGCCCATGCACTTTTCGACTGCAAAACAATTCACCACCCTGCCCCGCAAGGCCGTCACCGTGCTTGGCATGTCCGGCGTCGGCAAAACAACGCTGGCAAGCCTGCTCATGGAGTCCGGCTGGTTTCAGTATTCCGTCGATTACCGCATTGGCACGCGCTACATGGACGAACACATCGTCGACAATTTCAAGCGCGAAGCCATGAAGAACCCGTTCCTGCGCGACCTCCTGCGCTCGGACTCGATCTACATCCGCTCCAATATCTCGTTCGACAACCTGGCGCCGCTTTCAACCTACCTCGGCAAACCGGGCGACCCGGCGAAGGGCGGAATCCCGTTCACGGAATACAAGCGCCGTCAAGCCGAGCACCGCGAAGCAGAAATCCGCTCCCTGCAAGACGTGCCGGAATTCATTCGCCGCAGCCACGACATCTATCAATGCGAACACTTCATCTGCGACTCGGGTGGCAGCCTCTGCGAAGTGGTTGACCCCGACAATCTTAATGACCCGGTGCTCAAGATTCTCGCCCAGTCCACACTTCTGCTCTACATTGAGGGCACCGCTGAGCATACCAAGATGCTGGTGGAGCGCTTCCGCAAGAATCCGAAGCCCATGTATTACCAACCAGCCTTTCTCGACGCGAAATGGGTTGAGTACAAAACACTCAACAAGATCAACGACGACAACGAGGTTGACCCCGATGGCTTTGCCGTGTGGGGCTTTGAACAATTGCTGCATCACCGCCTGCCACTCTACCGCAAGATCGCCGAAAACTTCGGCTACACGGTTCGAATGCGTGACATCCCTGATGTTAAGACCGAAGACGGCTTTTTGAAGCTCGTCGCCAACGCAATCGAACACAAGTAGTTTCCAATGCCCATTCGAATTCCAAATGAACTGCCCGCGCGCCGCATCCTTGAACAGGAAGGCGTGATGGTGATGACAGAGGCCACCGCCAGCCGACAGGATATCCGGCCGCTACGCATCGGACTTCTCAACCTGATGCCGAACAAGATCAAGACCGAAACCCAGTTTGCGCGCCTTGTCGGGGCAACGCCGCTGCAGGTGGACCTGTCGCTGATCCGCATTACCAACCACACCTCGAAGAACACGTCGCAAGATCACATGCTGGCTTTCTATGATCCGTGGGAAGAGGTCCGCAGCCAGCGCTTCGACGGCTTCATCATCACCGGCGCGCCCATTGAACTGATGCCGTTCGAAGACGTGACCTACTGGAAGGAACTGTCTGCCATTTTCGAGTGGACGCAGACCAACGTGCACTCGACCATGAACATCTGCTGGGCCGCCCAGGCAGCGCTCTATCACTTCCATAAAGTGCCCAAGCATTCGCTCCCCGCCAAAGCCTTCGGTGTCTATCGTCACCGCAATCTCAATCCGGCCTCGCCCTACCTTCGCGGCTTCTCTGATGATTTCTCAATGCCTGTCTCACGTTGGACTGAAGTGCGCCGCAAGGAATTGCCAGGCAACGCCGGACTAGAGGTGCTGATGGAATCCGATGAGATGGGCCTGTGCCTCATCAACGATGCGCCGCACCGTTCGCTCTACATGTTCAACCACATTGAATATGATACACGCTCGCTCGCCGAGGAATATGAGCGTGACGTGGCGGCCCAAAAGCCGATCGCCTTGCCCGCCCATTATTATCCGGGCGACAACCCGAAAATGGTTCCGGAAAACCGCTGGCGCAGCCACGCCCACCTGCTGTTCGGCAACTGGATCAACGAGATCTACCAGACCACCCCCTACGAGATCGAGGCGATC
>CALMEZ010000017.1 GCA_937864985.1 uncultured Alphaproteobacteria bacterium
CCTGGACGTGGGGACGAGCGTGATCCTGGCCGTGTCCTTGACCATGGTGAACGGCTTTACGGGGCAGTTCTCGATGGGGCACGCGGCGTTCATGCTGGTGGGCGCGTACGTGGCCGCCACGCTCGTGTACTACGGATCGTTCCGCCTGTACGGGGACGCGGGCGTGCACGGGGGGGCGATCAGCACGATGCTCGATCCGGCGCGGCGAGGGGCTTCTCTGCCTTGGGCGACGGGTGCGGACCTGCTGTTCCTGGCGGCGGCGCTGGCGGGGGGATTGGCGTCGGCGGCGTGCGGGTACCTGGTGGGGCTGCCCAGCCTGCGCCTCAAGGGAGATTACCTCGCCATCGTGACCCTCGGGTTCGGGGAGATCGTCCGCGTCATCATCCAGAGCCAGACGAGCACCACCCTGGCGGTCGGGGACGAGGTCACGACGGAGCACCTGGGCACCATCGCGGCGTGGCACGGGGCCGCCGAGTACGACTCGATCTCCGCGGCGATGATCAACCAGGTGCCCGTGCACCAGTGGCCGCGGTTCGTGGGCGGGTCGCTGGGGTTCACGGGGCTGCCGTTCTACACGAACCTGTTCTGGGTGTTCCTGTTCGCGGGGCTGACGCTGGTGGTGGCGCATCGGCTCAAGGCGTCGAGCTACGGGCGGGCGTTCCTGTCGATCCGAGAGGACGAGATCGCCAGCGAGGCGATGGGCGTGGACACCACGCGGTACAAGGTGCGGGCGTTCGTGGTGTCGGCCTTCTTCGCGGGCGTGGCGGGGGCGCTGTTCGCGCACACGTCGGGCGTGCAGCTCAACCCGGGGGAGCTGGGGTTCCAGAAGAGCTTCGACATCATCATCATGGTCGTGCTGGGCGGGCTGGGGTCCATCTCGGGGGCCGCCCTCGCCGCCGGGATCGTCACCGTCCTGCCCGAGATGCTCCGCACGCCGGAGTTCCTGGCGAGCCTGTGGCCCTACGGGCTGGGCGCGGTGGCCCTGGGGGTGATCGGCACCTTCGCCCTGCGGGCGGCCGGCCGCTCCGCGGGTCTGGCCAAGGTCTTCATCGTCGGCGGCGTGGTGACCATCGTCCTGAGCGTGCTGGCGGTCTGGGCCCAGCAGAAGAGCGTGGACCTCGGGCGGTACCGGATGGTCATGTTCGCCCTGGCGCTCATCCTCATGATGATCCTGCGGCCCCAGGGGCTGCTGGGCGTGCGGGAGATCTGGGAGCGGTCGCTCTGGCGCGAGGTCTTCCGCAAGGTCAAGGCGGGGGGTGGCCGATGAGCACGCCCCCCAACTCGGCCTCCGCCGCCCCGATCCTGGAAGTGACCGGGGTCAACAAGTCCTTCGGCGGCCTCAAGGCCGTGCAGGACTTCAACCTCTCGATCCGCCCCGGGGATCTGCAGGGGCTGATCGGCCCCAACGGGGCGGGCAAGACGACCTGCTTCAACCTGCTGACCGGCGTGTACCGGCCCGACACCGGGGACGTCAGGCTGGGCGGCAGGAGCGTGTGCGGGGCGAGGCCCTGGCGGATCACGCAGCTCGGGATGTCGCGGACCTTCCAGAACATCCGGCTCTTCGGCGAGCTGTCGGTCCTCGACAACGTACGCCTGGGCTGCCACCTGCGGGTGCGGCACAGCCTGGCGGGGTCGATCCTGCGAAGCGTACTTCACCGGGGCGAGGAGGCGGCGATCCGCGAGCGGGCGATGGAGCTGCTCAAGATCTTCGGGCTCGACGGGCGGCCCGAGGAGCAGGCCAAGAACCTGCCCTACGGGGACCAGCGACGCCTCGAGATCGCCCGGGCGCTCGCGACGGAGCCCAAGGTCCTGCTGCTGGACGAGCCGGCGGCGGGGATGAACCCGCAGGAGAAGATCGAGCTGCGGAAGCTGATCCTGCAGATCCGCGACCGCTTCAGCCTCGCGATCCTGCTGATCGAGCACGACATGGGCGTGGTCATGAACCTCTGCGAGCAGATCACGGTGCTGAACTTCGGCCAGACGATCGCGGCGGGTCCCCCGGCCAAGGTGCAGGAGGACCCCAAGGTCGTCGAGGCGTACCTGGGGACGGACTGAGGGAGGCCCGCGATGCTCGTCGTCAAGGATCTGGTCGTCAACTACGGGGCGGTGCGGGCGCTGCACGGCGTGTCCCTCGAGGTGAAGCAGGGCGAGGTCGTGACCCTCATCGGGTGCAACGGGGCCGGCAAGTCCACGACCCTCCGGTCCGTCTCGGGGCTGATCCGGTCCGTCTCGGGGTCCATCGAGTTCATGGGCAAGCCCATCACGCGGATGGCCCCGCACGAGGTCGTGCACCTGGGCCTGGTCCACTGCCCCGAAGGCCGCGGCATCTTCGCGAACATGACGGTCGCGGAGAACCTCGAGCTCGGGGCCTTCACGCGGAGTGACACGGCGGGGATCGCCAAGGACCGCGAGTGGGCGCTCAGCCTCTTCCCGAGGATCCGCGAGCGCTTGGGCCAGAACGCCGGGACCCTCTCGGGCGGCGAGCAGCAGATGCTGGCGATCGCCAGGGCGCTTCTGACGCGGCCCAAGCTACTGCTGATGGACGAGCCGAGCCTGGGCCTGGCCCCCCAGATCGTGCAGGTCATCTTCAAGATCATCCGCGACATCAACGCCGCCGGGACGACCATCCTGCTCGTCGAGCAGAACGCCCACATGGCCCTGAAGGTCGCCCACCGGGCCTATGTCCTGGAGGTCGGCAGGATCGCGATGGAGGGCAAGGCCTCGGACCTGGCGGCGTCCGACGAGGTCCGCAAGGCCTACCTGGGCGTGCACGAGACGGCGGCCCACTGACCCCGCCCCGGGGCCGTCCCCCGGGGGAAGATCCGGTCTCCGCGGGGGTGGTGGGGCTACCCTCTCCAGGGTCGGGACCCCTTCCACGGAGGCGACGTTGAGCAGCCTGTTGCCCAGCCTGGTGTTTGCCGATCTCCCGACGCCCGTGCCCGCGGGCTTCGCGTTCATCCCCATGACGCCCGAGCAGCAGGCCGGGGCCGCCAGGCTCGGGCTCATCGTCCAGTCCGGCAAGCCCGTCGGCGTGTTCCGCACCCATGTGGACGCTCCTCGTGTCCTGATCGCCAACTCCAACCTGGTCCCTAAATGGGCGACGTGGGAGCATTTCAACGAACTCGATCGCAAGGGCCTGGCGATGTACGGCCAGATGACGGCGGGTTCGTGGATCTACATCGGCACACAAGGGATCGTGCAGGGCACCTACGAAACCTTCGCCGAAGCGGGCCGCCAGCATTATGGCGGCAATCTCAAGGGCAAATGGATTCTGACAGGTGGTTTGGGCGGCATGGGCGGTGCCCAGCCCTTGGCCGCCGTCATGGCCGGGGCCTGCTGCCTTGCCGTGGAATGTGACGAAACCCGCATCGATTTCCGTCTGCGCACCCGTTACGTCGATGCCAAGGCGCGCAGCCTCGATGAAGCACTTGCCAGGATTGCCGAATGGACAAAGAAGGGGGAAGCCAAGTCCGTGGGACTGCTCGGCAACGCCGCCGACATTTTCCCCGAGTTGGTAAAACGCATGAAGGCGGGCGGCATGCGCCCCGACATCGTGACGGATCAGACCTCTGCCCATGATCCGCTGCACGGCTATCTGCCATCCGGCTGGTCGCTCGCCGAATGGAAGGCAAAGCAGGAAACAGATGCCAAGGCCGTCGAAGCGGCGGCCCGCGCTTCGATGCGCAAGCACGTGGCAGCCATGGTTGATTTCTGGAATGCCGGTGTGCCCACCCTCGACTATGGCAACAACATCCGGCAGGTCGCGAAGGATGAGGGCCTTGAAAATGCCTTCGCCTTCCCTGGCTTTGTGCCCGCTTATATCCGTCCACTGTTCTGTCGCGGCATCGGGCCCTTCCGTTGGGTCGCGCTCTCCGGCGATCCCGAAGACATTTACAAGACTGACGCAGCCATGAAGAAGCTGTTCCCGGAAAACGCCCACCTGCATCGCTGGCTCGACATGGCCAAAGAGCGCATCGCCTTTCAGGGTCTGCCGGCGCGCATTTGCTGGATCGGCCTGGGCGATCGCCACCGCGCCGGCCTGATGTTCAATGAGATGGTGAAGTCAGGCGAACTGAAGGCGCCGATTGTCATCGGCCGTGACCATTTGGATTCGGGTTCCGTCGCTTCGCCCAACCGTGAGACCGAAGCCATGAAAGATGGCTCGGATGCAGTTTCCGATTGGCCCTTGCTCAATGCGCTGGTCAACACCGCCTCGGGCGCGACATGGGTGTCGCTGCATCACGGTGGTGGCGTGGGCATGGGATTTTCGCAGCATGCTGGAGTCGTCATCGTTGCAGATGGCACCGAGGCGGCAGCCCGGCGGTTGGAGCGTGTGCTGTGGAATGATCCGGCTTCGGGCGTCTGGCGTCATGCGGATGCTGGTTATGAAGATGCAATTGCCTGCGCCAAGGAACGCGGGCTCAGGCTGCCCAGCATTTTGGGCAACTAACCCAGCTATGTGATCTTCCGGCACGTCACGGTCTTGGCAGTTCGGTCCAGCCGGATGGCAAGCCCATTTGCCTCGAGCACAACAACAGGATTGTCCGCCTTGTTCCAGTCGATCGGCTGGCCGCTGCCGTCAAACCATTGGGTGGTTGCGGGGTCGAGAAATGCATCGGGCAGTGACAGGGATTTTCTCAGGGCGATGAGACGCGCCGTCTCGGCAATCAGCGCTTCATCGGCCTGCTTCCAGTCAAGCCACGTAGTGTCATTGTCCTGCGCATAGGCATTGTTGTTGCCTTGTTGCGTGCGGCCCAACTCATCGCCAGCCGTCAGCATCGCAACGCCGCGTGATAACAGAAGCGTGGTCAGCAAAGCAGCAGGACTACCATCCGGCACGGTCACTTCATCAGTCTTGCCGTCGCGATTGTCTTCGCCATTGGCGAAGTTGTTCTTCGTTGTGAATTGCGTCAGGTCCCGCAAGGTGAAGCCATCATGCGCCGCAATGAAGTTGACAGATTTTGTTACGTTGCCTTTACCCGCGAAAACATCGGATGAACCCGCAAGCCGTGTCGCCATCGCATTCGTGGAAAAGGCATCACCACGCCAGAACCGGCGTGTATCGTCGCGAAATTTGTCGTTCCATTCGAGCCAACGCGGCGGAAACTGGCCGAGCTGATATCCCCCCGGCCCGATGTCCCAGGGCTCGGCAATCATGATGCGTGTGGACAGAGCGGGATCGCGCTCAATGGCATTGAGCAGAGGGGCAGAGGCACTGAATCCATTGCCATCACGGCCCAGAACCGTTGCGAGATCAAAACGAAAGCCGTCAAAGCCGGTCTTTAAAACCCAATGCCGCAGGCTGTCGAGAACAAGGCTCAGCATTGGTTCGCAATTCAGGGCGAACGTGTTGCCGCAACCCGTATCGTTGATGAGGTCGCCATTGTGGTGGGCATAATAGGCGGCATTGTCGAGCCCACGGAAAGACAAGGTGGGGCCACCAGTGTCCGACTCGCCAGAGTGGTTGAACACAACATCCAGAACGACGTTGAAGCCATTCTCATGCAGGGTGGCAATGGTATCGCGCACCTCCTGCAATCCACCGGGCGCAAGCCGCGGATCCGGCGCAAAAAGCGATATGGGATTGTAGCCCCAGGCATTGCGCAGGCCGATCGCCGCCAGATGCCGCTCATCGATCCAAGCCGTGATCGGCATCAGCTCGATAGTGTCGATGCCAAGTCGCTTAAAGTGTGTGATGGCGGGAGGGCAGGCAAGGGCGGCCACGGTGCCACGCAATGGTTCCGGAATATCCGGATGACGCTGTGAAAATGCCTTGACGTTCACTTCATAAATGACGTCAGGCTTCGAGGCTGTGCGGAGCGGCAAATCGGCCGGTGGCGCGGCAATGACAGCATGCGGAACGAGACCCGCCGTGTCAGTGCCGCGCAAGCCCAACATCGGCGTGTAGGAAAAAGGCCGGTTGATTTGCTGTGCATAGGGATCAAGCAGAAGTTTAGAGTCATCGAACCTATGCCCAAGTTCGGGTGCCCATGGACCGCGCACCCTCAAGCCATAGGTCATGCCTGGTCTTGCCTCAGGCAGCGTGCCGAAGAAAATGTCATCCCCATGACGTGCCAGCGGAACGCGCCGAATTTCGCGGCCACCATCAAACAGGCAGGCCGTCATGCTCTCTGCGCGACGGGAATAGACTGCAAGTGAAGCGCCCGACGTTTCTAACGTCAGACCAAGACGGGAAACAGGCATCAGATTAAGTGATGACAGTGGGCGCCACGCGTCCCGTCAATGCCACCAGATTTGAAAGCGTGCGTGAAGTGGCAATGAGATCCGAAAGCTGTGCCTGCGTCTCAAGGTCATGCTTCGATGCATCAGCTTCGAACTTCTCGATGTAGATGCGCAGTGTCGCACCCGACGTGCCGGTGCCAGACAGGCGATAAATGATGCGCGAACCATTGTTATAGATGATGCGAATGCCCTGGCCTTGCGTCATCGATTGGTCCACCGGATCGCTGTAGGAAAAGTCATCGGCCACAGCAATGCCGTTGCGCCCCGGCAGGCCCGGCAGCTGGTCTCGCAAATGCTTCATCACGGCATTGGCCTTGTCAGTTTCAATTTCTTCATAGTCATGGCGCGTATAGACATTGCGTCCATAGGTTTTCCAGTGTTCATGCACGATCTGCCACACACTCTGCTTGCGCCGCGCCAGGATGTTGAGCCACATGAGAACTGCCCACACGCCATCCTTCTCGCGGACATGGTTCGAGCCGGTGCCAAAGCTTTCCTCGCCGCAAATCGTGGCCATACCGGCATCCAAAAGGTTGCCGAAGAATTTCCAGCCAGTAGGCGTTTCATAACACTTTATGTTGAGCTTCTGCGCCACGCGGTCGGCTGCGCAGCTCGTCGGCATGGAGCGCGCAATGCCGGCAATGCCCTTGGCATAGCCCGGTGCCAGGGTGGCGTTGGCGGCGATGATGGCCAGCGAGTCGGATGGCGTGACATAGATGCCACGGCCCACAATCAGGTTGCGGTCACCGTCACCGTCGGAGGCCGCGCCGAAGTCCGGCCCATTTGGCGCAAGAACCATGTCGCACAGGTCTTTGGCATGAACGAGGTTGGGGTCGGGGTGGTGGCCGCCGAAATCCGGCAATGGCACGCCGTTCATGACAGTGCCCTTCGGCGCACCAAGCATGTTCTCAAGAATATGTGTGGCGTAGGGGCCGGTGATGGCCGACATGCCATCGAACTTCATGGTGAATCCAGATTTGAAAAGCGCGCGGATCGCATCAAAGTCGAACAGCGTCTGCATCAAATCAGCATAGTCAGCGACGGTATCAATCACCGACACTGTCATGCCCTCAAGGGATTGCGAGCCGATCTTGCTCAGATCCACATCTTCAGCATCACTGGTCTTGTAGGAGGTGATCGCTTTGCTACGGGCAAAAATCGCATCGGTGATTTTTTCCGGCGCCGGGCCGCCATTCCCGATGTTGTATTTGATGCCGAAGTCGCCGTCCGGCCCGCCCGGATTGTGCGAAGCGGAAAGCACCAGTCCGCCAAACGCCTTGTTGTGCCGGATGCAATGAGAAGCAGCCGGCGTGGAGAGAAGTCCGTTCTGCCCCACGATGACCCGTCCAAACCCGTTGGCCGCCGCCATGCGGATCGCCTTTTGAATCACGTCCTTGTTGTAGAAGCGCCCATCACCGCCAATCACCAGCGTTTTGCCTGCAAAGCCCTCGAGACTGTCGAAGACGGATTGGATGAAGTTCTCCGCATAGTTGGGTTGGCTGAAATGCGTCACCTTTTTGCGCAGGCCGGACGTGCCCGGCTTTTGGTCGGTGAATGGCGTGGTGGCGACTGTTTTGATCATGAGAGGAGGGACCGGTAAAGATTGGCGTAAAGGGAAGCACTGCGTGTCCAGCTTACATCCTGAGCCATGCCCTGGCGCTGGATACCCTGCCAGATGTCGGGCTCGGCGTGCAGCCGCGTCGCGCGGGCAAAACCCGTTTGCAGGCCATGTGGCGTCACAGAACTGATTTGAATGCCTGTTGCCACATTGCTGGCAAGAGCCGCGGCGTTCGCATCAATGACAGTGTCAGCAAGCCCGCCAGTGCGCGCCACAACCGGCACACAGCCATAGCGCAAGCCGTAAAGCTGGGTCAGGCCACAGGGCTCAAAACGCGATGGCACCAGCATGGTGTCAGCACCCGCCTGCACCTGATGCGAAAGCTCTTCATCATAACCGAACACGGCACCGACTCGCCCCGGGTGACGCTTGGTGGCATCTGAAATGGCTTGCTCAATCTGGCTTTCACCTGTGCCAACCACGGCCAGTCGGCCGCCACTCGCTACCAGCCCGTCAATCTCGCTGGCCAGCACATCAAGCCCCTTCTGCCAGGTCAGGCGGCTGACAATGCCATGAACAATGCCATCGCCTTCATGCAGGTCCATGCGCTTTTCCAGTGCCCGCTTGTTTTTCTGCCGGGCGTCAAGAACGCCGATCGAATAGCGTGTATTCAGAAATGTGTCAGTCGACGGGTTCCAGATGTCCGTGTCGATGCCATTGACGATGCCATGCAGGTCATTGATCCGTGTACGGATCACACCATCCAGCCCCATGCCGAATTCCGGCGTGCAGATTTCTTCGGCATAGGTGGGGGAAACGGTGGTCACTGCATCGGCACAGGCAATGCCACCCTTCAGGAAACTCACGTTGCCATAATACTCCAGTGCGCCAATGCCGAAGGCCTCAGGCGGAAGCTGCAGCGAAGAAAAAATGCTGGCCGGAAATTGCCCCTGGAAGGCAATGTTGTGAACGGTCAGGATGGTCTTGGGTCCACCCAGATATCGTCCGTAAACAGCAGTCAGCGCCGCTTGCCAGTCATGCACGTGAACCAGATCGAACTTCAAACCCTTCAGCGCGTTGCGTGCGAGATCGGATGCAACCCACGACAAGGCGGCAAAGCGCGCCGCAGAATCCGGCCAGTCTTTGCCGTCGGGGCCAAGATATGGGTTACCCGGCCTGTTGTAGAGGTGTTGCGCATCAAGGATCAACAGATCCTTCGCCTGCAGCAGGCGTGCAGGACCACCAAACAGAGTGTCATAGGACTTCAGCACTGCCCCGCTGCTTGCTGCCTTGAGCACAGCCGGATAACCGGGAAGCAACGTGTGCATGGTCACACCTTGCGATGTCAAAGCCCCCGGCAATGCACCGGTGACATCAGCCAAGCCACCCGTCTTGATCAACGGGAACATTTCGGATGTGACGGAAAGAACGCGCATCGGCGAGGGTCAGCCCAACCGGTCAATCATCGGCTGTGTGATCAGGCAAACGCCATTGTCGCTGCGCCGGAAACGCTTGGCATCAAGCACCGGATCTTCGCCAACCACCAGTCCTTCCGGAATGGTGACACTGCTGTCGATCACCACTTTTTTCAGGCTGGAATTGCGGCCAACAATAACGTTCGGCAAGACCACTGCTTCTTCAAGGTTGGAGAAGGAATTGGCGCGGACATTTGTAAACAGGAGCGTTCTCCGGATCGACGAGCCAGAAACAATGCAGCCGCCCGATACCAGCGAAGAGACGGCATGGCCGCGGCGGCCCTCTAGATCGTGCACGAACTTGGCTGGCGGTGTGACTTCGCTGTAAGTCCAGATCGGCCACTCGCGGTCGTAAAGATCGAGTTGCGGTGATACATCCGTGAGATCGAGATTGGCTTCCCAATAGGCATCAATGGTTCCCACATCGCGCCAATAGGCCTGGGGTTCGTGCTCCGAGCGCACGCAAGACTTGGTGAAGCGATGCGCCACGGCTTTGCCGTTGTTCACAATGTAAGGGATGATGTCCTTGCCGAAATCACGGCTGGAATTCTTGTCTGCCGCATCGCGGCGCAAGAGACCTGCAAGGAACTCAGTCTCGAACACATAGATGCCCATGGAGGCTAGCGCGACGTCAGGATTGTCAGGAACGGCCGGCGGATCCTTTGGCTTCTCGACAAACGCCGTAATTCGGTCTTTGCCGTCAACGGCCATCACGCCAAACCCGGTCGCCTCCATGCGCGGCACTTCCAGGCACCCGATGGTCACGTCGGCCTTGCTGTCAACATGTTGTTGCAGCATCTGCTCATAGTCCATTTTGTACACATGGTCGCCGGCCAGAATGACAATGTGCTTGGGCTTGTAGGTCAGGATGATATCGAGGTTCTGGTACACGGCATCCGCCGTGCCGGCATACCACTGGTCTTCGGAGACACGCTGGCTGGCAGGAAGGATGTCAAAGCCTTCGTTACGTTCCGGCCGGAAGAAGTTCCAACCACGCTGCAGGTGGCGGATCAAACTGTGCGCCTTGTATTGCGTGGCCACGCCGATGCGGCGGATGCCAGAATTCAAGGCGTTCGACAAAGCAAAATCAATGATCCTGGATTTGCCGCCGAAGGGAACAGCAGGCTTGGCGCGCCGGTCGGTCAATTCCATCAGGCGGCTGCCGCGTCCGCCGGCCAGAACATATGCCATGGCATCACGGGCGAGGGGTGCAGATCCGGGCCTAGTCGACATTCTTTACGTCTCCCACTTACTTTTCTTATTCGGCTTGCAAGAATACCGTGGCCAGTGGCGGTAGCAGGAGCCGCGCTGAAGCAGGTTTGCCTAGCATAGGCCCCTGATCAGCCGAGACGTGCCCCATGTTTCCCTTCCCCGAACCCCAGTAAACATTTGAATCCGTGTTCAAAACTTCACGCCAAATTCCGCCCTTTGGCAAGGGTATCTGGTAGTTCTCTCGCGGCACAGGCGTAAAATTGCTGATCACGGCTAATGGCGGGGCCAGCCCGCCCGAATGCCTGACCCAGCAGAACACCGAATTTTCGGAATCATCGGCTGACATCCATTCAAAGCCCTCAGGTTCATTGTCCCGGGCGTGCAAGGCAGGCAGTTCGCGGTAAAGCACATTCAGGTCGCGAACCAGCGTCTGCATGCCCTTGTGAGAGGGGTATTGCAGAACGTGCCAGTCAAGGCTGCGGGCATGGTTCCATTCATCGCGTTGGGCAAATTCCTGGCCCATGAATAACAGCTTCTTGCCGGGATAACCCCACATGAAAGCCAGATAGGCGCGCAGCGTTGCAAATTTCTGCCAGTCATCGCCCGACATTTTGGTGAGCAGCGATCCCTTGCCATGCACCACCTCGTCATGAGACAGCGGCAAAACAAAATTTTCCGAAAACGCATAGAGCAAGCCGAACGTCAGGTCATTCTGGTGGTGCTTGCGGTGGATGGGCTCACGCTTCATGTATTGCAGCGTGTCGTGCATGAAGCCCATGTTCCATTTGAAACCAAAGCCCAGGCCGCCGGTGCTGGTCGGTTTCGAAACGCCTGGGAATGCCGTTGATTCCTCAGCAATGGTCACAATGCCGGGGTGCTGGCCATAGGTCTCATGGTTGGTGCGCTGCAGGAATGAAATGGCCTCGAGGTTTTCGCGGCCGCCATGCTTGTTCGGGATCCACTCGCCTTCCTTGCGCGAGTAATCGAGATAAAGCATCGACGCCACCGCATCCACGCGTAAGCCGTCGGCGTGGTAGCGATCGAGCCAGAACATCGCGCTGCTCAAGAGGAAGCTTCGCACCTCGTTGCGCCCGTAGTTGAAGACGAAGGTGTTCCAATCGGGTTGGATACCCTGCCGCGGATCGGCGTGCTCGTATTCGTGAACTCCGTCGAAATAGCCGAGCGAGTGTTCATCGC
>CALMEZ010000018.1 GCA_937864985.1 uncultured Alphaproteobacteria bacterium
GCAGCACGTCGGCCCGGCGCAACCGAAATTCTCCGGTGTACCCGTTGACCTCGACCTCAGACACGGCGGCGCCAAACGCGAAGTAGTGAAACGGTTTGCCCCGGCCGGCAGCGCGGTCGTAGCTGATGTCAGGCGTGCGGTAGTACCCCGTGGCCGAGAGGGAGATCTGCGCCAGGTAGGCCTCTTGCGTCACGCGCTCGAAGGGCACGCTGACCTCAGGCATTTGCGGCGCAAAGGCGCGGCCCTCGCGAAACACGATCTGATTGGCCGCCATCGCGGGTACGCCGAGCAGCTTCGCCGCGACCGGCTGCAGCCGTTCTCTCAATTGATCACACGCATGTTTCACGGCCTGGCCATTCAAGTCAGCGCCGCTCGAGGCTGCCGTGGCCGAAGTGTTGGGCACCTTGTCGGTCGTCGTGGCGGTGATGCGCACCCGGTCAAGGCCAATGCCGAATTCTTCTGCAACGACTTGAGCCACCTTGATGTATAGCCCCTGGCCCATTTCCGTGCCGCCATGGTTCACCTGCACCGATCCATCGGCGTAGAGATGCACCAGTGCCCCCGCCTGGTTCATGGGCGTGAGGGTAAAGGAAATTCCGAACTTGACGGGTGTCAGTGAAAGTCCCTTCTTCACCAACCGGCTCTTGGCATTGAAGGCATCAACCGCCTTGCGCCGCTTGCGATAGTCAGATGTTTCTTCCAGTTGTGCGATGACATCGGGCGCAATGTTGTCTTCCACCTTTTGTCCATAGGGCGTTACATTACAATCGCGCCGGTAGAGATTGCGCTTGCGCACATCCAGCGCATCAAGCCCCGTCAGAACTGCAATCTCTTCCATCATGCGCTCGGCGAACACCATGCCTTGCGGCCCGCCGAAGCCGCGGAACGCTGTGTTGGACACGGTATTGGTGAACAGCCGCCGCGACCGCAGCGAGAGAGTGGGATAGTAATATGCGTTGTCAGCATGAAACAGCGTGCGGTCATTGACGCCCTGGCTCAAATCCGCTGAGCAGCCGCAACGCGACAGGAAATCCGTATCAACCCCCGTGATGCGCCCCGTCTCATCGAAGCCGAAGGATGCATCAATGCGCATGTCATGGCGCTTGCCCGTCATGATCATGTCGTCATCACGGTCAAGGCGGCACTTGGCTGGCTTGCCGGTGACAGACGCGGCCAGTGCTGCAAGGCAGGCCCATTGCCCGGCCTGGCTTTCCTTGCCGCCGAAACCGCCACCCATGCGGCGGCACTCACAAACCACCTTGGCATCCGGCACGGCCAGCATCTTCGCAACACAATGCTGAACCTCAGTCGGGTGTTGCGTGGAGGAATGCACCACCATGCCGCCCTGTTCGCCGGGGATGGCAAGCGCGACTTGCCCTTCGAGATAGAAATGTTCCTGGCCTCCCACATGGAACGATGTGCTGCCCCTGCGCTTGGCCTTGGCAATGGCAACTTTGGCGTCACCGCGCGTGAAGCCATAGTCCGGCAACACGTCTTCGGTCTTCATGGAAATTGCGTCTTCGACGGAAACAGCAGGCGCTTCCGCCGCAACCTCAACGACGGCCTTGCGTGTGGCGCGGCGGGCCGCTTCGCGGGTTGTTGCAACAACTGCAAACACCACCTGGCCATGGAACTTGATTTCACCATCGGCGAGGATGGGGTCGCCGCCGATGGAGGGGCTGCAATCATTGAGGCCCTTGATATCCATGGCGGTCAGAACCGCTACAACACCCGGAAAACCGCGCACGGCCTCAAGATCAAGCTTGGTGATTTTCCCCTTGGCTCCCTTGGCGGCATAGCCCGGTGCCACATGCAGGCAGCCATCAGGCTCGCGCATGTCGTCGATGTAGGCGGCAGTGCCCTGCACATGCAACTCGGCACTGTCATGGGCGATGGGCTTCCCGGCGGTCAGCGTGCTCATGCTGCACCCAAGTGTGGGATGTCATCGCCGCGCGCCGCAATCAATGCCTTGCGCAACAAGTTCTCTGCCACCTCCATGCGATAAGAGGCGCTGGCCCGCATGTCGGTGATCGGCTGGTAATCCTGCGCCAGGACGGAGATGGCCTTCTGCCACTGCGCTTCATCATCAATTGAAGCTCCGGCCAGTGCAGCTTCTGCCTGAGTGGCGCGTTTCGGTGTGGCCGCCATGCCGCCAAAGGCAATGCGGGCCGAGCCGATGGTGCGGCCGTCCAGCGTGAACCGGAACGCCGACATGACGGCCGAGATATCCTGGTCAAAACGCTTGGAGATCTTGAAGGCGGAAAATTGCGCAGTGGCTGCAAGCTTGGGCACTTCAATCGCCCACACCAGTTCACCGGGCTTTCGGTCCTGCTTGCCATAGGCGATGAAATAATTCTCCAGCGCCATGCGCCGCTCGCCACTGAGGGACTTGAGCGCGAGCGTTGCACCCAGGGCGATGAGCAAGGGTGGCGTATCACCAATGGGCGAGCCATTGGCAATGTTGCCGCCAATGGTGCCTGAGGCACGGACCTGTTTGGAACCGATGCGTCGCAGTACCTCGCGTACATCCGCATGCAGACTTGCCATGGCCGCAAAGGCCTCGCCATAGGTTGCCGCCGCACCAATCCGCAGGTGTGTGCCATCATCGCGCACGTCATGCAGCGATGCCACGCCATGGGTGAAGATCAGCTTTGGCAGGCTGCGCATCTGCTTGGTGATCCACAGGCCAACATCAGTTCCGCCCGACACGATCACGGCATCAGGGTGTTGGGCGACCAGCGCCAACAAGGATTCTTCGCTGCGTGGCACAGCAACAAAGCTTTTGTCGCTTCCCGCAAATACATCATCGTTTGGAATGCTCTGCAGCAAGCGCAATGCGTCAGCATTCTCGTTCCGGGCGTTGGGCGCATTGCAAGCCTTCAGGGCCGCATCGACAATCGGCCTGTATCCGGTGCAACGGCACAGGTTTCCAGCCAACGCATCAACAACTTCCTGGCGGTCCACTTTGCCTTTTCGTTGGTACAAGACGAAAAGCGACATGACGAAGCCCGGTGTACAGAAGCCACATTGCGAGGCATGGGCCTCGACCATGGCCTGCTGCACCGGATGCAGCATGCCATCCCGCGCCAAATCATCAACCGTCACCAGCTCTTTACCGTGAAGGTGTCCCATCAACAGGATGCAAGCATTGGCCGGTTCATAGATAAGTGTTCCGTTGCGCACATGGCCAATCGCCACTGTGCAGGCACCGCAATCCCCCTCATTGCAGCCTTCCTTGGTACCCTTCGACTTTTCGTCGAGGCGAAGGTAGTCCAGCACCGTTTGCATGGGGTCCACGACATCATGGTTTACAAGGCGTCCGCGCCTGAGAAATGTGATGGTTGAAACCTGAACCAAGAGTCAGCTCCCCCGGTAGGTTGAATAACCGAACGGCGAAAGCAGCAATGGCACATGATAGTGCTGGCTGGCGTCAGCAATGCCGAACCGGATGGGGATCATGTCGAGGAACAGCGGTTCTTTTTGCCGCGTGACCTTGCGCAGGTAATCGCCTGCGAAGAAGCGCAATTCATAAACCCCCACCTTGAAGCCGTCGCCTTCGAGAATGGGTTTGTCAGCACGGCCGTCTGCGTTGGTGGTCACGGTGCACAGCAGGCTGCCACCGGACCACAGTTCAATGACCAGCCCTGCTGCCGGCTTGCCGAGCGCCGTATCCAGTACATGTGTTGTCAAGCGTCCCATGACGGTGCCGCTCCCTGTCGCTTCACGTTCGGGCAGTTCTGCCGCCGCCCATGGCAGCATATTAGCGCAACAGGGCTGCTCGAAAAAGAATCATTTCACCAACGCCTTGTTCTCTATTTTCGAACAGCAAGTTGCCGCGGCAGGAATGGCACGAGCACGGACAGGAATTTCTCAGCCGCCTGCAGGTCGACTTGGCCCGTCCGGCGCACGATGGTGAAGCGGTCGATCGGCAGGTCGCGGTCAGCCAGCGGAATGAAAACCAATTTGCCATCGGCAAGATCCTGTTCGATGCCGATCCGTGTCTGGAAAGCGATACAACTTCCGCGCCGCGCCAGCGACGCCATCAGGCGCAGGGAATTGCATTCAAACAGTGGCGCAACGCCGTGCTTGCGGAGTGAGGGTTTGCGCTCAAGAATGCTCCGCAGGCTCAGGCCCTGGGCGGGCCACGCCACCGGATGGGCCAGGCACTCGGCGAGCGTAAGCTTGCGGGCCTTTGCCAGCGGATGCTTCGGTGAAAGGGCAGCACCAATTGGCAGGTCCCGCGTCAGGTAGGCATCAAGGCCTGCCAGCGACGTCGGATTGAAGGTGAGGCCAATATCGGCGGCGTGATCACGCACCAGGGCCGTGACCGCATCTGATCCCGCAACTGTGACCGACACTTGCAATCCCGGATAGGTTTTCGAGAAGGCCGCCAATGCATCCGGCAGGATCGAGGCCGTGATGCTTTCAACGGTGGCAATGCGGATGTGGCCACGGGTCAAGCCGCGCAGCGCGCTGATATGGTCGAGTGTTTCCTCGTGGTCGCGCGCCGTGGCGTTGAGCCCACGCAGCAATGCAGAACCGGCTTCTGTCAGGGTCAGTTGCCGTCCACTGCGCTCAAACAGGGCAGTACCCAATTGTTCTTCCAGCAGTGTCACCTGCCGGCTGATGGCCGAGGCGGCCACATTGAGTTGCCGTGCCGCCGCCCGCACCGATCCTGTCTCGGCGACAGCCAGAAACTGCCGGTAGCCCTTGGCCAGAAACGAGTCACCCCGCGCCACAGTTCACCCCGTCCGCATCATGGGTTTTGCGCAGCCATCATCACACCATCGACCAGCCGCAGCAGGGCAGCGATTGTTCCCTTGAAGATCATGTCCTCGTCAAAGGAAATGAATTCGATTCTGATGTTTTGCCGCAACTCGGCCACCAGCCCGTCAGTAAGCGCCGCGTTGAGCGCCGGCTCCAGCAGAAGCCTGGCCCCCAGGCCAGGTCCCGCCAGCACGATGCGTTCCGGATTGAGCATGGCAATCAGCCGCGCAATGCCATATCCCAAAGCTTCACCTGCTTTGTCGAAGGCGGCGCGCGCTTTGACGTCACCATGCTGTGCGCGGTGTAGAAGCGCGGCAATCGTGTCGGATGAAACGGCACTGTGGCTCACATCGCCTCCGCCTTCGGGCATGGCATTCTGCAAAATCCCGTAATCCGCCGCATAGGCTTCAATGCAGCCGCGCCGTCCGCAGCGGCATGGGGCGCCGTGGGGAATATGATTCATGTGGCCGAATTCGGCCGCAGCCCCCGTGGCACCGTGATAAACGGCCCCGTTGATGATCAATCCCGCGCCAACCCCATAACCCGTGAAAATGCAGACCGTGGCACCCGCCGATTGTTGCCCATTCTGCGTCACCAGCCCTTCGGCGATCATGTTGGCATCATTGGCAACAAGGCACGGCACGCCGAACCTTGCCTCAAGCGGCCGCGCCAGTCCCACATTGCGCGCCTGAAAGGCCGGCGACCACACCAGCGTGCCGTCGCGCATGTCGGCAACGCCTTGCAGCGCAACGCCGATGCGCGCCAGGTTCCTGCCGTCAAATCCGCAGGACGTGAAGAAGGCGTCAATACTGTCACCAACATGCTGCGCAAACAGGTCGGCCTCGGCCTCGAATGTCTCAAGCTTCAGCGTCGCTTCGTGCACCACCTGGCCGCTGAAATCAGCAAGCGCCAACTTCACCGCATCAATGGCAACGGCAATCGCCAGCACATGCGCCACGCTGGGCTTGAGGCCCAGCCGCACGATCGGCCGCCCGCGCCGGGCCTCGGGCGGCGGCACCATGGCCAGCTCTTCGACAATATTCTCGGCAATCAGCTGTGAGGAGATTGACGTGATGGAGGCAGGTGAAAGACCTGTTGCGCGGCCCAGCTCAATGCGCGCCATGGGGCCAAGCGCCCGCAAGGCCCGCAACACAATGCTGCGGTTCTGGCGCCTTACCAGCTCACTGTCGGCCTTCAGTTGCATGCCACAGGCATTTCCCATGTTGCGCCGCACCATACGCGGAGGACGTCATTATTATTTCTTGTTCGCCACCTTGACTCAGCCCCCAACTTGTTTCAATACTTATTTCGAGCTCCAAAATTAAGTTTTCAAAAAAAAGAAACAGGAGCTTTGAACCAGGGAGACGAAATTCATCCAGTCTGTATGTCGCACGGCCTGCATAATCGTTTGCGCGAATGCGCACGATGCTGTTTGGCCGTACGCATGTGGGCCTCAGGATTGAATAACCATCCATCGAAGTTTGTAACCGAAGACTGAAGAGGAAATACACATGAAGAATCTGATCAAGGCCGTCGTAGCCGGCGCACTGCTCACCACCGCCATGTGCGGTGTGTCCATGGCCGCAGGCAAGACCATTGCCGTGTCGTGGAAAACCTTCCAGGAAGAACGCTGGAAGACCGACGAAGCCGCCATCAAGGCCGCTGTTGAAGCTGCCGGCGACAAGTACATCTCGACCGATGCCCAGGGCTCGGCGCAGAAGCAGGCCGCTGACATTGAAGGCCTGATCTCGCAGAAGCCGGATGTGATCATGGTTGTGGCGTTCGACTCGGATGCCATCCTGCCGTCGATCAAGGCCATCAACGATGCCGGCATCAAGGCCATCGCCTATGACGTGCAGTTCGAAGATCCGAACGCCCTCTACATCACCTTCGACAACGTCGGTGTGGGCCGCATCATGGCCAAGGAAGTCATGAAGGTGAAGCCGGAAGGCAACTATGCCTTCATCAAGGGCGACAAGGGTGACCCGAACGCCACCTTCCTGTTCCAGGGCCAGATGGAAGTTCTCAAGGAAGCCATGGACGCAGGCAAGATCAAGAACGTCTGCGAAACCTTCACCGACGGCTGGAAGCCAGACAATGCCCAGAAGAACATGGAGCAGTGCCTGACCTCGACCGGCAACAAGGTTGACGCAGTGCTGTCCGAAAACGACGGCATGGCCTCTGGCGTTGTCGCTGCCTTGACCGCACAGGGCATGGCCGGCATTCCGGTTTCGGGCCAGGACGGTGACCTTGCCGCCATCAACCGCGTCGCACTCGGCACCCAGACGGTTTCCGTGTGGAAGAACTCTGTTGACCTCGGCAACACGGCTGCTGCTGCTGCCATTGCGCTGGCTGATGGCACTGCCATGGACAAGATCCCGGGCGTGATCAAGTTCTCCGGCGGCAAGAAGGGCGTCGAGATGAACTCGATCCTCATCCCGCCGAATCCGATCACCAAGGACAACCTGAGCGACGTCATCTCGGCCGGCTGGATCAGCAAGGAAGAGGCTTGCGCCGGCGTGGCCGCGGGTTCGGTCGCCGCCTGCAACTAATCGCGGCGTGACAACCGGCGTCGCGACGGCGACCGAGTTGCCAGACCGTACGATCTGAAACAGAATGGCCGCGTCATCCGCAAGGGTGACGCGGCCTTTCAATAAGTAAGAACATCGCAAAGGCGCCCTGGGAGGAGAGTTCGATGAGTTCCGTCTCGGATTCCAATCAGTCACCGGCCATGGCCGAAGAGGGCGCGCTGACGCGCTTCTTCAGGGCAACGGAAATCGATACGCGCATGATCGGCATGATCGTGGCGCTGCTGGTGATATGGGCCGGCTTCGATATCTACAGCGGCATGCTTCGCCCCAATGTGGGCTTGTTCGGCGGGTCGTTCCTGACGCCGCGTAACCTCTGGACGCTGCTCGTTCAGACCTCCTCGATCGCGGTGATGTCGACCGGAATGGTGCTGCTGATCGTCATGCGCCAGCTCGATCTGTCGGTCGGCTCGATGCTGTCGACCATCGCGGTCGCGACCGGTGTCCTCCAGGTCTACAAGCTGGCGCCCGCGCTCGGCATGGGCAATGAGTGGATCTGGATCATCGCCGTCGTCTTCGCCATCGTGCTCGGCGCGCTCATCGGCGGGTTCAACGGCATGCTGACGGCCTATGCCGGCATCCCGGCCTTCATCGTCACGCTGGGTGGCCTGATCGCCTATGGCGGTATCGCCTGGGCCCTGATCCGTGGCGAGACGGTCGCGCCGATGGACAAGACCTTCAAGCTGCTGGGCGGCAACGGACCGCTGGCTTCCATCGGTCCCACATGGAGCTGGATACTGGCGTTGATCGCCTGCGCGCTGGTGGTGGTCGGCATCCTCA
>CALMEZ010000019.1 GCA_937864985.1 uncultured Alphaproteobacteria bacterium
CGGGCGATGGTGTCCTCAAGCTCGCGGGCAAGGCGCTGGACGAACTGCTCCTCGGTCTCGCCGGCCTCGCCAAAGCGCCAGTAATGCGGGCAGGTCAGGTGGATGAAGCCCGGCAGCGGCAGCCCGAAGACCGAGTTGTAGGGCTTGCCGGTCATGCTGGCCGATACCGCCGTGACGCCGTGATAGGCGTTCCAGCGCGTCAGGATCTTGCGCTTCTGCGGCTTGCCTTCCTGTGCGTGCAGGAACCACAGGATCTTGACCATGGTGTCGTTCGCCTCGGACCCGGAATTGGTGTAAAACACCCGCCCCGAGGAAAACGGCGACACCTCGACCAGCTTTTCCGACAGCATCACCGTCTGGTCGGACATGCGCCCGAAAAAGGAATGATAGCCCGGGAAACGCGCATATTGCGCCTGCGCGGCCTCGATCAGGCCCTTGTGGTCGAAACCCGCGACCATGTTCCACAACCCGGAATTGGCGTCCAGATAGCGCCGGCCATGGACGTCGAAGACATAGGGCCCCTCGCCATGGGTCAGCACCACCGTGCCGCGCTCATGGACCGAGGGCATGTCGGTGAATCCGTAAAGGGAATATTCCTCGGCGCGGGCTTCCCAGCTTTGCGGTTGGTTCATGTCGGATGCCTCCATTTCCGGCGTTGCGCGCAGGCTATCCGGGCTGGTCCTTGCGTTCAATGCCCGGCTTGGGGCACCCGGGCAGAGTGCCGGGGCGGCGCCGCGCCATCTGGCGCTTTGCCCGCGGGATAAGACGTTTTTCCCGGTTGCGCCGGGGTGCGGGCGGGGCCAGCCTGACCGCATCCTCCGGGGACAGGCCATGCGGAACCTTGTGCTTGCCTTGCTGCTTTTGCCGCTGCCGGCCATGGCCGGCCTGCTCATCTGGGTGCTCATGCGCTCGAAGCGCCTGGCCACCGAGCTGAGGGCCAAGGGACTGAGCGATCCCGGCAGCAAGACCGAATCATGACGCGCAAGCACATCCTCACCCTTCTGCCGCTGCTGGTCTTTGCAGCCCTTGCCTACTTCCTGTTCAAGGGCCTCTATGGCGACCCTTCGACCTTGCCATCAGCCCTCATCGGCAAGCCAGTGCCTGCCTTTGACCTGCCACCCATCACCGGCGCATCGACGCCTGGCCTCAAGGACGCCGAGCTGAAGCAGGGCAAGGTCACGGTCGTCAACGTCTGGGCCTCCTGGTGCGTGCCCTGCCGCGAGGAATACCCCCTCCTCACCGAATTGGCGAAGCGCACCGACATCGTCCTCGTCGGCATTGACAACAAGGATGAGGCTGCAAACGCCAACCGCTTCCTGCAGGCATTGGGCAATCCCTTCACGGCCATCGGCGCCGATATCTCGGGCCGCGCCTCCATCGACTGGGGTGTCTATGGCGTGCCGGAAACCTTCATCGTCGATGGCAAGGGCGTGATCCGCCACAAGCACGTGGGTCCGCTCACGGCCCAGAACCTTAACGGTGATTTCATCAAGGAAATTGAAAAAGCAAAAGCGCCTTAGACAGAGGCGCTAGATCTTCCGCTTCAACCGCACCTTGCCCGGTGCCTTGGGGGCATCGGTGCCATTATCAATCTTGTCCATCTCTGCGGCGATGATCGCCAGCGCATCAACAACTGTCTTGCGGTCCGATGCCGACAGCATGCCGAGCATGGCCTTGTCGGCGTCATCAGCACCACCCTGCGCCGACTTCAGCATCTTCTTGCCTACCGGCGTTAGCCGCACGGAATTGGTGCGGGCATCTTCCTTGGTGCGGCGGCGCTGCAGGTAACCCTGCGCCATCAGGCGGGCCACCAGATCCGCCAGCGTCGAACGGTCAATGCCGGTGATGCCGACGAGTTCCGTCTGGCTCTTGCCGTCATGGGCGTCGACAGCGGACAGCACGGTGAACTGGCGATGCGTCAAGCCGTCCTTGCCGACCTCTTCCACGTAACGATGCACGGAATACTGAACAGCCCGCTTCAACAAATGGGATAAAGACCGCGCAAAAGGCTTTTGGTCTTTGCTCGCAGACATACGTAGACTCTCTCCCGCTGCAAGGATCGGCTCTCCTTGGAGATGCCGCGCCCAGCCCAATCAATTTTATTTAATCAGCCTGCGGACCGTACATGAAGTGCCTCAACATCACGTGCCATCAGAACCGCCGCGACTCCTAGCGAGTCTGCATCGGCCCCGCAAGCACGAATTCACGGCGTCATCTGGTCCCCAAGCCTTGTCATTTCGATGAACCTTGTGGCCGTTCGCATTGCGATTCAAGACTTGACTCTCACCGCGAAAGCTGTGCAGCCGATCATCAGTCCCCGGAGGGTTTTGCCTCTTCTTCAATCATGTGCTTGGCCATGAAAGGGGCATTCGCAAAGGCAAAAACCAGCGTCAGGCCCAGAAGGCCAAAGGCCTTGAAGTTCACCCACGCATCATTGCTGAAATTGCGCCAGACGATTTCATTGAGGCCAGCCAGCACAAAGAAAAATACAGCCCAGCGCAACGTCAATGTGCGCCATGCAACTGCCGGAAGCTGCATGGAACTGCCCAGCATGTCCTTCAGGAAAAGCCTGTCAAACCACAGGCCGCCGAGCAGAATGGCGCCGAACAGGCCATTCAGCAGGGTCACCTTGATCTTGATGAAAAGATCATTGTGCAGGTAAAGCGTCAGGCTGCCGAAGATCGCCACCAGCACGGCCGTGAACAGCAGCATCTTGCTGATGTGCCGGGTCAGAGCATAGTTGATGGCAAGGGCAACCAGGGTTGCAACCATGAAAGCGCCAGTTGCCCAGAAAATGCCGCCGAACTTGTTGCCGGCGAAAAACACCAGCAACGGCCCAAGGTCAAGCAGCAGCTTCTGCCACTGTGGAAGTGTTTTTTCTGTCATGTTCTCTCATCAAGCCCGGCAATGGCCCGGGCAAACCCGTCTGCGTCAAAGGGTTGCAGATCATCAATCGATTCGCCCACGCCGATGGCATGAATGGGAAGTTTAAACTTCTCGGCAATAGCCACCAGAATGCCACCACGCGCCGTGCCATCCAGCTTCGTCATGATAAGACCCGTCACACCAGCAACCTTGGTAAAGGCCTCGGCCTGCGCCAGGGCATTCTGGCCAGTGGTGGCGTCCAGCACCAGCAGCACCGCCTGCGGGGCGTTCTCGTCATATTTCTTGATGACACGCACCACCTTGTCCAGCTCGTCCATCAGGTAGGTCTTGTTGTGCAACCGGCCTGCCGTGTCGATGAACAGAATGTCCGTGCCATCTTCCTTGGAGGCCTTCATGGCGTCGAAGGCAAGACCCGCTGCATCAGCGCCTTGTGGCCGTGAGATGGTTTCAGCCCCGATGCGCTTGCCCCACACGGTGAGTTGTTCGATCGCTGCCGCGCGGAACGTGTCGCAGGCCGCAAACTTCACCTTGAAGCCTTCGCGCGCCGCAATGGCGCCAAGCTTGCCGATGGTGGTGGTCTTGCCGGACCCATTCACACCGACAACCAAAATCACGTATGGCTTTTCCTCGCCGAAAGAGAATGGAACCTCGACAGGCTTCAACACCTTGGCCACTTCCGAAGCCAAAATCTGCTTCACCTCTTCCGGGTCAATTTCCTTGTCATAGCGCCCGTGCGACACGGCAGCGATGATGCGTTCGGACACGGCCACGCCAAGATCAGCCTGGATCAGCGTGTCTTCGAGATCTTGAAGCGTTGAGGCATCAAGCTTGCGCTTGGTGAAAATGGCGGTGATCGAACCGGTGATCGACTTCGAGGATTTCGACAGCCCGTCCTTCAGGCGTGAAAACCAGCCGCGCCGCTGCGGCTCTTCCACCGGTGCTTCGGCGACGGGTGAAAACGCCTTTCGCAGCGCAGGTGCAGGCGGCGGAACAACGGGCTCCGGGTCAGGTGCAGCGACAGGCGGTTCGACGACAGGCGCCGGCGCAAGGGGCTCAGGTTCCGCAACGGGTTCTGGCGCGTGTTCAGGTTCTGGCTTTGGAGGTTCCGGTGGCGGGACGACTGGCTTTGGCGCATCAACCTTTGCCGCAACCTTCTTCGGTTCCGGCTTCTTCGCCTCAGGCTTTTTTGCCTCAGGCTTTTTGGGCTCCGGTGTCTTGGGGGCTGGTTTTTCAGGCGCGGCCTTTTTGGCCACTGCCTTTTTCGGCTGCGGTTTTTTCGGTTCCGGCTTTTTCGGTTCCGGTTTTTTCGCTTCGGACTTCTTCGCGTCTGGCTTTTTCGGCTCCGGCTTGCTGGCCTCCGCTTTCTTCGGAGCGGGCTTCTCTTCAACCTTGCTTTTTGGTGGCGCAGCCTCTTTCGCTTTGGCCACGGGCTTGGCGGGTCGCGACACCACCACCGGTTCAGGCGCTTCGTTGACGACAGGCGCGGGAACAGGTTCTGGTGCAGGCTCCGGCGCCGGCAGGGCTGGTGCTTCAGCAACTTCGGGTGCGGGTGCTGGCACCTCATCCTTCTTGCCAGTGATGCGGTTGAAGAGCTTCTTGAAAAATCCGCTCATGCCGCAAGCCTTGCTTCAAGGTGGCTGGGCCGTGCCGCCACCATATGCATGTCAACAACGGCCCCCGGCGTCAAAGCCTGTTCAAACCGTGCCAGCGCAAACTGCGCGGTGCGGCCTGTCGATTCCGTTTCGACCAGAACGGGCTGGCGTGACCCCACTTGCCCCGCGAGGAAACGTGACAGCCGTTCCTCACCCTTGGCGCGCAGCAGCGCGGCGCGGCGCTTCACAACATCCCGCTCCACCATCGGCATGCGGGCTGCCGGTGTGCCGGGCCGCGGACTGAATGGAAACACATGCAGATAGGTCAACCCACACGCATCCACCAGCTGCAGCGAATTCTCGAACATCGCGTCGGTCTCGGTTGGGAAACCGGCAATCAGGTCTGCGCCAAACACCATGTCGGGCCGCCGCGCCTTGAGATCAGCGCAGAAGGCAATGGAATCTTCCCGGGCATGGCGCCGCTTCATACGCTTCAGGATCATGTTGTCGCCGGACTGCAGCGACAGGTGCAGGTGCGGCATGACCCGTTCCTCGCCTGCCAGAATGTCAATGAGCGCTGCATCAGCCTCAATGGAATCGATGGATGAAAGCCGCAGCCGCTTCAAATCAGGAACACCATTCAGAATGCGCTCCAACAGCAAGGCAAGGCGCGGTGCCCCGTCAAGGTCGGCGCCCCACGACGTCAGGTCAACGCCAGACAGCACAACCTCATTGTGCCCCGACGCCACAAGACGGCGCACCTGCTCCACTGCATCAGCGATCGGAACCGAGCGCGAATTGCCGCGTCCGAAGGGAATGATGCAGAACGTGCAGCGATGGTCACAGCCCGTCTGCACCTGCACAAAGGCTCGCGTCCGTGCCGTCAGCTGCTCGATCATCGGCGGCCGCGTTTCCCTGACCTGCATGATGTCGGAGACATCCACGCGCGGACGATTTGAACCTTTCAGCCATGACGAAGCGGCAAGTTTCTCTTCATTGCCGATGACGCGTGACACTTCAGGCATCGCCGCAAAAGTCTCCGCCTCGGTCTGCGCCGCACAGCCGGTGACGATGATCTGCGCCTCAGGATTTTCCTTCGCCGCCTTACGGATCGCCTGCCGCACCTGCCGCGTCGCTTCTGCTGTCACCGCGCAGGTGTTGAAGATGATCGCATCGGAAAGCCCGGCCTTCTCGGCATGGCCGCGCATGATCTCCGACTCATAGGTGTTAAGCCGGCAGCCGAACGTTTCAACACGCACATCCGTCATGCCAGCAATGCCTCGGGGATGAAGCCCTGGCCGTCATAGGCGGCAGGCCCGGTCATCAGCACATGGCCAGTATCTTCATTGACAGCCATTAGCAGGTCTCCACCCGGCAGGCTGATGCGGCACTTGGCGTCGATCAGCTTCAGGCGAAATCCCGCCGCCATGGTGGCGCAGGCCGCCGTGCCGCAGGCCAGCGTCAGGCCGGCACCACGCTCCCACACCTTGAGGATCACATGGTCGCGCGCCACCACCTTGGCCAACTCCACATTGGTGCGTTGGGGAAACATCGGATGGTTCTCGATCATCGGCCCAACCTTGCCAAGATCAACGACATTCAAATCATCCACCCAGAAGATGCAATGCGGATTGCCCACATTCACAACCGACGGCGAATGGATCAGCGGCTTGTCGATGGGCCCGATCTGCAATTCGATGTGGCGTGTGTCGGGGAACGCTTCCGACAGGGGAATGTCCTTCCAGCCAAAACGCGGCTTGCCCTGGTCAATCATCACCAGTTTGTCGCCCGCCTTGCGCGCCGCAAGAAAACCACCCTTGGTCATGATGGTGGCTGTGCTCTGACCCGTCTCGGTCATGATCAGGTCAGCAATGCAGCGCGAGGCATTGCCGCAGCTTTCAACCTCGCCGCCCTCGGCGTTCCAGATGCGCATGGTCACATCGGCCCGATCGGATTTTTCCATGACGATCAGCTGGTCACAGCCGATGCCGGACTTGCGGTCGGCAATGGCGCGGGCCTGCGCTTCCGTCACCGGAAAAGCAACGCGGCGCGCATCAACGACAACGAAATCGTTGCCAAGGCCATTCATCTTGAGAAACGGGCGGGACATGACAGGGCTTATATGGGAAAGAGCGCCCAGAAAGCTAGTGCAGGCTTACTTAACCGGAATGTGAATCTCGATGAAGCCGGTGCCCTTGTCGGCATCGAAATCATGGGAATAGACCTCGAATTGCGGTCCACTGGCCACCACCAGATTTGCAGCGGGCAACCACTCGGAAAAGATCTTCGACCATGTGGTGCTGATCCCGTCCACCTTGCCGGGATGATTGAAAATCGCAACCTTCCGCGCCGGAATGATCAACGTGTAAAGATAGCCCGGCACATCGCCCGCATTCACCACCTGCACGGCGGCAAGATAGTCCATGTGCCCCTTGCCATCAAAATTGTGGCACACGCCAAACGCTTTGAAGCCCACCTGCCCCTCGATCTGGCCATAATCCTCCATGAGCTTGTCCCACAGGTGACGGATGCCGGCATCAGGCGTGAGCGAAAATGTGCCGTTGCGCCCGGCCAGCACCAGGGCGGGCGACATTTCAATCTTGGGAATCATCGCTTCGGGCGCGCGGGCTTTCACGAGCCTATTTGTTCAACGCATCAATTTTCTGCTGCATGGCCGCCAGCTGGTCCTTCAGCACCTGCAAGTCATCTTTCGAGGGACCGGATGACGCCGGCTTTTCCGCAGGTGGACTGGCATCCTGCGAGCCACCGGTCGCAAAAGGATTGACGAAGCCCTGCGGCATGCCCGGCATGCCGGCACCAAACGGCGAGAACATCTTGAGCGAATCCTGGAACAGCTGCATGTTGCGCTTGGCCTGCTCTTCCATGGCCTTGAAGGCATCACCACCGAAAGCCCCCATCATCTGCTGACGCAGCTTGTCCTGGTCCTTCATCAGATTGCCCATGGAAAACTCGAGATAGCCCGGCACCATGCTCTGCATCTGGTTGCCATAGAAACTGATCAGCTGGCGCAGGAAATTGATCGGCAACAGGGCGTTGTTGTCCTTGTTCTCTTCTTCAAAAATGATCTGAGTCAGCACCGAACGTGTGATGTCATCGCCCGTCTTGGCATCGAACACCGCGAAATCGGTGCCGTCTTTCACCATTCGCGACAGGTCTTCAAGGGTCACATAACTGCTGGTGGCCGTGTTGTAGAGGCGTCGATTGGCATATTTCTTGATGACGATTTTCGGCGCGGATTTGCCGCTTGCACCTTCGGTCTTTTGCTCTTCACTCACAACAGCTCTCCCGGCAACGCCTTTTGACGCCTGTACAATTGCTTTGCAAAAAACTGCACCCTGCACCGCACAATTGCAAGTGCAAAACGCATCGCTGCCCCGCACTGCGAAAAATGACGCGTTGCAACATCGCCCCGCTTTCTGCCATAGTCCCTGAAACAGGAGAGCTTCATGTCCGACATCGTCATCGTATCTGCCGCCCGCACCCCCGTTGGTTCCTTCAACGGTGCATTGTCCAGCCTCGCTGCGTCGCAGCTTGGCACCATCGCCCTCAAGGCAGCCATGGAGCGCGCCAAGGTGTCGGCGGCCGAAGTAGACGAAGTGATCCTCGGTCAAATTCTGACGGCGGGCCAGGGCCAGAACCCGGCCCGTCAGGCCGCCATTCATGCCGGCATTCCCAACACGGCTTCGGCCTGGGGCATGAACCAGCTCTGCGGCTCCGGCCTTCGCGCCGTGGCCCTTGCCGCCCAGCAGATCGCCGATGGTTCCGCCAAAATCGTCGCCGCTGGTGGCCAGGAATCCATGAGCAAGGCCCCGCATGTGGCGCATCTGCGTGATGGCGTGAAGATGGGCGACTTCCAGATGATCGACACCATGATCAAGGACGGCTTGTGGGATGCCTTCAACGGCTATCACATGGGCACAACCGCCGAGAACGTGGCCAAGCAGTGGCAGATCACGAGGGACCAGCAGGACGAGTTCGCCGTGAAGTCCCAGAACAAGGCTGAGGCCGCCCAGGCCGCCGGCAAGTTCAAGGACGAGATTACCCCCGTCACCATTTCAACGCGCAAGGGCGATGTGGTGGTGAGCGATGACGAGTATATCAAGAAGGGCGTAACGCTTGATGGCATCGCCAAACTGAAGCCTGCTTTCCAGAAGGACGGCACAGTAACCGCCGCCAATGCCTCCGGCATCAATGACGGTGCGGCTGTTGCCATTTTGATGAGCGCCAAGGAAGCCGAGAAGCGCGGCCTCACACCATTGGCCCGTATCGTGTCATGGGCCAGCGTTGGTGTTGACCCCGCCATCATGGGCACAGGCCCCATCCCCGCCTCGCGTGCCGCCCTCGCCAAGGCCGGCTGGAAGGCCGAGAACCTTGACTTGATCGAAGCCAATGAAGCCTTCGCCGCGCAAGCCTGCGCCGTGAACAAGGACATGGGCTGGGATCCCGCCAAGGTCAACGTCAATGGCGGTGCCATCGCCATCGGTCACCCGGTCGGTGCATCAGGGGCCCGTGTGCTCAACACGCTGCTGTTTGAAATGCAGCGCAGCAAGGCCAAGAAAGGCCTCGCCACCCTCTGCATCGGCGGCGGCATGGGCATTGCCATGTGCGTGGAGCGGTAATTACAAAAATCGCTTCCACACCAAGAATGATTTGATATGGTCCTCTCCAAAGCAAAATTTGGGGAGGATTTTTTATGACTCGCATTGCATTGGTCACCGGAGGTTCGCGCGGCATTGGTGCTGCTGTTTCGAAAGCGCTGAAGGCGGCGGGCTGCAAGGTTGCCGCCTCCTATGCCGGAAATGACGAAGCCGCCCAGAAGTTCAAGGCCGAAACAGGCATTCCCGTTTACAAGTGGGATGTGTCCGATGCGGCCGCTTGCGCTGCTGGCATCAAGCAGGTCGAGGCCGAAGTTGGCCCCATCGACATTCTCGTCAACAATGCCGGCATCACCAAGGACGCCATGTTCCACAAGATGACGCTGGAGCAATGGCAGGCCGTCATCAACACCAACCTGAATTCGCTGTTCAACATGACAAGCCCCATTTGGGGCGGCATGCGCGACCGCAGCTTTGGCCGCATCATCTGCATTTCATCGATCAACGGCCAGAAGGGCCAGATGGGCCAGGCGAATTATTCCGCCGCCAAGGCTGGCGAAATTGGTTTCGTGAAGGCGCTGGCCCAGGAAGGGGCCGCCAAGGGCATCACTGTCAATGCCATCTGCCCCGGCTACATCGGCACCGACATGGTGAAAGCCGTGCCGGAGAAGGTGATGAACGAGCGCATCCTGCCCTTTATCCCCGTCGGCCGCGTCGGCGAGCCGGAGGAAATCGCCCGGGCCGTGGCTTTCCTTGCCTCAGATGATGCAGGCTTCATCACCGGCGCCACGCTGTCGATCAACGGCGGGCAATATATGGTGTGATGTCTGACGACTGAAGCGCACTATTTTCCTCCATCGGCGGG
>CALMEZ010000020.1 GCA_937864985.1 uncultured Alphaproteobacteria bacterium
CAGGCCGGCTGTTCAGAAATCTTGCGTAAACGTTCAAGCTCTTTGGCAAACTCTGCGCGCAGTTCGTCGCGCTCCTCGGGTGGCAGTTCGGCAGAATAGCGTTCAAAATCTTCCTGCTGGAAGCGCAACTTCAAGGGACTCCACGGCATCACTTCGGCCCGCTGCAAAATATAAAGCTGGTTGCGCACATGGCGGCGCAGCCGCTCAATGGCTTCGGTCATGTCTTTTTCAGGCTTTGGCGGGTCAAACAGGGATGGCTGGCGCATGAATCCGGATTTTACAGCAAAGGCCGCTTGGCGCAATCATCCTCGATCAATTGGCGCTCGTCTGTGGACAGGCCATAAAGGTCATAGAGCGCCTCGTTCATATCGCGTTCGTTGGCCAATATTTCGGCATTCATGGCCAGCAAGGCATCGACACGCGCCATGAATTGCGGTGCAGCGTTGTTCTCTCCGGGGGATGGGTAGCTGGCCAGTTCCCGGGCAAAGCCCTTGGCATCAGTCAATCGCTTTGAAATCACGTAGCGCCAATATTGCGCTACCAACGGCCCCACATCATCTTCCAGAAAAATTTTGGAGAGAACCGGCCTGCCGTCTGAATGCAAGCGCAGTTCGCCGCGATTGAACTCAGATGTCATTTCAGCGCGAATATCCAGAAATCCTTGTAAGGCATCCAGTCTGGCTTCGACGAGCCGTTCATGCTCTTCCTTCTTCCATTTGGCAAGTTCGGTTTCTTTCAGGCTCTTGGGCAAGTCTGCCTTGCGCAGGTCTGGCAAATCAGGCCAGAGAAAGCGTTCACGAAATTTCTGGCGCGGCAGAACCGAAAGCCTGGCCTCCACTTCGGAAATCAGGTCGCGGCGGCTGGTCCACATGTCCTGGAGCTTACGCGCCTTCTTGCCAATTTCCGCCTGCTGCTTCGGCGTGGCCTTGGGCACAGGCAGCGGCGCGATGAATTGCTTGTTGGCTGACCAGTAACCATTTTGGAATGGTTTTGATGTTCGAACAAAAATTGAATTGCTTACTGGACCATTCAATATGGCAAGCAAGTAGTCGAGTTCAACGGATTTGGCAGGAAGAATCCCGCCCACATCAACGTTGTCCAAGTACAGTTTTCCCTCCTGATCAGAAAAGGCGCTCAAGTCTCTAACAAGTCGTGGAACAACAATTTTTTGCTTGTCGTGGAAAGATAGATTTTTGGGATAGACGTAACCCCACCAATCTTTGTCGCGGTCCATTTTGCCGCTTTCCCTAGCTCTCAGGGCCTTTTCAAAAGACTTCAAATATCGCCAGGCTTTCGGAAATTTTTGCTCTAAGAACTTCTTTTCAAAGAGGCGATAATCACCATCTTCGCCAGGACCATAGGGGTATAAGAGGAAGACATCTGAATTCCCATCTTGATATCTCCGGCAATTGGTTCCTGAAACTATTGGATGCATAATTTCGGATTCAATGGTGACCTCGAATGGATATTCCTTGTCTGCCCGACAAAGAAATTTCTCACTTCCAACTCTTTCTAAGTGGAAAACGGAATCTGCACTCGTAACGATTCCTTGAAATATTGCTTGAGTGCAATTCTTACTATCCAATCTGTGGCACGTCTGACCGAGGTGTTCAATCAACAACTTGGCAGAGCCGTTAATGAGAGGCCACTCATTGTTGCTATCCAGTGACTCATAAGAAACTGCATGTGTGGCCAACTGCCAATCTACGTCCCCGATTTCGCCGTCAGTAACGAGGCAAGACATCAACTCATGATTCCCACTCTGGGTGAAAAACTGCAAAGCCGTATAAGTAATCGCCTCTTTGAACACCTGAAAACTCTTGAAATCCAGCCAGCGCTCCAGCTGGCGCGTGCGGTGCAGCAGTTTGCGAAGCCCCGCGCCATATTCATTCACGGCCCAAAGGCTGGGCGCGATGTAGGCCATGCGTCCGCCTTCGCGCAGCAGGCGCAGGCCCTTTTCGATGAAGGGCAAGTAGAGATCGAAGTTTCCGGTCTGGGTGCTTTCATAAGTGCCCGAGGGACGCTGCGCCTTCAAATAGGCCACCACATCGGGGTCCACCTTCATCAGGTTCTGCAGTTTCACATAAGGCGGATTGCCCAACACAATGTCAAAGCTTCCCTCGGCAAACTTGCCTTCCCAATCAAAGGGGTTGATCTGCCCCTCTGCCAGCGGGGTTTTTTCCACCATGGTCCAGATGTCAGAGGCCACAAGGCTGTTTCCACAAACCAGGTGATCATCAAGAGATGACAGCGGTGAACGCACACGCGCCGTGTGCAGCCACAGGGCCAGCTTGGCAATTTCCACTGAAGCAGGGTTCAAATCCACGCCAAACAGGTTGTGTTTGAGAATATCAGCAACGATCTTCGATTCATCGTCACCAATGCCCTGATCATCTTTCAAAGCACGTTGCTGCATCACGGCTGCAACAGATTTCCGCTCCTGAAGCAGTTTGCGAAAAGCTGAAATCAGAAACGCGCCAGAGCCGCAGGCTGGGTCCACCACCTTGATGCTCCGCAACTTTGCGAGATAGCTCTTCAAAGCCTCGGCAGTTGGCTCCTCATCCTGCCAGCCACTGGCCACCCGCGCCGCCTTGAACCACGGCTCCATAGTTTCGGCCACAAGGTAGTTCACTACCCATTCAGGCGTGTAATAAACACCGTCGCGCTTGCGCTTCGAAAGCTTGGCCACCGTGTCGCGGCCTTCAATCTCACCGACCTTATATTCAAGCTCGGTAATGGACTGTTCGAAAATACGCCCCAGCGTATAAAGCGTAAGGCTTTGCGTGGCGTCACCCTTTGCGGCGTAGTTGTAGTAACCAGAAAGGAACAGCAGGGTGCGCTTGTCTTTGGCAAGATCTGCCTCTTTCAAATGCGTCTGGCCGGCTGCCGCGAAAATGAAATTTGGGATCACCAGATTGTTGATCAGAGGATCATCGGCAAACAGCCCACCGTTGATCAGCGGAACGTCTTCCTTGCCAAGCTTGCCGCCCTCATCCATGCGCTTGAACAGCCGTCGCATCATCTCCCAAATGTCTGTTCCGCTTTCCTCATAGTAGGCTTCTGTGGCGCGGCTCGAAAACAAATTGCGAAGAAACTGCGGTGGGAACAGCATGCGCTCGCCCATATCCTCGCAATAGAAAGCGAAGATGAACCGGTCCAGCAGGCGCTGGGACACACGCAACAGTTCAGACTTCGAGGCCGGAAACCCCTTATTGTAGGTCACCAAGGTTTCAAACAGCCTGTCACGAAAATCCTTGTAGTGTTGGTAGAACTGCTCTTCGATTTCGTGTTCGCGCCTGCCTTGGCGCTCCACAATGCGCCAGAGTTCCGGCTTGCCTGATATTGAAATCAGCGAGTTACGCCGCAGCAGTTTCCAGAACAGGAAGCGATCAAACTGCGCGTCATCGCTTTCGGTCAGAAGGTCGTGAGTTTCGAACAGGTCATTGCGGCCACTGATGGTGAAGCGGAGGTAGCTATCCTTCACATCGTTCCACCAGTAGAGGCGGAACTCATTCATGTCGGTGACCAGCCCCCACCATGGTTGCACGGGTTCGCTGCCCCAGACGTTCTTTCGTGCTGCCCGCAAATAAGTCAGGCACTGTTCGACTGGCGAAAGATTCGCCCCTTTTCGATTTTGCTTTGCCTCAAGCTTCGAGCGAATGTCCTTGAATTCGCAAATCACCTGCGGCACGGCCTTGGCATCGCCCCGGAACCAGCCAAGTGCAAGGTCAGCTGCGCCCTTGTTGCCGCTGCCGCTGCCACCGTGAATAGCGTACTTCGGCGCAATGGTGTGCTGGTCTTCGTGACCAGCGCCGGACAGTCCGTTGCCCCACAGTTCGACAAAAAACGTTTGTATGAAGGCGGTTTCCGCCTGTGTTTCGGTCTGCTTCTTGTCGCGGCCATTCCACTGCTGGAGTTTGGACAACACAAAGGCATCTCTGCCCTGAGCCAGGTATTCCCTGAACTCGAAATCGAGCATCGACTGCAGGTAAGTTCTGCTCAGGAAGGAAGAACGATCGTCAAACATATGTGGCCTCGATTGTGGCGCAAACCCTACTTGATTCACGTTTCCGGGCAAGGCTTTCCCGCCTTCGCCAGCAGGGTGTCCTGCAAGGGCGGAACAGATCAGCGCGAGGAGAGCGACAACCCAAACCATGCCCCCAATATAGCGGGGCACGGCTCCAATGTCAAGCTATTTTTCCTATACTAGGCCCAAAATCGTGATTGCTCTGGGAATTCAATCACTTATGGGGAATTGCAAATTCCTCACAAATCCTGGGCGTTGAAGGTGTCGCAGTCGTTGAGGCTCTTGGCGGCGAGGCCGTTCTTGAACCAGCGCACGCGCTGTTCCGAGGTGCCGTGGGTGAAGGCATCGGGCACGACATAGCCTTGGCTGCGCTTCTGCAGGCGGTCATCGCCGATCTGCGAGGCGGCGTTCAGTGCTTCTTCGAGATCGCCGTTTTCGAGGATGTGCTTGGTGGCGTCGGCCTCGGTGGCCCAGATGCCGGCGAAGCAATCGGCCTGCAGTTCCATGCGCACGGAGAGCGCGTTGCTGTCGGCCTCGGAGGAGGCATTGGCGCGGGCCTGTGTGACCTGTTCTGCGATGCCCAGCAAATCCTGCACATGGTGGCCAACCTCATGGGCCACGACATAGGCCTGGGCGAAATCGCCGGGGGCGCCGAGCTTGTTCTTCATGTCCTGGTAGAACGACAGGTCGAGATAGACCTTGCCATCGCGCGGGCAATAGAAGGGGCCCATGGCCGATTGCGCGGCACCGCAGCCCGAGCGCGTGAAGCCGTTGAACAGCACCAGCGGCGCTGGTTCATAGGTTTTGCCCATCTGCTGGAAGATGCCGCCCCAGACACGCTCGGTCGAGCCCAAGACGCGCGAGACGAAATCGCGGCCGGCATCAGCCGTCACATCGCCTGTGGTGCCGCCGGTGGGGGCCTGTGCATCAGCGCTTTGCGACTGATCCGGCAGCTGGATCTGCGATTGCGTTTCGGGAAACTGGATGGGCCCGCCGCCACCGCCGTTGAACATCTGCAGCAGGTCGATGCCGAACAGGAGCTTCAGCGCCAGATAGGCCACGACGAGCATGACGATTGTGGACATGCTGAGGCCGCCGCGGCCGATGGGAATCGGAATGCCGCCGCCCGAGCCGCCCATGGGGCCGAAGCCGCCATCACCACCCGGCCCGCCGAAGCCGCCGGACTGGCCGCGCCGGTCTTCGATGTTTGATGATGGTTTTTCCTGATCGAGACGCATGGCGCCACTCCCCTTCATAGTCGTCAAAGCCGGAATTTGACGTTTCGGGCTCACAATTGCAAGGCCGCAGTTGAAGGCGTTGGCGCTGTGAATTAAGAGCGGGACATGACGACGAACTCATTGACAATCGGCCTTGCGCAGTTGAACCCCACAGTTGGTGCCGTGGCGCAGAACCTTGCCAAGGCCAAAGACGCGATGGCACGGTTGGCCGGCGCTGATCTTGTGTTGTTTCCGGAGCTGTTCATCTCGGGCTATCCGCCGGAGGACCTGGTGTTGCGGCCGTCCTTCGTGGCGGCGTGCAAGGCGGCCTGCGAGGAGCTTGCGAAAGACTTCGCCCATGGCCCGGCGATTTTGATGGGGCTGCCATGGCGCGAGGGTGACAGGCTGCACAATTCCGTGGCGCTGCTGAACGGCGGTCGCATTGAAACGGTGCGTCACAAATTCGATTTACCGAATTACGGCGTGTTCGATGAGAAGCGCGTGTTCCAGCCCGGCCCTGCCCCTGGCCCGATTTCGTTCAAAGGCGTGCGCATCGGCGTTCCAATCTGCGAGGACATCTGGACCGAGGAGACGTGCGAGACGCTGGCCGAGACGGGCGCTGAAATCCTGCTGTCGCCCAATGGCTCGCCCTTCGAGCGCAACAAGGATGATGTGCGGCTCAATCTCGTGGTGGCGCGCGTCACCGAGACGGGGCTGCCACTCGCTTATCTCAATCAGATCGGCGGACAGGATGAACTGGTGTTCGATGGCGCATCGTTCGTGCTGAATGCCGACCGGTCGCTTGCCTTGCAGATGCCGATGTTCGAGGAAGCCTGTGCGCTCACCCATTGGCGGCGCAAAGATCGCGGTTGGGTGATGGAAAAGGGTGAGATTGCGCGCCTGCCCGAACGTGAGGAGGAAACGTGGAAGGCCTGTGTGCTCGGACTTCGCGACTATGTTCTGAAGAACCGCTTTCCCGGCGTTGTGCTGGGCATGTCGGGCGGCATTGACTCAGCCGTTGTTGCCGCCATGGCTGTTGACGCACTTGGCGCATCACGCGTGCATTGCGTGATGCTGCCTTATGCCTATACCTCGCAGGACTCGCTGGAGGACGCGAAGGATTGCGCGCACCGCCTCGGCGTGCGTTACGACGTGGTGCCGATCAAGGAACCTGTTGAAGGTTTCATCTCGGCGCTGCACGACATGTTCGAAGGCAAGAACCGCGATGTGACGGAAGAGAATGTGCAGTCGCGCTCCCGTGGCGTCATCCTCATGGCTATCTCCAACAAGTTCGGCTCGATGGTGCTGACCACCGGCAACAAGAGCGAGATGAGCGTTGGCTATGCCACGCTCTATGGCGACATGAATGGCGGCTACAACCCGATCAAGGATGTGTACAAGACCGAAGTCTATCGTTTGGCCGAATGGCGCAACACGGTGAGTGATGTGATCCCGACGCGGATCATCACCAAGGCGCCGACGGCGGAATTGCGTGAAAACCAGAAGGACCAGGATTCACTGCCGCCCTATGATGTGCTCGACGACATTCTCGATGGTCTGGTGGAGCGCGAACAATCCGTCGCCGAGATCGCGGCGCGCGGACATGACGTGGCCCTGGTGAAGAAGATCCAGCACATGCTCTACATCGCCGAATATAAGCGGCGGCAGGCCGCGCCGGGCGTGAAGATCACGCGGCGTAATTTCGGCAGGGATCGCAGGTATCCGATCACCAATGGGTGGCGGGATAACTCCTAACAATACAGTTCCGAACTCTTCTGCTGCTCTTCGGAATAGCGGTGGCCGTGGGCCCAGCCGGCGGGGAGGATGGCTTCGATTTCTATCATGTCGGCGGGTGATAGCGTGATTGCTGAACTGATGGCGCATTCGGCGATGTGTTCGGCGGAGCGTGTGCCGGGGATGGGAATGATGTGTGGCGCGCGGCGCAGCAGCCAGGCATTGGCCAACGCCGCAGGGCTTTGACCGCGCGCCTTCGCATGGGCCTTGAAGCGCTCCACATATTCCATGTTGCTGGGATAGTTCTCTGCGCTGAAGCGCGGCATGTTACGGCGGAATTCATCCGGAAATTTTGCCGGGTCCAGTGTAGCTGTGCTCAGAATGCCGCGCGCCAGAGGAGAAAAAGCGACAAAGGCCGTGCCCAGCCGTTCGCAGGCCTGCAGCATGCCAAGTTCCGGCAGGCGGGTGGCGAGGGAATATTCGCTTTGCACGGCGCGGATGTGATGAACCTTCGAGGCGCGTTCCAACGATGCGGGCGAAATTTCCGAATAGCCGATGCCACCGATTTTTCCCTCCTTGATGAAGGTGGCAAGTGTTCCCGTCACTTCTTCGATGGGGATCGATTGGTCGCGGCGATGCACATAGTAAAGATCGACGTGATCCACGCCGAGGCGGCGCAGCGAACCTTCGAGACATTCCCACAGGAAGCCGGCCTCATTCGAAATGCCTCTGGGGTTGATGCGGAAGCCGCCCTTGGTGGCGATGGAAAAGCGGTGGCGCGCCGCAGGATTGGCCTTGAGGTAACGCCCGATCACCTCTTCGGACGTCAGCGGGCCATAGATAAGGGCCGTATCGATGTGCGTCACACCAAGTTCCAGCGCCTTGTCCAAGGTGCGGTGGCTTTCGGCTTCGGTCGTTGCACCAAAGATGCCGCCAAAACTCATGGCGCCCAGCCCAACCTCGCCCACCATGGGGCCGCCCTTGCCCAATTGCCGCTGTTTCATGCCTTCGTTTTCCCAATGTTGATTTTGCCTGTTGTACGGGCTAGCAGCCGCATATGTCCACCATCGTCCGCTTCGCACCCTCGCCCACGGGCCGTATTCACATCGGCAATGCGCGTACGGCCATCCTGAACTGGCTGCTGGCCCGGAAGACCGGCGGGCAATTCATTTTACGCTATGATGACACCGATACGGCGCGCTCCACCAAGGACTATGCCGATGGTATCGCCGTTGATCTTGACTGGCTCGGGATCAAGCCGGATCGCGTGGAATGGCAGTCAAAGCGATTTGCGCGTTATGATGCTGTTGTCGCGACGTTGAAATCGGAAGGCCGGCTTTATCCGTGTTACGAAACCGCTGATGAACTCGAACGCCGTCGCAAGCGGCAAGAAGCCCGAGGCGGCCCGCGCGTTTATGACCGCGCGGCCTTGAAACTCACTGCAGAGGAACGTGCCGCGCTGGAGGCCCAGGGGCGCAAGCCGCACTGGCGCTTCAAGCTGGACCACCGCGTGATCGAATGGAACGATTTGATCCGCGGGCCGCAGCATACAGACTTGGCAAGCCAGTCCGACCCTGTGCTGGTGCGCGAGGACGGCACCTATCTCTACACGCTGCCCTCGGTTATCGATGATATTGATTTCGGCATCACCCATGTGGTGCGCGGCGAAGACCATGTGACAAATGCCGGGGTGCAGGTGGCGATCACCGAAGCGCTTGGTGGCAAGGCGCCAATCTATGCGCATCATTCCCTGCTGGTTGGAGCTGATGGCAAAGGGTTGTCCAAACGGCTGGGGTCCCTCTCCATTGCCTCCATGCGTGAACAGGGGCTGGAGCCGATGGCCGTTGTCTCGCATGCGGCACTGCTGGGCACCTCGGACAATATTCATCCGTGTGCGGATTACAAGGAATTGGTGGATGGCTTTGACCTCGCCAAGATTTCCCGTGCGCCCGGCCGTTTCGACGAAGCCGAGCTGTTGCAGCTCAACGCCAAGCTTCTGCACATGGAGACGTGGGACGCCGTGAAGGACAGGCTGGGCTTGGGCACAGAAGCGTTCTGGCTCGCTATCCGGGGCAACATTGAAAAACTCAGCGATGCCAAGCGCTGGTTTGACATCATCTACAGTGACGCTCGATTTGAGGTGGCGGACACGGGCTTTGCGGCGACGGCAAAATCGCTGCTTCCGCCGGAGCCCTGGGACGGCACCACATGGAAGGCCTGGACTGATGCCATCAAGTCCGCAACGGGACGCAAGGGCAAGGAGCTGTTCATGCCGCTGCGCCTGGCGCTGACCGGGCTGGACCACGGGCCGGAACTGGCGGCCCTGCTGCCGCT
>CALMEZ010000021.1 GCA_937864985.1 uncultured Alphaproteobacteria bacterium
CATATCATGAACAATGTCAAGGATTATTTTGCTTGGTGGAGATTTATTTTTGAGGCTGCCATGGCTTCTGCATCAAATCTGCGATCTTGATCTGCGTCAATGCGGCTTCCGCCGGTGCTGATAGCTTGGCACCATGCGCTATTTCCTTGTTCTCCTGCTCATCATGGCCCTGCCCCAGCACGCAGCGGCAGACAGCATCAAGCGCGGACGCCTGTTGGTGCAGCGCAACTGTTCGCGCTGCCATGCCATTGGCCGCCACGATGAAAGCAAGCACCCCCAGGCCCCGCCCTTCCGCCAGGTGATGAAGGTCTATCCGGCAGAGGATCTTTCCGAGGCGCTGGGCGAAGGATTGGTGACCGGCCACCCCGACATGCCGGAGTTCAAATTCCCGCCTAGGGATGTGGGCGCCATTGTTGATTATCTGCATACCCTGGAGACACCATGACCATGCTGCGTCTTGCCTGTGCGGCCCTGTTGCTGGGCCTGCTGGCCCCGCCAGCCTCAGCCGATGATACCGACATTCAGAAGGGCAAGGCGCTGGTGGAACTGAATTGCACCAAATGCCACGCCGTAGGCCCCACAGGCACAAGCCCGCTGCGCGATGCGCCCCCTTTCCGCGACATCGCCACCCGCTACGACCCCGAGGAGCTTGAAGACGCCTTCAACGACGGCGTGGCCACCGAACACCCGGCCATGCCCGACTGGGACATGACAGACGACCAGGCCCGCGAGATTGCCGCCTACATCATGAGCCTTGCCAAACACGGCATGAAGAAAACCGAGCTTGAACCCAAGCCTGAACCCAAGCTTGAACCTTGACACCATGATGGCATTGGCTGGAAACCTCATCCTCGCCTCGGTGATGGTGATCTTCACGGTCATCGTGCATTTTCTTGGCCTGCTTGTCTTGCTGCGCCTGCTTGGCAGCCATGGCCGCATGGTCGATCACTGGCACACGGTGGCGCGGCAATGCGCCCTACTGATCATGGCTGTGCTCGGCATTGTGTTCCTGCACACCATTGAAATCTGGTCTTACGCCCTGCTGTTCATGGCGCTGGGTGCTGTTGAAGGGCTGGAGCCTGCGCTCTATTTCTCCACCGTCTCCTTCTCCAGCCTCGGCTATGGCGACATTGTGCTGTCGGAACGCTGGCGCCTGCTCGGTGCCATTGAAGCTCCCAATGGTCTGATCCTGTTTGGCTGGAGCACGGCCTTCCTGCTGTCGCTCATGGGCAAGCTGCGCGCCCTCGAGCACGACTGGCTGGAAAGGTGATGCAGCAGCCCTGACATATTGACTGTTTCCCGCAACAGGCGTGAACTGTTCCGTCATGCGAACGGTTGCTGCCATGGCACTTCTGTTGCTTGCCGCCGCACCTGCGGGTGCTGGCGAACATGGCTGCACCTGCAAATTTTCTGGCGGTGATGTGGAACTCGGAAAGACCGCCTGCATCAAGACCGACAAGGGCAATTCCCTGGCGCGATGTGAAATGGTGCTGAACAACACCAGCTGGAAAATTCTCAACACGCCTTGCGATCAGTTGCAAAGCCGCATGACACCGATGCCAGTTCCAACGCCGGCCAGCACGCACAAGACCTGATAATTCCGCATTGCCTTCCCCACGCCACGCACACTTGTCATTGCGATATTCGTCAGCCACAGTCCGGTGATGACACAAAAACCCGCTGACCTTTCAAACTGGCGCACCGCCCCCCACAACCGCTGGAGCTTCACCCATGTGGGAGATCTGATCCCCACTGCCGCCATTGCCCATGGTCCGGCCCAGGCCCTGCCCCCAGGCGAAGCACTGGACCTCAGCCAGGTGAAATTCGGCGAAGGCTCTCTTGCAAGCTTCCTGGAGAACGCCTCAACAGACGGCTTCATCGCCCTGCACAAGGGGCGTGTTGTGGCCGAACGCTATCTCAACATGGAATCGGTCTCGCGCCACATTCTGTTTTCGGTCAGCAAGTCCGTCACGGGCACTTTGGCTGGTGTGCTGGTCGCAGACGGAACGCTCGATCCGGATGCGCCTGTCATCACCTACCTGCCGGAGGTCAAGGCCTCGGCCTATGGCGACTGCACGGTGCGCCATGTGCTCGACATGACGGTTGATCTCGGCTTCGTTGAAAACTACCTCGACACCCAAGGCGACTTTGCCCGCTATCGCGTCGCCACCGGCTGGAACCCGCCCAACCCTGCCTTCGGCGGTGAAGGCCTGCAT
>CALMEZ010000022.1 GCA_937864985.1 uncultured Alphaproteobacteria bacterium
CCTGCAGCGCTTCGTCAACAACGTGCCCTGGGCCCATCTGGATGTTGCCGGCACCGCCATGGATTCCGTCAAGTCATCAATCAACCAAAGCTGGGCTTCGGGCTGGGGCGTGCGCTTGCTCAATCATCTCGTTGCCACACATTATGAGCGCTGATGGCCGACGCATTTTTCTATCATCTTGAGGGCCTGGCAGCGGAAGACCTGTTGCCCGATCTGCTGCAACGAGGTTTGGCGCGCGGCATGCGGATGGCCGTTGAAACGCCAAAGCCTGAGCGCCTGTCGGCTCTTTCAGCGAGGCTCTGGTCTTTCGAAGATACAAGTTTTCTTGCCCACGGAATGGTGGGCGAACCAAATCCGGAGCGGCAAACCATTTGGCTGACCGCTGGGCCGGACGACCCTACCGCGGCGCACTACCGATTTTTTTTTGGCGGTGCGTTCCCTGCGGATAGTGTGGCGTGTGAACGCATGTTCCTTCTGTTCAATGGCGATGACGAAACAGAGCGGAACGAAGCCCGCCAGCAATGGCGGAAGCTGAAGAGCAACGGTATTCAAGTGAAGTACTGGAAGAAGCATGAAAGCGGGAGATGGATGGACATGGCCGAGGCCATGCAACAGCCACAACCGGAATAACTTTAATTAAACTGATTGTTGCAAGTCCTGCGAGAGGTGGTAACGTCATCACCCGTGGGGGCGCGTTCTCAAGAGGCGGGAAGCGCGATGTCGGAATATCCGTTGGATGAGAAGACCAGGCAGCGACGCTTGCTGTGCGATCACGAGGTCGTGCGGGAAGAACACCAGATTATCAGCGCCCGGCGGAAGATACGGCTAGGGTATTCGCGCGCAGTCTCCAACACCGATTTGGCCGAAGAGCCGGAGAACTATCTGAAGCGTGGCCGGTTCGATACTAACGGCCTGTCATTGTCGGGCGGAGGCATCCGTTCCGCCGCCTATTGCCTGGGTGCCATGCAGGGGCTGGCACGCCACGGCCTGATGCAGCACTTCGACTATCTTTCGACGGTGTCAGGCGGCGGCTACATTGGCACCAGCGCAAGTTTGCATATGCCTGATGACGGCAAGTCATTTCCGTTTTTCAAGTTGAATGAATTCAAAGACACGGAAATCGTCAAAGATCTTCGAGATAAGACCAACTACCTGCGTGTAGGTGAATTCAAGGCTACTCTGTCAAACATTGCAATTTATTTACGTGGCCTTGTTGCCAACATGGCAACGATCTTGTCCGGATTGCTATTGCTTGCCGCACTTACGCTATTTTGTAATCCTGATTGGAGGGCAATGACCACGCCTGACTTTCTCGGAATTCCTCTGCCATCCTACGTCAAGCAATGGTCCACGTTCGGAATAACCCCGAGCCTTTTGCTCGTCAGCCTCGTGATATTCTGGTTCTGGTCGTTGAACGTGGAAAACACGATAGCCGCCGGACTCAAGAGTCCCGTCCTTAAGATTGTAAGGTGGCTGCCTGTCATCGTTCTAGTGACCGCATTTTTTGAACTCCAGCCATTGATCCTCAAGAGTCTTGCAACAAATGTTGTAGGCAAGAGCGGGCCGATGTTGCCGCAACCGCAGCAAATACAGTTGTGGGACATCGGATTTTCCAAGATCAAAAATGCCATTGCCGTGCTGACGCCTGTTCTTACTGGTTTTGCGGTGTTCGCAAAGGGCATCGGCAACATGTTGAAGAATGGTGATGGTCAATCGAGCTTTTTGGACAAGCTCATACAATATACAGGCAGAACCCTGGTATGGGTCGCTGCCGGATTGCTGCTGCCTTTGCTCCTGTGGTCCTGTTATCTCTTATTGGTGATATGGGCTTTAGGCCCCGGCGACACTAGCCTCAACGAAAAAGCCTCGGCATCAATCCTCAATCAACCAACATTCCAATACGCTGTTGCAGGGCTTTTGCTCTATTTCTTTCAGGTCTTTTCGAGACCCAACAGCAATTCTCCCCACCGCCTTTACCGGGATCGGCTGGCCCGCGCTTTCTACCCACCGGCAGCTCATTCAAGTACCGGCGATCAGCGAAGCTTTCTATTGTCTAAACTGGATGGCAATGGTCCGTACAATCTCATTAACACCACTCTCAACGTGCAGGCAGACAAGGCAGTAAACAGGCGCGGAAGGAACGGTGAGTTTTTCCTGTTTTCGCCTGCCCATGTCGGAAGTGTTGCAACAGGCTATGCCAAAACCTGCGATGTCGAACAAAAGGTGGACCGTGAACTTGACGTTGCAACTGCCATGGCAATTTCCGGAGCTGCAGTTTCCGCCAACATGGGGGCTGAATCGATCAAGCCGTTGCGCTTTACGCTAGCCATTTTCAATGTACGGCTTGGTTATTGGATGGAGAATGTCCGGCAGTTGATCGGCGAATCGAAGCGATCTTTCCTGCCTTATTTCCTGCGTGACGTGACTGGCCAACTTACTTCGACCAAGAAACTGCTTTACCTGACAGACGGCGGACATATTGAGAATCTTGGCATCTACGAACTGCTGCGCCGGCGCTGTAAGCTCATCGTTGCCATCGATGCCGAAGCTGATCCGGAAATGAACTTTGGCGCACTCGTCAAGTTGCAGCGCTACGCCCGCATCGACTTGGGTGTCCGTATCGACATCAAGTGGTCCGAGATCCGCCGGCAGTCACTGGATATCCAGAAGAACAAGGGTCAGGCGCAGTTGGGCCCACACTGTGCAGTCGGCCAAATCATGTATGAAAACGGTGATCCAGGCGTGCTGCTCTATGTGAAGTCATCAGTATCGGGCGACGAGAATGATTACATTAAAGACTACAATCGCCGCATGAAGGATTACCCCCATGAAACCACGGCGGACCAGTTTTTCAGCGAAGAACAGTTCGAGGTCTATCGCGCTCTGGGCTTCCACGCTGTGAATGGTTTTCTTGATGGAAGTCATATGGCCCAGGTCACATGGCCGAAGACTCCTGAAACGGAGCCTCCGCATCTTGAAAAGCTGTACGATGAGAATGCCAAGGGGTTTGGTTTTTCCGAGCTTCGCCAATTGCTTGGGAAGACCGCCAAGCCATCGCTGGCCACGGCAAACCCAGCCCCGGCGGCCGCGGCAGTGAAGCAGCCTACCCGACGAGCAGCAGGTGCAAAGCAGTTGAAGCGGCGTAACCCAAGGCGACTGCCCAGGTCCATTTGAGATGGCTGCTAAATGTGTATTGGCCGCGTGCCAATCCCATGAGCGCCACGCCAGCGGCAGAGCCGATTGAAAGCAGGCTGCCACCCACGCCAGCGGTAAGCGCAATGAGGAGCCACTGTTCGCTGCCCATTTGCGGGTCCATCGTCAACACGGCAAACATCAAGGGAATGTTGTCGACGACCGCAGACAAAACGCCAACCGCGACATTGGCAATGGTCGGCCCAAACCCCGCATAAAGCCACTGGCTCGCCAGCGTGAGGTGACCCAGCACGCCCAGGCCGCCGACAGCGAAGATGATGCCGAAGAAAAACAGCATCGTGTCCCATTCCACGCGGCTGATCTCCTTGAAGGAGTTGAGAAGCATGTCGGTATCGGCGCGGCGCTTGCTCTTCTGCTGCAGATGGTAGGACCACACTTGCAGGTAACCCAGCCCAAGCATCATGCCGAGTGCAGGCGGCAATCCCAGGAAATTGCGGAATGACACCGCGGTAACGATGGTCAGCGCGAACAGAACCATGACGCCCCGCGCGCCAGCCTTCATGCGCTCGTACTCTGAATTTTCTGGCGGCGTGCCAGACGGTACGGCCATTGACATGATGGCGGCGGGAACAACCCAATTTACAAGTGCCGGGAGGAACAACCGGAAGAACTCAAAGAATTCGAGCTTGCCCTTCTGCCAAACCATCAACGTCGTGATGTCACCGAACGGACAAAATGCGCCGCCGGCATTGGCAGCCACAACGATGTTGATGCAGGCCAGCGCAACAAAACTTCTGTTGGCCCGGCCGATTGCCAACACAACAGCGCCGATCACCAATGCCGTTGTCAGGTTGTCAAGGACGGACGAAAGGAAGAATGCAGCCAGCCCCGTGAGCCAGAAAACAGTTCTATAACTCATGCGCTGGGCCGACATTTTCGCACGCAGCACGTCAAAGACACGCCGCTCTTCGAGACAGTTGACGTAGGTCACGGCGACAAGCAGGAACAGGAACAACTCACCGAATTCGCCAAAGAGATGCGAAGCTTGTTCCCCCGCGACGTCCGGCCGGCCACTGCGCGCGGCTGCCAGGCCAATCAACGCCCAGATCAAGCCAGCCGCCACCAGCACAGGGTGCGACTTGCGCATGTCCAGGCTCTCTTCCATGACGACAAACGCATAGGCCGTCACAAATATGACGAGAGCCGCGATACCGAAACCGGTGGTTGCCAAGTCAGGCACTGGAAGCCTCGACTGAAAGCTCAAGCCAGCGCTCTTCTTCCGCTGCCAGTTCGGCGCTGATCTTGGCCCGCAGTTTGACGAAGTCTGCGGCTTTCAACGGCTCTTCTGCGTAAATCGTATGGTCTGCCAAGGCCTGGTCAAGGATTGCTATTTTATTCTGCAGTTTCAATATCTTTGCCTCAAGCTGTTCAACCTGTTTCTGAACAGCATGAAGCGGCTTGGCTTTTGGCTTTGGGGCTGGCGGCGGTGGCGCCTCTGGTTTCTTGTCTTGAACTGGCGCGCGCCGCGACAACACATACTCGGCATATTCATCAAGATCACCGTTGAAGGCAGAAATTGTGCCCTTGTCCACCAGCAGCAGGCGATCGGCGCAGGTTTCGATGATGTGACGGTCGTGGGCGATGAGGATTACCGCCCCTTCATAGTCATTGATAGCATGGATCAGCGCTTCACGGCTGTCCATGTCGAGGTGGTTGGTGGGTTCGTCGAGGATCAGCACATGCGGGCCATGAAACGTGGCCAGCAGGAACAACAGCCTCGCTTTCTCACCACCCGACAAGGTTGAACAGGGCGAATCCGCTGGCGATGCACCAAATCCGGCGGCCCCCAGCCGCGCCCGCCGTTCTGCCACGGTTTTGTCGGGCATTAGCCGTGTGATGTAGTCAAACGGCGTGTCATCTTCGGTTAACTCATCCATCTGGTGCTGGGCAAAAAACCCAACCGTCATGCGCGGCGCAGCAATCATGCTTCCCGATTGTGCCTTGAGCTTCCCGTTCAGCAATTTGGCAAAGGTCGACTTGCCATTGCCGTTGGAACCCAGAAGCGCAATGCGGTCATCAGGGTCAATGCGCATCGTCAGGTTCCGAAGAATGGCCTTGCCCGGTTCGTAACCGACCGCCACCTTGTCCAATGACAAAAGAGGCGGAGCCAATTCCTTTTCCGGGTTCGGAAAGCGGAAGGGGACAATCCGCTCTTCAGCAAGGTCTACAATGGGTTCAAGCTTTGACAGGGCTTTCAGGCGACTCTGCGCCTGCCGCGCCTTCGAGGCCTTGTAGCGGAAGCGGTCCACATAGGCCTGCATGTGCGCCCGCTGTTCTTCCTGTTTCTTGCGGTGCTTTACGTTCAACGCCTGCTTTTCACGGCGCGTGCGGTCAAACGTGTCATAGTTGCCCTGATAAAGTTCAATCTTGGCTTCGCTCAGGTGCGCAATGCCGGTCACCACATCGTTCAGCACATCACGGTCATGGCTGATCAACAGAATTGTGTGCGGATAGGTCTTGAGGAAATTCTTGAGCCAGATCGTGCCTTCGAAGTCGAGATAGTTCGTCGGCTCGTCAAGCAACAACACATCGGGCCGCCCGAACAGCGCCGCTGCCAACGCCACACGCATGCGCCAACCGCCCGACAGGGCCGAGCAGGGGCCATTGATCTGCTCTTCGGTGAAGCCGAGGCCTGAGAGAATAGCTGCAGCCCGCGCCGGCGCGGAATGGGCATCAATGTCCACAAGGCGTGTCTGGATGTCGGCGATGCGGTGCGGGTCGTGCGCGGTCTCGGCTTCCAACAGCAACTCGGCCCGCTCGACGTCACCGGCCAGAACCGTGTCAAGCAGTGTCTCGTTGCCACCAGGCGCTTCCTGCGCCACACTGCCGATGCGCGCATTGCGAGGCACATTGATGGTTCCACCCTCCGGCGCGAGTTCACCCAGAATGATCTTGAATAATGTAGACTTGCCGGTCCCATTGCGGCCAACAAACCCGATGTGGTGACCATCAGGCACGGTCAAGCTCGCGTGGTCCAGCAACACGCGCCCGCCTATCCGATATGTGATGTCCTGAATCTGTAACATTGGCTTGGGGGCATAGCGGGATTGTGCGCTTGCAGCAATTCCATTGACTCTACTATTGCTGCGTTGCACAAATACCTGAGGTACGCCCCTCACCAAAGGCATTTCACTTGAACGTCCAGGCCTCTCATATTCTCGAAGACACGTCCTACATCGACGGCATAACCGGCATGTTGCGCGAACTGCTGCGCAAGGTCATCCGCACCCAGGAACCTGCAGTGCTGCCAATCCTGGATGACCCAGATGCTGCGGCAGGCATTCCCGATCACTTGATGGAACATGCCTTGCAGGTCATCGGTATCTGGCTGCAGCTGATGAACGTCGCTGAGGAAAATGCCTCAATCCGAAACCGTCGCGAGATTGAGCGGCAGGGTGGGCCTGATGAGGTCATAGGGTCTTTCTCGCACGCTTTGGCGCAGGCTGCGTCACAAAATGTATCACCGGAAACCGTCGCAGCAGTGCTTCAGAAGCTGGATGTCGGACCGACCATCACAGCCCATCCAACGGAAGCCAAGCGTGTAACAGTCCTTGAGATTCACCGCCGCATCTATCTGAAGCTGATGGAACTGGAGAGCCCGCGCTGGACACCGCGTGAACGTGACGCGCTTCTGGCGGCGCTCAAAAGCGAAATTGATCTCCTGTGGCTCACCGGCGAAGTCCGCATCGAAAAGCCCACGGTGGAAAATGAGGTCGCTTGGGGGCTGCATTTCTTCAGGGAAGCGTTGTTTGAGCGCACACCCGCCATGTGCGATGCGCTGATGACGGCGGTTGGCCGTCACTACCCTGAAATCCGCAGCGACCTGAAACCACCGCTACACTTCTCGTCATGGATTGGCGGCGATCGCGACGGCAACCCCTTCGTGACGGTTGCAACCACCCGCGCCGCGCTGAAAGCAAACCGTACGGCAGCCATCGAACAACTTGCTGCCAAACTGGATGAATTGGCACGGCTGATCTCCATCAGCTCGATCGAGAGCAATCCCCCCAGTGAATTCAGGCAGCACCTCGAAGATCAACTGCAAGCCAGTGGCAAAGCCGCCAAAATCATCGCACGCAATCCGGAAGAACCCTTCCGCCAATATTTCGCCGCCTTGAAAGCGCGTCTGTTGGCAACGGGCGGCGAGGGCGTGGCTCAGCCATTTTCCAACACGGCTGAGTTGGAACAGCTTTTGTCAGTCGCCGAGGCAGCATTGTTCCAAATGAAACTGCCCGATCTTGCAGTTGGCCTTGTCAGGCCCGTGCGCTGGCGTATCAGCATTTTCGGTTTCCGCACCGCAAGCCTGGACATCCGTCAGAATTCCACCGTCGTGAACCGTGTGCTGGAGGAAATCTGGCACAAGCTCAATCCGCTGGCTGAAGGGTCGGCGCCCGAACAGGGTTCGGCGCAATGGTCGCAATGGCTTGCCGACGAATTGCAGAAACCGCTGGGCTTCCTGCCGCGCTTCCAGAACATGTCGGATGAAGCGACCGAACTTCTTGCCCTGTTCGATCTGATCAAGGAAACCATCGACGGACCTGATGCGGATGCCATTGGCACATTCATTTTGTCGATGACCAAGAGTGCCGATGATCTGCTCGGTCTTTATCTGCTCGCCAAGTTTTCAGGCCTCTTTGCCGACGCAACGGCGCGCGAATCCTGCCGCCTCAAGATTGTGCCTCTGTTCGAAACCATCGAAGACCTGCGCGCTGGCCCTGCCATCATGAAGCAGCTTCTGTCGATGCCCGTGGTGCGCAATTCCGTGGCATCGCAAGGCGGCGTACAGGAAATCATGCTCGGTTATTCCGACTCCAACAAGGATGGCGGCTTCTTCTGTGCGAGCTTTGAACTCTTCGAGGCCCAGCGGAGCCTGATGAATGTCGGCCGCGAATGCGGTGTGACCGTCAAGTTTTTCCATGGCCGCGGCGGATCTGTGTCGCGCGGCGGCGCGCCAACGGGCCGCGCCATCGCTGCCCAGCGCAATCGCTGTCCCCTGTTCATTCCCGCTGCCACCGAGCGGTGTCGCATAGACCAGCGCCGGATCAATCACGAGCGGATAGCGGCGATCATACGCGCCCAACTTGAATCTCACCGTTTGCTTTTGAATAAGGAACTCCGCCGCGACCGGGCAGCGCACGCCGTCAATTTCCTGGTACGCGACGGGGCGCGTTTGGCGCAGCGTTCCGGCGGCGGTTTCCACCAGCAAATCGCCTTGTTGGTCGAGTCGTAAGCCTTGTGCGCCGGTGAAGCTCAGTCGAATTTGGTGTAGGTCCGCGCCGGGCGCAAGGCGAAAGTCGTATTCAAGCTGCGTTTGCTGGCCGTAATAGATGAAGTCTATGCCGGGATAAAGTTGGCGGTATTCCACCTGGCTGAACTGCCGCACGCCGCTCTGCCAACGGCGCGGATTGTTGCCTTTGAGGTAGTTGGACCGCGCACTGGTTTCCGCCAAGCCGCTAACCGTAGCCTTGGGATTGCTGCCTAAAAAGCGCCAGCGCAGGACGGCATTAGCCGCATTGTCTGTTTGAGTCGGCGTCAACTGTGTCGCCTCGGCGGTCACGGCTTTGCCGAGGCGCAGGACAGTTTCGTTTGGCGTCAGAAAGAGCGCGTAACCCGCGCCGCGCGCCAAGTAGCGCACTCGGTGGTCAGTTTGGCCGCGATTCTCTTCAAAGCTAAGCGGGAGCTGTGCGTAAATAGGGGAAGCTGGTTTGGCTGGGCGTGCGGCGGACGCGCTGGCGGTGAGCTTGTCTTTTAGCAGCCAAGCGCCACCGCACAGA
>CALMEZ010000023.1 GCA_937864985.1 uncultured Alphaproteobacteria bacterium
AGGGGTAAGATCCGATGGAGACCTCGGGGAAGGCCTCCTGCGCTTCCTTCAAGGGCTTGGCGATATCCCCTTCCCCGCCCTGGAATGTGATGCTGCGCGACAGCACCGGCGCACCCTTGCTCAAGGTGGGTGCCACCGCATCCATCATCGCCTGCATAATCTTGGGAACACCGGCCATCACATGCACGTTGCCGATCTTGAAGCCTGGCGCTTTAGACACTTCATTCTTGATCAATGTTGCACCGTGCGGGATGCGCGCCATGCGCATGCGCGCCTCGTTCGGCTCGCGGCCCATCTGGGCGAAATAGGTAAGCAGGATTTCGGAGGCTTCAGGATGATGTGAAATGCCAACACCAAACGCCTTGGCCATGGCATCGGCGGTGATGTCGTCATGGGTCGGTCCGATGCCGCCCGTTGTAAACACATAGGTGTAGCGGGCGCGTAGCGCATTCACGGCAGCCACAATATCGTCTTCGATGTCAGCAACGACACGCGCCTCCATCAGATCGATGCCGAGCGCCGTGAGATAGTCGGCGATAAAGCCCAGGTTCTTGTCCTTGGTGCGGCCAGAGAGAACTTCATTGCCGATCAGCAATACGGCTGCAGTGGGGGCGGCAGTCATGAAACACTCCATTTTCTCTGGACTTCTCGCACCCGCCATGTTTCCTGTCAAAACATGAAATTCAAGACTCCGCTGCTGCGCGGCAAGCTGGTGCAACGCTACAAGCGCTTTCTGGCTGATGTTGTTCTCGACTCCGGCGAAGCCGTGACAGCCGCCTGCCCCAATACTGGATCGATGCTAGGCTTGACGGCACCGGGATCAACAGTCTGGCTTTCACGCTCCGACAGCGCCACCCGCAAATATCCGCACACCTGGGAACTGGTCGAGCGCGACGGCATGGGCCTGATCGGCATCAACACAGCGCATCCCAATGGCCTACTGGAAGAGGCGATCACAGCAGGCCGCGTGCCCGAATTGAGCGGCTATGCGAGACTGCGCCGTGAGGTGAAGTATGGTGCGAACAGCCGCATCGATTTGCTCTTGGAGGGCGACGACCGCCCGCACTGCTACGTCGAAGTAAAAAACGTCACACTCTACCGCAAGCCCCACCGCGCCGAGTTTCCCGATTGCCGCACGGACCGCGGCACCAAGCACCTGCAGGAAATGTCCGACATGGTGCGCCAGGGCTATCGCGCCGTGATGGCCTATGTCATCCAGGGTGGTGCGCCTTTGGATTTCTCCTTCACGCCGGACCTTGATCCCACTTACGTTCTTGCCTTCATCGCCGCACGCAAGGCTGGGGTTGAAGCAATCGCATTGACCTGCCATGTGAGCCCTGACACAATCGAAATCACAGGGGCCGTTCCCCTGCGGGAACCAACATGACTGACCAGGCCACGGAAAATCGCGGGTACCGCATCAAGCTGCACAAGCCTGAGGACTTTGCCGCCATGCATAAGGCGGGTCGGCTGGCGGCCGAATGCCTCGACCTTTTGATCGAAGCTGCAAAGCCCGGTGTCACCACAGCGGCGCTGGACAAGCTGTGCATCGAATTCGCCCGCGACCACAAGGCCATTCCGGCCACGGTCAATTATCGCGGTTACAAATACGCGATCTGCACCTCGATCAACCATGTGGTCTGCCACGGCATGCCCAATGACAAGCCGTTGCTGGATGGCGATATCGTCAACATCGATGTGACGCTGATCGTCGACGGCTGGTACGGCGACACGTCGCGCATGGCCAACATCGGCAACGTGTCGCGCCGCGCCGAACGCCTCGTCGAGGTCACTTACGAATGCCTGATGCGCGGCATCGCACAGGTGAAGCCCGGCAACACGCTGGGCGATGTCGGCCACGCCATCCAAAGCTTTGCCGAAGCCGAACGCTGCTCGGTGGTGCGCGACTTCTGTGGCCATGGCTTAGGCCAGGTGTTCCACGATCCGCCAAATGTGCTGCACTATGGCAAGTCCGGCGAAGGCCTGGTGCTGAAGCCCGGCATGTTCTTCACGATCGAGCCGATGATCAACCTCGGCAAACCCCATGTGAAAGTACTTGCCGATGGCTGGACAGCCGTGACGCGCGATCGTTCACTCTCGGCGCAGTTCGAGCACTCAATTGGTGTGACCGAGGCGGGCTGTGAAATCTTCACCCTGTCGCCGAAGGGCATGCACTGCCCGCCTTACAAAGCCTGATCCATGGCCAAGGACGGGGCGAAAGATCCGGGCAAGGGTTTCGGTGATTTCTCGTCTGCTCCGACCTATCTCGGCCATCGCGAACGCCTGCGCGACCGTTTCGTCAACGGTGGCGCTGAGGCCCTGCCCGATTATGAGCTTCTTGAGATGGTGCTGTTCCGCGCCATCCGCCGCGGCGACACCAAGCCCATTGCCAAGGCGCTGCTGGCCCGCTTTGGCAGTTTTGCCGAGGTGATCAGCGCGCCGGAAAATCTGCTGCAGGAAGTGAAGGGCGTTGGCCCCGCCGTGGTGACCGAACTGAAGTTGATCCGCGCGGCGGCCTTACGGCTCGCCAAGGGCGATGTCCTGAACAAGCCGATCCTGTCATCGTGGAGTGCCATCGTGGATTATTGCCGCGCCGCCATGGCCTTCGAAGAGCGCGAACAATTTCGCATCCTGTTCCTCGACAAGAAGAACCAGCTGATCGCCGATGAGGTGCAGCAGGAAGGCACTGTCGATCACACACCGGTCTACACCCGCGAAGTGATCAAGCGGGCGCTGGAGCTGTCGTCGACTGCGATTATTCTCGCCCACAACCATCCCTCGGGCGATCCCACGCCATCGCTCGCCGACATCGACATGACCAAGAAAATCATCGCGGCAGCGGAAAAACTGGGCATTCTGGTCCATGACCACATCATCATCGGCCGCAAGGGCACGGTGAGTTTCAGGAATTTACAGCTGTTATAGATTTTGTACTTGACATGGAACAAAACATGAACTATATTGCGGACTGTCCGGCGTCCAAACCCGGGCAAACGGGCCAGCCTCCACAGCCGGCCCCCGCTGATTGACATTGTGAATTCAGGTCCGGAGCGACCTTAACCGCTCCAGCGCTTCAGGCGTGTCGGCGTCCTGGAGAATGCCCGCGTCTGCCGTTTCCACATCTGTGGCTTCGGATTTCAAATCGCCGATCAGGGAACGCGCGCCCTTGTCGCCTTCGAGGGAAGCCAGTCTGCCGAAATGCTCCTGCCCCCACAGCACGGGATTGCCCCATTCGCCTTTGTGCGTGGGAACAATGATCGAGCGATGTTCCACCGGATTGAAGGCGGCGATCAGCCTGTCGATGGTTGCAGGCTTGACCAGCGGCATATCTCCCAGACAAACGAGGACCGCTTCGGCACCTGCCGCAGCTTCCACGCCTGCCCGAAGCGACGTCGACAGACCATCGGCATACCGGCTGTTGTAAACAAAACGCACCGCCAACCCTTCGAGCGCGGCCTGCACTTTGCCGTGTTCATTGCCCGTGACAACGATGATCTCGTCCGCCGCACTGGCCCGCAGGTTTGCAACCGTGACCCGCAACAGCGGCTGGCCGCGGTAATCCGCCAGCAGCTTGTTCGTCCCCATGCGTGAGGACTTGCCCGCTGCCAGAACAATGGCTGACACGCGCGGCGCTGTTTGCGCCTTTGCTTCGCGGGGGCTGGGCCGCGTTGGAATTTCGGCCAAAAGCCCGCCTGCCCCCATATCCATGATGTCATCACGAGACACGTCAATGCCCGCCAGTGTGCGCTCCAGCACCCAGTCAAAACCGTTTGTCTTGGGCGAGCGCGCGCAGGATGGAATGCCGATGACGGGCGTGGTGCCGGCCCGTCCCAGCATCATCAGGTTGCCAGGGTCAACCGGCATGCCAAGGTGAACCACTTCTCCCCCGGCCTGCACCAAGGCAGCGGGGATCACATCCTGCCGGTCAACGATGGCAGAAGCACCGAAAACCAGAATGCAATCACTACCCGCCTTTTTTGCTGTTGCGATGGCGGCGCTGACCTTGCCCTGGTCATGGTCAACGGTGGTTGTTGCCGCGAGTTTGACACCTAAAGCGCTGAGGCGATCAGCAATGGCTGACTCCGACTTGGCAATGATGCCCGGCTTGGTTTGCGGCAGGCGCGTGATGATGAGGTGTGGCCGCCTGCGGCTGAAAGGCCGCACAGCGACAAGCGGCTTCGAACCCACGATGGCAAGCGCCTGCTGCAAAATGGCGCGCGGCACGGCGAAGGGAATGATTTTGACGGTGGCCAGCATCTGCTTCGGCTTCACCACGCTGTTCGCAGGCAAGGTCGCGAGTGTCAGGCTTTCATGCAGATGGTTGATGGCGCGCACCCGTGCCTCATCAACTGCGAGCAGCCCCAAATGCTGGGCGTGAATATTGGCTCGGCCTGTGAAAGCCTGCTGCGCCATGGCCCCCGCCCCTGCAATGGCCACGGCGAGTTGACGCGCTGCTTCGTCCTCCGGCACATCATCGGCATCAAGCTGTGCGGCAGTGACAGAGGTGATGTTGGCGGCCTGCAGCGTAGCAATGTCGGCGGCTGAAAGAATGCGGCCCTTTTTGAGCATCCCTTCGCCGGCACGAACACCATGAGCAAGGATTGCGCCAAGCGCCTCAGAAACGGGGATGGTGGCGAAGATCATGTTTGAATGTGGTACGCGTTAAACGAAGGGACCTCATCCGCCCCTTCGGGGCACCTTCCCCAATGGGGAAGGGTGAAGTTTTGAAGGCGGTACCAAAATTCACCTCTCCCCACTGGGGAGGGCACGGCGAAGCCGGGGGAGAGGTCCCTTTGCCACACACTCATCTCTCACCCACCCAACCGCAGGCACTTCGTCATCTCGGCCATGATGGAGATGGCGATTTCGGGCGCCCCTACGGCACCGATATTGAGACCGATGGGCCCGTGGATGCGGGCCAGCGCGGCATCTTCAAAACCTTTGGCTTTTAGACGCTCCAACCGTGAAGCTTGTGTTTTCTTCGAACCCAATGCACCGATATAGAAAACCTCGGACTTGAGGGCGATCTCAAGCGCCGGATCATCAATCTTGGGATCATGGGTGAGTGCCAGAATGGCGGTGCGCTGGTCCATGTGGAGGGCGGGCAGAACCTCATCCGGCCATTCGCCCTTGAGGGCAACATTGGGAAAGCGCGCACCCGTGGCAAAGGCACCGCGCGGATCGATCACCGTTACGTCATATCCGGCCGCCTGCGCCATGGGGATAACCGATTGCGCGATCAACACCGCGCCGATAATGAAAAGACGCAAAGCCGGATTGTGAATGGTGATGAAGACTTCGCCATCATCCGTTTGTTCAACACCGGATTTGTCAAACCGTAAGGCCTTGTCGAGGACTGGGTCGCTTGCGGCCTCAGCGCGCGTAACAAGGCGCTGTGCGCCCGTGCTCAGGTGTGTAACCACCGCGATGGCACGGCGTTCGGTGCGGGCGGTGATGACAGCATTGAGGAGTTGCGGTGTCACCGCACCGCCTCCACCAGCACGCGGATTTTGCCGCCGCAGGCGAGGCCCACTTTCCAGGCCGTTTCATCGGCCACGCCAAAGCTCAAAACTTTGTGACCGCCAGAGGCGATCATGTCCTGCGCTTCAGTGATGACAGCCCCTTCCACGCAGCCGCCGGACACCGCCCCTTCAAAATTGCCCTCGGCATCGACAACCAGTTGGCTTCCTACCGGCTGCGGCGCCGAGCCCCAGGTTTCAATGACGGTGGCAATGGCGATCTTGCGGCCCTGCGAAAGCCATTGTGATGCGGTGTCAAGTGCGGTGGTCATGGGGCAGCTTTCATCCAGTTCTTCGGATCATGCGCCGCCGTGCGCGGCTTCGCAAGCGTGGCCGCCAGATCCGCCAGACTGTCAAGCGAATGCACCGGACGGAATTCATCGACGTGGGGCATGATGGCGCGAATGCCCTGCGCTCGCGCCTGAAAGCCATCAAAGCGCAGCAACGGGTTGAGCCAGACCACCCGCTTGGCCGAATGCCGGAGGCGCTGCATTTCCTTTTCCAACTGGCCCGTGTCTTCGCGGTCAAGGCCGTCGGTCATCATCAGCACATGGGCGCCCTGAGAGAGAACACGCCGCGCCCATTTGTAATTGAATTCGTGCAGGGTTGTGCCAATGCGCGTGCCGCCGGACCAATCCTTCACCGCGCCAGACACCTTGTTCATGGCTTCATCAATGTCTTTGCGTTGCAATTCACGGGTGATGTTGGTGAGGCGCGTGCCAAACAGAAACACCTGAACACGGCTGCGGTCATTCACGAGGGCATGCAGGAAATGCAAGAACATGCGGCTGTAATTTGAACATGAGCCAGAGATATCACACA
>CALMEZ010000024.1 GCA_937864985.1 uncultured Alphaproteobacteria bacterium
GCAACCTGCGCACCACCATGCTGGGTGAAGAGGTGAGCATGCCGGTGGCAATGGCTCCGGTCGGCTCTACCGGAATGCAACACGCCGACGGGGAAATCCTCGCCTGCCGCGCCGCGCAGGCCTTTGGCGTGCCCTACACACTTTCCACCATGAGCGTCTGCTCGTTGGAAGAAGTGGCCAGCAAGGTGTCAAAGCCTTTCTGGTTTCAGCTCTATGTGATGAATGACCGCGACTTCGTGAAGCGGCTGGTGCAGCGCGCCAAGGATGCAAAATGCTCGGCGCTGGTATTGACACTTGACCTGCAAATTCTCGGCCAGCGCCACAAGGACATCAAGAACGGCCTTTCAACGCCACCCCGCATCACCTTGCCGAACCTCATGAACATGATGACCAAGCCACGCTGGTGCATGGGCATGCTGGGAACCAAGAACCGAAATTTCGGCAACATCATGGGGCACGTCAAAGACATCGGAAATCTGGCCGACCTTTCGCACTGGGCCAACCACCAGTTTGACCAGACTCTGGACTGGTCTTCAGTCGAATTCATCCGCAACCAGTGGAGCGGCAAGCTGCTGCTCAAGGGCATCAACGATGTCGAGGATGCCAAGATTGCAGCGAAGCTTGGCACCGATGGCATCATCGTGTCCAACCATGGCGGCCGCCAGCTCGACGGCGCGCCAGCGACGATCGACATGCTGGCCCCGATTGTCGATGCAGTCGGTCATCAGACGGATGTCTATTTTGACAGCGGCATTCGCACCGGCATGGACGTGGTGAAAGCCATGGCCATGGGTGCCAAGGGCACCTTTATCGGCCGGGCATATATTTATGGCCTGGGTGCAGCTGGTGAAGCTGGCGTCACGCAAGCCCTCAATATTCTTAAGAACGAGATGGACATCACCATGGCGCTGTGCGGCGAAACCGACATCACCAAGCTGGGCCGCCACAATCTGCTGATGCCGCCACCCGCTTATGCCCTGCCGGAACCAGACCGTGCCGCCAAACCGGCCCCTGCAAAACCGCGTTCATCCAAGCGGTGAAATTCTTGCCGTTGCGGCGCGCGGCACCCTGCTGGGCAACCGCGGCGGCAAGTTCCATCGTGGTGACCAGACACTGGGCAAGCGCTGCTGGGCGAGCACCCATTGGATCTGCTGCGAACTGCACTACAAGGGCATGCACCATGAACCGATGGGAAAAGGCTATACCTCGCTGTTCTTTTTGGATGAAGTAACCGCACTGGCCGCCGGTCACCGCCCCTGCTTTTTCTGCCGCCGCGCCGAGGCCAGGCAATTTGTGAGCCTGTCAGGCCTTTCCACCAACGATCTGGATACGCAGTTGCAGCGCGAACGGACCTCACCAAGACCTCGCGCAATGGACCATGCGCTGTGCAATGGCGCGATGATTGAACAGGGCGATGAAGCCTTTGCCCTGCGAGACGGTGCATTTTTGCAATGGTCCTTCGATGGCTATGCAAAAACCAAAGGCTTCGCCCTCGCGGCAGATGCAAAGCTTTTGACTCCACCCACAATCCTCGCCATTTTGGCGCGAGGATTTCAACCGCGCTGGCATGCGTCAGCCAACATGTGAGACAGGTAACATGAAGCTTCTGCGCTATGGACCGAAGGGCAAGGAAAAGCCGGGCATTCTGGACAAGAATGGCAAGATCAGGAGCCTCGCCAGGCTGGTGAAGGACATTGATGGCGATGCAATCTCTCCCGCCAACATTGCCAAACTGAAGAAAGTCAACATCGACAAGCTGCCGCTTGTGCCGGGAAAACCGCGCATCGGTGCCTGCATCGCCAATCCGCAGAAGTTCATCGCCATCGGCCTCAATTACTCTGACCATGCCGCAGAATCGGGGATGCAGGTTCCGCCGGAACCCGTCGTCTTCACCAAGCAGGTGTCGTGCCTATCTGGTCCCAATGACACAGTGATGATTCCGCCCAACTCCAAGAAGTCTGACTGGGAAGTGGAGCTTGGCGTCATCATTGGACGCAAGGCCAAGAACATCAAGGAGAAGGACGCCCTCAAGCACGTGGCCGGCTATTGCACCATCAACGACCTGTCGGAACGCGAATTCCAGGCGGAACGTTCCGGCCAGTGGACCAAGGGCAAGTCCTACGACACCTTTGGCCCCGTTGGCCCATGGTTGGTCACTGCAGATGAAGTGAAGGACCCGCAGAACCTGCACCTCTGGCTGGAACTCAACGGAAAGCGCGTGCAAGACGGTTCGACCAAGACCATGGTTTATGGTGTGGCCTTCATCGTGGCCTACCTCTCGCAGTTCTTTACCCTGCTGCCCGGCGACATCATCACTACGGGAACGCCGCCCGGCGTGGGCATGGGCATGAAGCCGCAACGCTTCCTGCAGCCCGGCGACAAGATGGTGATCGGCATCGACGGGCTTGGCGTTCAGAAGCAGGTTGTGAAGCGCGACAAGTAGCGCTTACTTCGCGCAGGCCTTCAAAAGCCCCGCAATATCGGCGCCTTTCAACGAATGGTTTTCCTTGAAGCCGGAAATGTTGACATCAAAGGCCTTGGCTGATTTCAGCTCCGCCCAGAAGCCGTCCTTGAGCGGAATATCGGCATCAAAACTGGGCGTTCCCGCCTCTTCATTTGGCGTCAGGGAACCCTTGTATTTGAAGGTCTTGCCGTTGATTGAAATCGTCACTGACGCCTTTTTCTTGCCGTCCAGCTTCGAGTCGGTTTCGATTTCCGAATAGCTGCCCATCTGCTTTTTCTTTGAGCAGGACAGCGTCACGTCCATGGCGTCCGAATCGGGGATCATGTAGGTGAGGGACGCACCATCGCTGTCGTGATCAATAATCCATTTGTAGTCTTCATCGGCATGCGCCGCCGAAGCGCCTGCAAGAACGGCCAGAGCTGCAAAAATTCCAAGACGCATGGTGGTCCTCCTGTTGATGTGATCAGCGGGCTTTCTCCGCCGAGAGCAAGAATTCAATATTGCCGTCGCCCCCAGTCAGCGGCGATGCAATGACACCATGCACAACCCATCCTGAACCGCTGATGAATGCTGAAATCTCTTCACACACCCGCGCATGCTCCGCCGGATCAGAGACAATGCCGCCACGGCCCACATTCTCACGCCCCACCTCGAACTGCGGCTTGATCAGGGTGAGCAACCATGTTCCGGTTTTGGCAAGGGACAGGGCAGGGGCCAGCGCAAGGCGCAGGGAAATGAAACTCACATCACAGACAATCAGCGACACATCCTCAGGCATCTCGGCGCGGGTCAATCCGCGCGCATTGAACCCCTCAATCAGCGTCACGCGCGGGTCGGTGCTGATCCGTTCCACCATCTGTCCATGGCCGACATCAATCGCCGTCACATGGGCAGCGCCGCGCTCCAACAACACTTCGGTGAAACCCCCTGTTGAAGCGCCAATATCGAGGCAGGCGCGGCCTGCCACATCGATCCGGAAATGATCGAGCCCATGCACCAGCTTGAGGGCTGCGCGCGAGACATAAAGTTGCGCCGCATCATCAACCGAAAGCACATCGGAATCCGCCACGCTTTGTGACACCTTGCGCGCCGGTTGGCCATTCACGGTCACCGTGCCACGCAGCACCATGTCCCGCGCCCGGGCGCGCGATTGCGCCAGCCCGCGCGCCACCAATGCCTCGTCCAGCCGGATGCTCATGAGCCACGGAACTAGGGGCGGCGCTGTGGGGTGACAAGCGGAATCTTTGCTGGTAATCCCGCGCCAAATCGAAAGTTTGCCCCATGTCCGAACTGCTTGTTGAACTGTTTTCCGAGGAAATTCCGGCCCGCATGCAGGCGAAGGCGGCGGAGGACTTGCGGGCGGCCATCACCAATGGCCTTGTTGATGCCGGCCTCACCTATGAAGGCGCCCAGGCCCATGCCGGCCCGCGCCGCCTTGTGCTGTCGATCGAAGGCCTCAATGCAAAGGCCGCCGACACGGTGGAAGAACGCAAGGGCCCCCGCGTCGATGCGCCCAAGCCCGCCATTGATGGCTTTCTAAAGTCAACCGGCCTCAGCCTTGAGCAACTGACAAAGCAGGACGACAAGAAGGGCCAGTTCTACATGGCCGTGATCAAGCGCCAGGGGCGCGCTGCCACCGACGTGATCGCCGAGCTGGTACCGAAGGTCATCCGTGAATTTCCATGGCCCAAGTCCATGCGCTGGGGCTCCGGCACCTTGCGCTGGGTGCGCCCGCTGCAATCCATCCTCTGCACTTTTGATAGCGAAGTGGTGCCCTTTGAAGTCGATGGCATCAAGAGCGGCAACACCACCAAGGGCCATCGCTTCCTGTCGCAAGGCGTGATCGAAGCCAGAGGCTTTGAAGATTATGACGCGAAGCTGCGCAAGGCGCACGTGATTGTTGACGCCAATGCGCGATTGGAAACCATTCGCACCGAAGCCAAGAACCTGGCCTTTGCGCAAGGCCTCGAGATGATCGAAGATGAGGCGCTTCTGAAAGAAGTGGCAGGCCTTGTGGAGTGGCCCCATGTGTTGATGGGCTCTTTCGATGAAGCCTTCCTCGCCGTGCCGCCGGAAGTCATCATCACCACCATCAAGGTGAACCAGAAGTGCTTCTGCCTGCGGAAGAACGGCAAGCTCGCCAACAAATATCTGCTCGTCGCCAACATCGTGCCCAGCGATGGCGGAACGGAAATCATCCGCGGCAACAACAAGGTGATCGCCGCGCGCTTGAGTGACGCCAAGTTCTTCTGGGATCAGGATCGCAAGATCAAGCTGGAAGACCAGTTGCCGAAACTGGATTCAATCACCTTCCACGCCAAGCTGGGGTCACAGGGCGAACGCGTCAAGCGCATCGAAGCGCTGGCAGGCGCAATCGCCAAAACAATCGGCGCTGATGTGGAAAAAGCGAAACTCGCCGCACGATTGGCCAAGGCCGATCTCGTCTCCGGCATGGTTGGCGAATTCCCGGAACTCGAAGGCCTGATGGGGAGTTATTATGCTCGCGAAGAAAGTAAGACCAATCAAAAGTTAGACGGTGAAATAGCCGACGCTATCCGCGACCACTATAAGCCAAAGGGGCCGACGGATTCTTTGCCAGTGTCGAAAGTAGGTATGGCTGTGGCGCTAGCGGAGAAACTCGACACGCTCGTTGGCTTCTGGGCTATTGATGAAAAACCGACAGGATCGAAGGATCCATTTGCGCTCAGGCGTGCTGCCTTGGGTTCCATTAGATTGTTATTGGAAAATGGGTTGAGAATAAATCTACTAGTTTTCTTCAAAATTAGTTCCTTCTACCTCGTCCTCGTTGCTAGCCGAGTAGAAAGAGAAGCTTTATTGGGGTTGGTTTCTAAGTTAGACCGGGTCAAGGAAAATACGTCGGGAAAGCAAATAGAGTTCTTTCGCAAAATTGTTGAGACATTTGAGACGCTCGAGGGCTTGAAAAGAGAACTTGAGGTTGGGGGTGAGATTAAGTCTGTTACATCCAGAAGTGTCAGCCTTTCAGATGCAATCAAAGAAAAGGTAAGTTGCACCATCCGCGCTGAAGATGGAACACTTGAGTTGGACGTTCCGAGAGTTTGTGTTGACCTCCTCTCCTTCTTCGCCGACCGCTTGAAAGTCTATCTCAAGGATCAAGGTGCACGGCATGATTTGATTGACGCTGTGTTCTCGCTCGGCGGGCAGGATGATCTGCTGATGGTGGTGCGCCGCGTTGAGGCGCTGTCCAAATTCCTCGATACTGATGACGGCAAGAACCTGCTCGCTGGATACAAGCGCGCCGTCAACATTCTGCGCGCTGAAGAGAAGAAGGATGGTGCCGCCGTATCCGGCAAGGTTGATCAATCCATTCTCGTCAAGGGTGAGGAAAAGGAGTTGCACCGCGCCATCGAGGCGGCTTCGGCACTGGCCCACAAGGCCGTGGCAGCGGAGGATTTCGAAAGCGCCATGCGCGCCATCGCCAAGCTGCGGGCGCCCGTTGACGCCTTCTTCGATCAAGTGACAGTGAATGACAGCAACCCCGATTACCGCATCAACCGCCTGCGCCTCCTGAACCGCATCCGCGAAGCCATGGCCGAAGTGGCCGATTTTTCGAAGATCGAAGGGTAGACAATCATGACCCTGAACCCCACCAAATCCTTCCAGGACCTGATCCTCACGCTTCATAATTATTGGGCGCAGAAAGGCTGCGTCATCCTGCAGCCCTATGACATGGAGGTGGGTGCGGGAACCTTCCACCCGGCAACCACGCTGCGCTCGGTGGGGCCGCGCCATTGGAACGCTGCTTACGTGCAGCCCTCGCGCCGCCCCAAGGATGGCCGCTATGGCGAGAACCCCAACCGCCTGCAGCACTACTATCAATATCAGGTGATCATGAAGCCATCACCTCCGGATTTGCAGGACCTCTACCTCGGATCGCTGGCGGCCATTGGTCTGGACCCGAAGCTGCATGACATTCGTTTCGCCGAGGATGACTGGGAAAGCCCCACACTGGGGGCCTGGGGCCTGGGCTGGGAAGTCTGGTGCGATGGCATGGAAGTCTCGCAGTTCACCTATTTCCAGCAGGTGGGCGGGCTGGATTGTTCGCCCGTCTCTGGCGAACTCACCTATGGCCTCGAACGCCTCGCCATGTATGTGCAGAACGTCGACAATGTGTACGACCTGAACTTCAATGGACTGCCAGAAGGCAAGGGCCGCATCACCTATGGAGATGTGTTTCTGCAAGCCGAGCAGGAATATTCCCGCTACAATTTTGAAGAAGCCGACACGGGCATTCTGCTGAAGCGCTTTGAAGAATGTGAACGCGAATGCAAGGCGCTGCTGTCGCACAACATCGAAGCAGGCAAGCCCACCCTGGCACTGCCGGCCTATGACCAGTGCATCAAGGCTTCCCACACCTTCAACCTGCTGGACGCGCGCGGCGTGATCTCGGTAACGGAACGCGCCGCCTACATTGCCCGTGTGCGTGATCTCGCCAAAGCCTGCTGCGAGGCCTGGAGCAATTCGGCGGGCGGTCGGGCCGCTTGACGCCGATTTCAGGTTATGTAATTCTTATAGTTACATAAATGGAGAAGATGATGACCAAAGGACACGTTGCCGGAAGAGAGCCAATGCCTGTGAAGGTTGAAGCGGGCAAGGACTACTGGTGGTGCTCCTGCGGCCAGTCGAAGAATCAGCCCTTCTGTGACGGCAGCCACAAGGCCGAAGGCAAGTTCACGCCGGTGCAGTGGACAGCGCCGAAGTCCGGCGAAAAGTGGTTCTGCACCTGCAAGCAGACATCCAACGCCCCCTTCTGCGACGGCTCGCACAAGACACTGGGGTAAATGCCGAGGCAATTCCGTACAGCTTTGCCTGACGCATGTTTATGCAAGTTTTGATTGCATGCCGGTCTCCAAACCTCCATGGCTAGCAAGGCAGTTGATTCGGAGGATGCAAATGGCACTTGGTAAGAATCTGGCATTTGTTGGCGGCGTATTTGCGTGTTTGTTGGGCATGACAGCGCCGTCACAGGCGGTTGTCCTGAAGGCGAGCTATACTGGCACGATAACGGCAGATAGTTTTGATCTGACCAATTTGTTTGGTTTCGGAAACAACTCCTCGCTCGGCGGTCGAAGCGTTGTTCTCGATTTCTTGTACGACGTTGACCTGCCTGGTGTCGGTTTTTCATCCAATCCCCCGAATTTCATATTGGCTTATGGTGGCCCAGGTTACGGGACCGTCACAAATCCAATGTTGTCAGCCAATGTCACTGTGAACGGCCGAACAAACGCAATCAGCGGAACTTATGCGGGGTCGCTGTATCAAGATTTCGAATCGAGTTCCGGAAGGAGTTTTGCCTCGTATGGTATTCAGGATTCCACATTTACCGGTTTGGGGGACCACAGCAATTATGCAGTCACCGTAGTGCAAAGCGAATTGCAACAAGTCCCACTTGATTTTCGGAAGCCTTACACTTGGAATGATCCAAACTTATACACGGCCTTGGGCTATTTTCAGTTTGCCCAATCGATCGATTTTCTAGGAAACTATTCTACATACACATATGGCAATATTGTCTTTGACAGTCTCACAGTTTCGCGCGTGTCAGCTGTGCCTTTGCCGGGTTCCCTTCCATTGCTTATAACTGGCCTAGGTGCCTTGATTATGCGGAGTAAGCGCAAGTCTTGCCGTTGATGCTAGCTTAAACACCGTCCCACCAGCCATGCAGCGCTGGACCTGTTGCTTTCCCATGAATCTGCCTAAAGCATGGGCATGATCGCATCTGCCCACGCACCGGATAGTCGCTATGCATGGATTCGCCTTGCCGCTTCCCTGGCGCTGGCGGCCATCTCCGGCATTGGTCTGTGGGCCATCATCGTCATTCTTCCGGTTATCCAGAAGGAATTCGGCGTCGATCGCGCTGGCG
>CALMEZ010000025.1 GCA_937864985.1 uncultured Alphaproteobacteria bacterium
ACATATCATCGTGCTGGGGTATTCCATCATAAAATTCCTCCACGTCGGAGAGGAGGCGATGTCCCAGTTGCTGGACGCTCCCGCCGTATTTCGCGAACAGCTTTCGGATCCTCTGGGTGCCGTAAAGTTCCTTGCGCGGGCTCATGGCCTCCGTCGCGCCGTAGGCGCCGGCCTGGCTCTTGGCGAAGGCCGTGCCGAACATCGCGGCGAGCATCGTGGCGAGCGCCGCCCCGAAAAGGCTGCCGCCCCGGCAGAGGCTGCACCTGAAATCGCGAAGCAGGGTGAACAGCCTGTAAAGGCCGAGCGCCGTGAGCCGCGCGAACCCCGCCCGGACAACAACCGGCAAGCGCAGGGCCAGGGCAACCGCCCCCGCCAGAAGCAGCCACGCTCCGAAGGACGCCGCGAGAACCGCCGCGAAAAGGGCGAAGAAGGCCCGGATTTCCGTGGTTTTGATCAGGGCAACATGCCCGCCTTCCTGACCCGCACCACCCGCGCCTCGTAATCGCCTCCCCCAGGGGGAGGAGGTTACAACAGGGTAATTTTCCCAGCTTTAACGTTTACCATCTAACGTCCCTCCCATGGTTGAGGGAATGGTCCAGAACCCGGCAGAAGCCGCACCGGACCACACGTTCGAAGAGCATCGTGTGGCGCCGCGCCGCCGTGTGCTCAAGTCAGCCAAGATTGTCTTCGATGATTGGCGGGCGATCGATTGCACCGTGCGCGATGTCTCCGACACGGGTGCAAAGTTGCAGGTGGGCGGCGCTCACACCCTGCCGCACCGGTTCCGCCTGCTGATGATCTCTGAGAACACCATCCGCCCGGTCATCGTGGCATGGAAGCACAACGAAGCATTGGGCGTGGCCTTCACCGGGCCTGCCGAGAAGGCGCCGCTCCGGAAGTTCACGACGACGATGTGAGTGGCTTACTGCGCCGCTGCCGCCGGCTGGAGCTGCACGCTCTCGCCGCAGCCACAGGCCGAAGTCTGGTTCGGATTGTTGAAGACGAAGCCTGACTTCAGAATGCCGGCCTGATAGTCCATCTCGGTGCCGAGCAGGAACATCAGCGCCTTGCCGTCGATCAGCACGCGCGCGCCCTTGTCCTCGACCACTTCGTCAAAGGGCTTTGCTTCCTTGGCCCATTCCATGGTGTATTCCATGCCGGCGCAGCCGCCGTTCTTGACGCCGATGCGAAGGCCCACGCCCTCGCCCTTCGCCATGAGGTCGCGGATGCGGGTCGCGGCCGCGTCGGTCAGCTTCATCACCTGTGGTTTCATCGCCTGAGCCATTTCATCCTCACCACATATTCAGTGCCATGCGGGCCTCTTCCGACATGCGGCTGTGGTCCCACGGCGGATCGAAGACGATGGTGGCGGTGCAGCTCTTGACGCCGGCAACCGCGGACACCGCATTCTCCACCCAGCCCGGCATGTCGCCGGCGACCGGGCAGCCCGGAGCCGTCAGCGTCATGTCGATGGCGACGTTGCGGTCATCATCGATATCAACCTTGTAGATCAGTCCGAGTTCATAAATGTCTACCGGGATCTCGGGATCATAGACCGTCTTGAGGGCGGCAATGATGTCGTCGGTGAGCCGTGCCAGTTCGTCCGGCGGGATGGCCGACGGATTCGGCGCATTTTCAGCCGGGGCGGTGTCTGCTGTCGGTGAAACGTCCATCATCCGAAGATCCTCTGGGCTGAGATAAGAGCATCTGCCAGTTTATCAACCTCGTCCATGGTGTTGTACATGGCGAAGCTGGCGCGGCAGGTGGCGGTGACGCCGAAGCGCTGGAGCAAGGGCTGGGTGCAATGGGTTCCGGCCCGCACGGCAACCCCGTGGCGGTCAATCACCGTCGCCACATCGTGGGCGTGCGCGCCATCCATGGTGAAGGAGATGATCGGCCCCTTCTCGCGGGCGCGGCCGTAGATGCGCAGGCTGTTGAT
>CALMEZ010000026.1 GCA_937864985.1 uncultured Alphaproteobacteria bacterium
CGGCCATCGCGCTGGAGCAGCTCGCCGGCCGCTACCGGCTGACGCGGGCGGCGAGCCGGGTGGGCATCGGTCTCGCGTCGGGGGTCGCGCTCGCCGGTCTCCTGCATCATGCCGGTGCCGGCACGCCGGGATCGATCGCGGGTCTCGCCACCGGATTCTCCCTCGGCCTCTTCGCCGCGTGGGCGGGGGAGCGCCGGCGCCCGGTGACGGCAGGGCTGCTCGCGCAGCACCTCGACCGGGCGCTGCCGGAGATGGAGGAGGGCGGCGACAAGCCGTTCCTGATGTTCGCCACACAGAGCGGCAATGTGCGCCGCAATGAGCTCGAGGATTTCGAGCAGATCAACCGCAATGGCAAGATTGCCATGAAGCTTGAGGACGGTGATGCCATCATCGGCGTTGACCTGTGCCGTGAGCAGGACAACGTGATGCTGACATCGGCGCAAGGCCAGGCCATGCGTTTTGAAATGACCGATATCCGCGTTTTCAAGGGGCGCGCCTCAGATGGCGTGCGCGGCATTCGCCTTGAGGATGGCGACAAGGTGATTTCCATGTCAATCATCAAGCATGTGGACGCCACGCCTGCCGAGCGCGCGGCCTTCGTCAAGATGTCGCGCGCTGCTGGTGACGACGACACCGGCGGCGATGAAGCGAATGGTGAAGACGTGGCGGCGCTGACGCCAGAGCGCTATGCAGAAATGGCTGCGGCCGAGCAGGTGATCCTGACGATTTCAGCCAATGGCTATGGCAAGCGTACCTCTGCCTACGAGTATCGTGTTTCCGGCCGTGGCGGCAAAGGTATTACGGCCATGGCCGTGAACAAGCGCAACGGTCCGCTGGTGGCATCATTCGCGGTTGAAGAGAATGACGAGATCATGCTGGTGACGGACCAGGGCCAGATGATCCGCTGCCCGGTGCATGACATCCGTAAGACCGGCCGTTCGGCGCAAGGTGTGATCGTCTTCGATACGGCGGATGATGAGCATGTCGTTTCGGTTGAGCATATTTCCGAGGATGAGGGCGGGGCGACGGAAGACGCCTAAGTGACTGCTTCCTTTGGTGGGAAAAAAAGCTTGACAGGGTCGTTGCTGCTTCCCATATAGGCTTCCGGAGCGACCCATTTCGGGTTCGCAGAATGGAGTTGCCGATGGGGCTTGGAAGCTACCTGGTGTTTTGCTTGGCGGCACTGGCCCTGGCGGCGGTGCCCGGCCCGACGGTGACGGTGATCATTGCCAATTCGCTGCGTTACGGTGCGCGGGCAGGTTTGATGAATGTCGGTGGCACCGTAACGGCCGGCCTGTGCTGGGTTGCGATTGCGGCGCTCGGGCTGACGGCCGCCATTGCCGTGATGGGCGTTTACTTCGACATCTTGCGCTATGCTGGTGCCGCCTATCTGGTCTGGCTGGGCATCAAGCTGCTGCGTTCCGACGGAACATTGGGGCAAGCCAAGGCCGTCGAAAGATCAGGCAAGGGGTTTTTCCTGCAGGCCTATTTTGTCACTATGTCCAATCCCAAAGTTCTGGTGCTGTTTGGAACCATGATTCCGCCATTCCTGACACGCGGCGGCAATGCCACATTTGAAACAACACTTTTGGGGGCCAGTTTTGTGGCGATCGCCGCCATCACAGATACTGTTTATGCGCTGATTGCCGGACGTGCCGGGGCCTGGCTCTCGCAATCGCGCGTGCGCGCCATCGAGATCATAGCGGGCATTTGCCTGACAGGCGGCGGCATCTGGATGGCTCTGCGGGGGCATGGTTGACCATGGGCAAGCGACCATCGCAGGGGAACGCCTCGGCCCGCTTCTTCCAGCGTTTTGTGAAGAGCGAGGCTTCCGGCGGCTTTGTGCTGATGGCATGTGCCGTCGTGGCGTTGCTGGTGGCCAATTCCGCCTTGGCGCCCTTCTACACTGGGGGGCTTTCGACGAAGCTGGGTGGTCTCAGCGTCCTGCACTGGATCAATGACGGATTGATGGTGCTGTTTTTCCTGCTGGTCGGGCTTGAGATCAAACGAGAACTAGTGACCGGTCAATTGCGCAGCTGGGGCGACCGCATTCTTCCTGGCGTTGCAGCGGCGGGTGGGATGATCGTGCCTGCCTTGATCTATGTTTTTATCAATCGCGGACATTCAGACACATTGCGCGGCTGGGCCATTCCGGCGGCAACAGACATTGCTTTTGCACTTGGCGTGCTTGCCTTGTTTGGCAGCCGCCTCCCGGTTTCATTGAAGGTGTTTCTGACGGCACTCGCCATTCTTGATGACCTTGGCGCAATCGTGATCATCGCTCTGTTCTATGGATCAGATTTGTCGTTGCCGTTGCTTGGCCTTGCAGGGGTGGTCCTGGTGGTGCTGATTGTCATGAACCGCCTTGGGGTTCAGATCCTTTCCGCTTACGTTGTGCTTGGCCTTGTGCTGTGGGTTCTGGTGTTACGATCCGGCATTCATGCCACGGTGGCGGGCGTCCTGCTGGCCTTTTGCATTCCGATAAACTCAGATGAAAAGACCTCCCCGCTTCACAGGCTGGAACACGGATTGGCGCCATGGGTTGCCTTCCTGGTTTTGCCGGTGTTCGGGTTTGCCAATGCGGGCGTTGCATTCACCGGGGCTGGTGGGTTTTTGACTGATCCTGTGACGGTGGGCGTGGCACTGGGTCTCCTGCTTGGCAAGCAACTTGGCGTGTTTGCAAGCGCGTGGCTTGCCATCCGTTCAGGACTTGCGCCGAGGCCGGCTGGGGCCAGCTTGATGCAGCTCTACGGGGTTTCGGTTCTTTGCGGCATCGGCTTCACGATGAGCCTGTTCATCGGGGAGTTGGCGTTTTCTGGCATCGAACATGTAGCAACAGCCACCAAGATCGGCGTGCTGGCGGGGTCCCTGCTTTCTGCGGTTGCGGGTTCCTTGATGCTGGCCATGGCTCCCCGCAGGGGTGGAAAAAGCGCTGGTGACCGGTGACAGCCGCCAGAGCACTGGCGGAGGTTGATTTTTGTGCTTATGCTTTTGGGCATGACACGCACAGGATTTTACCCGGGTTCATTCGACCCCATCACGTTCGGGCATCTGGACATCATCGCACGGTCGGCGCGGGTGGTGGACAAGCTGGTGATCGGGATTGGTACGCACGAAGGCAAGGTGCCGCTGCTTTCGGCTGAAAAACGGGTGGCGCTGGTGCAGGCAGCCGTGCAACCCATTGCCGAACATGCCGGCCTCAAGACCGATGTTGTGACGTTCAACGGCCTTGCCGTTGATGCGGCGAAGAAGGCGCATGCGCGCGTGATCATCCGCGGCCTGCGTGATGCGTCGGATTTTGATTATGAAGTGCAGATGGCGCAGATGAATGGCTCATTGGCGCCAGATATCGAGACCGTGTTTCTGGCAGCTTCACCTGCCACGCGCATGATCGCCTCTTCGCTGGTCAAGCAGATTGCGCGGATGGGTGGCGACACATCGCTGTTCTTGCCCGAAATCGCGCAAGAGGCTGTGAAGCAAGCCCTACGGACATAGTGGATTGAATATTGCTTTTCATTTGCCGGCCTACTGCTTGGGGCAAAGTCCAGATCGAGCTATGTTGAAATGGCTCTTACTGCTAAAACGATTAGCCGTCTTCGCGTTCGGCGTCGCGGCTGTGGTGGTTGGAGCGGCCTAGGCCAACGTGCCGCAATTTACTGGCGATTGCCTTGGGAACCTGAAGGTTATTGCAGATGCTTCTGGCACAGTGTTCATCAATGGCAAGGCCGCAACGCCGCTCAAGTCCAACAAAAGTTATTTTGAGGCGAGCCGCAATGGCACGACGATCAGTATTGCGCTGGCCAACGGATCGCTGATTTATACGTGGTGCCCAGATGTGCAACGACTAATTGGCGCAAGCATTTCCAGCCATATCGTAACCCAGCGCAAGGTTAAACTCTCAACTAGTCTTGTATTCCTGTAAACCAGCATCCAAGTGGATTGAAGTTGGCAGCGTCCAGTTCCTGCACCTGCTTCCCATCGGTCGATCTGAGCAAGAAACTTGCCCCGGCCTCGGCCCCGCCAAACATCTTATCCACATAGCCGAACTCGACGTCCATATGATCCACCTTGAGTTTGACGCCCTTGCTGCAACCCGCCATGCCGGCTTCCGCGACACACTTGTCAAAAGCAGCTAGGGCACCGTCAATCACTGCAGGAGCCATGTCGAACCCATTCTGTGCAGCGCGCTTTAGGGCAGCACGGCTTCGCACATAGTCAAGCAACTGGGTCACTCTATCATGCTCGGACATGATCTGCCCTCGAAAGACGCAGACCCGGTGGCCAAAAACCGGATAGCCCAGGGCCAGATAGGTCAACGCCATCGCGCCAAGAAAAACCCCAAGTCCCACTCTTATGCGCAATTGTAACTCTCCCCTTCAGTGGTTGCTCTAGGCGAGTTTCCCCTCAACAATCCGGCAGCGCATGAAGTTGAAATCACTTTGCATGCCAGCTTCATTCAATGCCTTCGCCAGCGCACCACTCACAAAAAATGCATCAGCCACCAACGGGTCCACCCAAAGGTCGGGACCTGACAACACATTCTGTGCCAGTACGATGTCGTCATTCCTGGAGGGATAGGGGACATAGTAACCACCAATCAACGCGGAGCGAGGTACTGTTGCTGGTGAGATCGCCGGCAGGTATCCTGACTTCACATTTCCGAAGTTGATTTCATACCGCAGATCAAAAAGTGTCTTCCGGTCATTTCTGTAGAGTTCTACCGGATAGAGTGACGCCTTCCCCAAATCGAATTGCCTGAAAATATGGGCGGCCTGCTCTGAGAGGGCAACGCCAAACGTTCGCAACATATGCGGCAGGTTTTCGAGGCCACCATATTTTTCGTATTCATTTTCAGGATCTTCTGACCATCCGAAAATCCGCGTCGGAAAGGCCTCACGCGGAAGCGGTTCACCGCGCCAGTTGCGAATGTCGAAAGTCGGTCTCTGTGTCTCGACAGGCCGTTCAAATTCCAGTGGCCGCCCCGCTGTGTCATGGTGCAGCACATCGCAAACAAAAACTTCGTTCATCACGCCTTCCCCCGAGTCTTGCCAAGCAATCTTTCGCAATCAAACCGGAAATGCAACCCTATGAGGGACTTGCGCCGTGGCAGGTCTGGTGGAAACAGTCGAACGGCTTTTGCCCTCTGTCTATCAAACAGTGGTGTGCCGTCTGCGCCCGGCAGAGTCAGTCCGGAGGCAGTTGATCGTGCTGGTCTCTCGCGATATCGTGCTCGAGCCGTCTGTATGGTGGATTTTTGGGCCGCAGCGGACGAAGTGGCGCTGTCTGGTCAAGGAAGGAATCGTGGCTGACGCAACTTCGATCTCGGATGAGGGAGCCATGTGATGGACCGGCGGCATTTCCTCGGCCTTTCGGCAGCGCTAGTTGCGCAAACTGTTGCTGCGGAGCAGGCGCAAGCTCAATTGGTCCGGAAGTTTGCTGAAGACCTGAAGAACGGTGAGTTCAATTGGTTTCCTGAACGATCAGCGGACGGGCCGATGTTGATGATCGTGTCGGTGCCGGACCAGAAGGTGCACGTGTATCGGAACGGCATACGCGTTGCCGCGTCAACCTGTTCAACGGGCAAGCCTGGCCATGGCACACCGACGGGCGTGTTCAAGATTTTGCAGAAGGACAAGAACCATCGGTCCTCGACCTACAACAATGCGCCGATGCCAAACATGAACCGGCTGACATGGTCTGGTGTTGCGTTGCACGCAGGCCATTTGCCCGGATATCCAGCTTCGCATGGCTGTGTGCGCCTGCCACTGAAGTTTTCCGAGATGCTGTTCGGCATCACCAAACTGGGCATGACCGTGGTGATTGCCGACGACAAATCCTTTCCTTCGGAGGTGGCGCATCCCGGGCTGATCCTGGGCGATGCGGCGCGCAGGCAATTCGGCGCGGTAAACGCCACGCTGGTCAAGACGAGCTATGCGGAAGGGCATTTGGCACCGGCCAAGCAAACGAGTGTGCTGATTTCCGCGCCAGACAAGACCATCCGCGTATTTGAAGATGGGCGGGTTATCGCCAAGGGCAAGGTGCAGGTGCGCGACAGCGACAGGCCGGTCGCCAACAAGGCTTATGTCCTGCAAGGGCGCGATCCCGAGCGCCAGGAATTGAAATGGTCGACGGTGTCGTTCGGCAAGGAGGACCGCGAAGACACCACGACCGAGCTGCAACGCTTTGAGACGGACCCCAAATTGCGTGATCTCATCCGCCAGCGCACGCAACAGGGCATGACAATCGTGACCACCAATGAGCGCGCACCTGCATCAACCCGGTCGAAGGGGAAATTTGTGGTCATTGACAGCTTGTACTAAGGGCTGTTTCTTCCGTCATTATTCATCCTGGAAAACCCAACTTGCGCCACGATTGCCGTTCAGTTAGGCCGTTCCTGTTCAACGGAGATTCCCATGAAAAAACTGATGATTGCCGCATGCCTGCTGGCCGCTTCGGCGCTTCCGGCGCTGGCCGACAGCGCGCTCAAGGTGGATACGAGCCTCGGCTGCTCATTTACCATCAAGCTGCGGCCTGACCTGGCACCGAACCACGTGGCACAGGTGACCAAACTTGCCAAGGCTGGCGCTTATGACAACGTGGTTTTCCACCGGGTGATTGATGGTTTCATGGCGCAAACGGGTGATGTGAAGTTCGGCAAGGCCGGTGGCGATCTTTCGCAGGCCGGTATGGGTGGTTCAGATGAGCCGAATCTCAAAGCTGAATTCACCAAGGAGCATTATGCGCGTGGTGTTGTTGGTGCGGCGCGCTCACAGGATCCAGACTCTGCCAACAGTCAGTTCTTTGTGATGTTTGCCGATGGCGGCTTCCTCGATGGCCAATATACGGTGTTCGGCAATGTCGATGAAGACGGCATGAAATGCGTGGACAAGATCAAGAAGGGCGACCCGCAATCGGGCGCTGTCGACAAACCTGACGTGATGACGAAAGTGACGGTGCAATAATGGCTGATTCTGAAAACACGCTTTACCTCGACCTCGCTGACCATGCGGGCAAGGCAAAGGGCCGCGTCACTATCGAACTGCGTCCGGACCTGGCGCCGGGCCATGTGGCGCGCATCAAGGAACTGGCGCGCGAAGGCTTTTACGATGGTGTGGTGTTCCACCGCGTGATTGAGGGCTTCATGGCGCAAGGCGGCGACCCGACGGGCACCGGCATGGGCGGTTCCAAGAAGCCAGACCTGAAGGCGGAATTCTCCAAGGAATCGCACCAGCGCGGGGTGTGCTCGATGGCGCGTTCCTCCAATCCCAACTCGGCCAACAGCCAGTTCTTCATCTGCTTCGGCGATGCCACCTTCCTCGACCGTCAGTACACGGTGTGGGGCAAGGTGACCGAGGGCATGGAGATCGTCGACACGATCAAGCGCGGCGAACCCGTGCGCCAGCCCGACAAGATCGCCAAGCTGCAGGTTGCGGCTGACGCCAAGTAAGCTGACGCCAAGTCACACGATGATCCGCTTCGCCCTCCCGGCCATCGCCCTTTCCCTCATGGCGGCACCTGCCGCCGCGACGGAGTGGACGATCTGCGCCTCGAAGGGGGGCGAAGCGTCCTTCAGCGTTCTCGTGGGCTCGCTCGGCATCGGCACGGCGAACGAGTTCAAGGTCGAGCAGGGCGGCAAGCAGCGCGCGGATCATGAGGGGTCTTCCTTGCGCGTGGCGGCGGCCATGACGCCGGTGATCGTGGCCGCGGCCTTGGGGTCCATCTCGTTCAGGATGGTGCTCGCCTGCTTGGGATTGAGCTTCATCAGAATGCCGGCCGCAAGCTCCAGCTTGACGTCGGCCAGCCGCTCGGCCGCCGCGTCGGGCTTCATCTTGGCGTAGATCTTGACGACGTTGTCCTCGGCCTTGGCCAGAAAGTCGTCGCGCCGCTTCAGCCAGTCCTCGTATTCCTGCCTTTTGGTCTCCAGCGCCTTCATGCGCGCGTCGATCTCGGCCTGCAGCTTCTCGAGCTCCTGCTTCTGCATGGCGTAGCGGCGGTCGCGCGCGGCATCCGCAATGTTGGAGCAGAAACGCTCG
>CALMEZ010000027.1 GCA_937864985.1 uncultured Alphaproteobacteria bacterium
TCGTAATGACGTGCAGCGATCGATCGGCAAGCGCGCGCGCGACCTCGGCCACCGTCCGCTGCTGGCCCGTCCTCGCCTTCTTGATGATGTCGCTAAGTTCGTCTTCTAACATGAGAGTTTAAGCAAAAGGCTCATAGCATGTGGCGTATGGTCCGGACTAATCACACTTAGGTCACGTGCGACCGGCCATTAGCGATCTGCTCTTGTGCGTGCCATTCGCTACAAGCCATACGCGATAAGCTGCTTCCTCCAGGCTTGTACCATGTTCGGGTCGACATCGACCAGCAACACCACCCGCAAGGACCTGGGCGCAAACTGCTTGATCGCATCGATCATGTGACGGGCCGCCTCCTCGGCCGAGACGCCGCCGACACCGGTGCCCATGCCGGGAATGGCGACCGAAGCAAATCCCCGGACGTCGGCCATTCGCAAGGCCGCCGATGTGGCCAAGGATGCATGGTGAGCCGGAATCAGCATGCTCGGCTCCGTCATCGTCGGCGCGTGGATGATGCCCTTGAACTTGGTGTTCCCACCGGACGTCAGCACCGCCTGTCCGACAGGAATAGGCGCCTGCTTACGAGCCTCATCCTCGACGACAGACCCCGCCGCGCGCTTGATGACGCCGGCCACGCCTCCGCCCATCATGCCATAACTGTTGGCGGCATTCACGATGACTTCGGCGTCGACATCCAAAATGCTGCCGTGAATGACATCAAAATTCATCATGCTGATACCGGCAACTTCACCTTTATAGAAAAGGAAGGGAGCACCACATGGTGGTGACGCACGTACTACCTCGGGCTTAGCCCTTGTCCTCTCCCGGCATCACCATACAGGCTGGATGCGGGTGGCGGGCGGGGGATCGCCGCAGCGGCAACTGCCGTAGGGATAGCTGATCACTGAAGCAGGTGCCGGCATCGTGACATCGTCACGGTCTCAGAGGCGCCTGCGTCGATGGCCTCCAGCGCCTTGATCGCCCAAGGCACATGCAAGTGGTTGGGCAGCGGATTGTAGACCGCCTCGATTTCCGGGTCTTCAAGCATTTCCTCGCAAGAGCCATAGGCCTTGGGGATGCCCAGCTTGGCGGCCCAGGCCTTGGCCGTCTTGAGGTCGCGGGAGGAGATGGCGGCGACCTGCAGCTTCTTGCTCTTCAGCATGCCGGGAATGACCTTGGCCACGCCGATGTTGGCCGTTGAGATGATGCCCCATTTGACCGGTTTCATTATGCGTTCCTCCTCGCCGTTTGCCATCTTCTTAAGCCGAAACGGCAGTGCCGCAATCAGAAAGTTTTCTGCCGCAACAGTAACTTGCGGGGTGCCCTGAAACGCGCAATAGTCAAAGCCTGTCATCAGGGAGAAACACATGACATTGACACTCAAAAAGACAATGGGCGCGCTGGCCCTTGCCACGAGCCTTTTCGCACTGTCTGCGGGGGCGCAGGCCGGCGATGCCGAGAGCTGCAAGGCTGTTCGCTTCGCCGACGTGGGCTGGACTGAAATCCAAGTGATTTCCGAGATCGCTTCAAACCTCACAACAGCGCTCGGCTATACGGGCGAAGTCAAGACGCTTTCAGTTCCAGTGACGTTTGCTTCACTGAAGAGCAAGGATGTGGACGTGTTCTTCGGCAACTGGATGCCATCGCAGACGGCTGACATCAAAGCCTACCTGGACGACAAGTCGATTGATCAATTGACCGTCAACATGGAAGGCGCAGGCTATGGCATCGTGGTTCCGCAATATGTTGCCGATGCTGGCGTGAAGGACCTGGCCGACCTGGCCGCCAACAAAGACAAGTTTGGCGCCAAGATGTTCGGCATCGAATCTGGCAATGACGGCAATCGCATCATGCAGGGCTTCATTGACGACGCCAAGAACAACCTCGGTGGCTGGACGGTTGTCGAAAGCTCGGAAGCCGGCATGCTGACGGAAGCCGAAAAGGCCATGAAGAACAATGAATGGATCGTGTTCCTTGGCTGGACGCCACATCCCGTCATGGGCGGCATGAAACTGCATTACCTCAGCGGCGTTGAATCGGCAGGCTTTGGTGCAGCTAGCGTCTATACTGATACACGGGCTGGTTGGGCCACAGAATGCCCCAATGTTGCAAAGCTGGTTTCGAACATGAAGTTCACTGTTGACCAGGTTGGCAGCACCATCATGGCGCCGGTTTTGAAGGACGGCAAGGATCCCAAAGTGGTTGCGGTTGAATGGATCAAGTCCAACCCGGATGTCATCAAGACCTGGTTGAATGGCGTGACGACGATGGACGGCGGTGATGCCGCCGCTGCCGTCGCAAAGATCGGCCAATAGCACATCGCGGGCGCGGGCAACAAAACCCGCGCCCTTCTTGTATCTCACCGTGGGGAAGGGCTTGGCGGAATGATTGACCCTCTTTCGAAGTGGCTTGCTGCCTGGAAAATTCCTGTGGGCATGTGGGGCAAAGCCATCATTGATTTTATCATCACCTATTTCGAATGGTTTTTTGATGGCCTGAAAGAGGGTTTGAATTTTACCGTCGATGGTACCACCTGGCTCCTTCTTCAGTGCCCTCCCGCCCTCCTTGCCATTGCGATCGCGGGGCTGGTCTACTACTGGCGCAGATCGCACTGGCTGGCACTCGGCGTTCTCGCGGGTCTGCTGTTCATAATCAACCAGGGCCTGTGGAAGGAAACGGTACAGACCCTTGTTCTGGTACTCTATGCCACAGCGCTTTCAATGGCGCTCGGTGTGCCACTTGGCATCTGGTCTGCGCACAAGCCAAGGGTCTGGAAAGCGCTCCAGCCCGTGCTTGACCTGATGCAGACCATGCCTACCTTCGTTTATCTTATTCCCGTTCTCATTCTCTTCGGGTTAGGCGCCGCACCGGCGTTGATTGTCACGATTATTTTCGCCATGCCTGCCCCCGTGCGCATGACCTATCTCGGCCTCACCTCCATTCCCAAGCCGATGATTGAAGCCGGCGAGAGTTTTGGTGCAACCAAGCGCCAGCTTCTATGGAAAGTGGAACTGCCGGCCGCGCTGCCGTCGATCCTTGCGGGGCTGACGCAATGCATCATGCTGTCACTGTCCATGGTGGTCATCGCCACGCTCATCGGTGCGCCATCCCTCGGCAATCCAGTCAACCGCGCGCTGAACAACCGTAATATTCCGCTCGGAATTGAAGCGGGCCTGGCTATCGTCATCCTGGCGATTATCCTGGACCGCGTTCTTGCGTCGCGCGCCGGAGGCAAGAAATGACGCCTGCAGTCGAATTCAAGAAAGTCGATATCATCTTCGGTGACAAGTCCGCCGATGCCCTGTCCCTGCTCGACCAGGGCAAGTCCCGCGCCGAGATTCTCAAGGACACAGGCTCCGTGCTGGGTGCAGCCGATGCCACGCTCACCGTGAGGGAAGGCGAGATTTCCGTGCTGATGGGCCTCTCCGGGTCTGGCAAGTCAACATTGTTGCGCGCCGTCAATGGCCTCAACAAGGTCACCCGTGGCCAGGTTGTCGTGCATGGCAAGGATGGTGCAGTTGATGTTGTCAGCTGCAGCGAAGACGATTTGCGCAAGGTGCGGCGTGAGCGCGTGGCCATGGTGTTCCAGCAATTCGCGCTTCTGCCATGGCGCACGGTGGCCGAAAATGTCGGCTTCGGATTAGAGCTGGCGGGCGTTCCCGATGATGTGCGCAAGGCCCGCGTCGACAAGCAGCTTGAGCTGGTGGGGTTGGCGCAATGGCGGGATAAATATGCCCATGAGCTGTCAGGCGGCATGCAGCAACGTGTAGGCCTCGCCCGGGCCTTCGCCACGGAAGCGCCGATCCTGCTTATGGATGAACCGTTCTCGGCGCTTGACCCTCTTATCCGCACCAAGCTGCAGGACGAATTGCTGCAACTGCAGAAGTCATTGAAGAAAACAATCATCTTCGTGAGTCACGATCTTGAGGAAGCGCTCAAGATTGGCAATACCATCACCATCATGGAAGGGGGCCGCATCGTGCAGTCGGGGCGGCCAGAAGATATCGTTCTCCGCCCCGCCAATGACTATGTGCGTGACTTCATCGCCAATGTGAACCCGCTCTCGGTGCTCACGGCCTGGAACGTGATGCAGAATGTGGCGGACCTCGACAAAACGGCAGATGGCTGGGTCTGGCTCGACAAGCGCAAGACCACGCGCTTTAAGCTCGACAAGCAGGGCAAGGTCACAGACGCCGAACGCGACAAGAAGAAGACGGCCTGGGTGTCTTGCGCGGACATCGAAAAGCAGTCCGTGCCGGAAGGCAAACGCCCGGCCTACTGGGCAAGGCCTGGAACATCACTCAAGACGGTGATGCTGGCCATGCACCACACCGACACCGCACCTGTTGCCCTGTTTGACGAGGATGACAAATTCGTGGGCTCCATCGGCGTGCGCGACGTGCTGCGCGCCGTGCTGAAACGGTCAGAGTAGCGGAAAGGCCTCGCCCGCGCCCAGCGCAGGCAGACCCAGATGCCTGGCAATGGTCTGGCCGATGTCGGAATAGGTCTTGCGGTGGCCGATGCTGCCGGGTTTGATCCCGGGCCCAAAGGCCATGATCGGGATCTGCTCGCGTGTGTGATCTGTGCCCTTGTAGGTGGGGTCATTGCCGTGGTCGGCGGTAAGGATCAGAAGATCGCCGGCTTTCATTCGCGCAAAGACGCGCGGCAGCCCCATATCAAATTCTTCGAGCAAGCGGCCATAACCGAGGGGGTCGCGGCGGTGGCCATAGAGCGTGTCAAAGTCGACGAAATTGGTCATGAGGAAGCCGCCATCGCCCAGCTTCGGCATTGTCTCTACAACCTTGTCCATCATCGGACCATTGCCGGAGACCTTGATTTCCTCTCCAGTTCCGACATGGCCATAGATATCGCCAATCTTGCCGACACTGATGACATGGCGGTCGGCATCTGACGCGACCTTCAACATCGTCGGTGATGGCGGCAGGATGGCGAAGTCCTTGCGGTTGCCGGTGCGCTCGAAGGTCTTTGCTGTTTCACCGAGGAAGGGCCGCGCGATGATGCGACCCACTTTGATGTCATAGGTCAGTTCGCGCGCCACCTTGCAGACATCGTAAAGGCGCTGCAGGCCAAAATGCTTCTCATGGGCGGCGATCTGGATGACGCTGTCTGCCGAGGTGTAAATGATGGGCTTGCCGGTTCTCACATGTTCTTCGCCGAAATCCTCGATGACCTGCGTGCCTGAGGCATGGGCCAGCGACAGAAGGCCCGGCAGATTGCAGCGGCGGATGATCTCATCGGTGAGCGCCTTTGGAAAAGCGGGGATTGTTTCTGGATAGTAGTGCCATTTGAAGGGCACGGGCACGCCGGCAATCTCCCAGTGCCCGGTGATGGTGTCCTTGCCTTGCGAGACTTCCCGCGCATGGCCCCAGCGGCCGATGATTTTTGAATCGGGAAAGGGATTGCGGCCGCCTGCCGATTGCGCAGCGGCACCCAGCCCCAGCGATGCCATGTGCGGCACATGGAGTTTCATGTGATCGCAGATGTGGAGAAAGGTGTTTGCGCCTTCATCGCCAAACTGCGCGGCATCAGGTGCGTTGCCAATGCCGAAGCTGTCGAGGATGAAGAGGAAGGCGCGGCTCATGGCGCGATCCTCTCAAGGATTGATGGCCAAGATTGGGCGGCGTCACCCACTGTGTAAGCCTGCTTGATGATGGATGCGGCGCGATTGAAATCATCATCACTCTGCGCGTGGATCACGCAGAGCGGCGTGTTCTTGTCAGCGCGAAACCCTTTGCCCAGCAAATGATCCAGGCCAACGGCATGGTTGATCTTGTCAGCCGCAACACGTCGGCCACCGCCCAGCTCTATGACGGCAAGGCCAAGGTCGCGCGTCTTGATGGCGCTGACCACGCCTTCATCGTCGGCATACACAGGCTTGACGATGGGTGCCTTGCGCAAATGCGTGTCGTGCGTGGCGATAAAATTCCGGGGGCCACCCAATGCCACCACCATGCTGTCAAAGATCTCTGCGGCCTTGCCGGAGGTGAGTGCCTTTTCCAGCATCTTGCGGGCGCTTGTGAGATCGGCGCTGATGCCAGCCGAGGCCAGCAGTTCCGCTCCGAGCGACAGGGTGACAGCCAGCACACGCGAATCCGAGAGGCGATTGGCGAGGAATTCTGCGGCATGAACAACTTCGATGGCGTTGCCCGCGCAGTGGGCCAGCGGCTCGTCCATGTCGGTGATGAGTGCCGTGGTCTTGAGGCCTGCGCCATTGGCAACGGCCACCAGCGAAGTGGCCAGCGCCCGCGCGTCTTCCATGTTGGACATGAAGGCGCCGGAACCGCATTTCACATCCATGACGAGATGCTGCAGGCCCGCCGCCAATTTCTTGGAGAGAATGGAGGCGGTGATGAGCGGCACACTTTCGACTGTCGCCGTCACATCGCGGATGCCATAGAGGCGCTTGTCGGCAGGTGCCAGATCAGCCGTCTGGCCGATGATGGCGCAGCCCACCTCGCGCGTGACCTTCTTGAAGAGATCAATATCCGGCGTGGTGTTGTAGCCTGGAATGGAATCGAGCTTGTCGAGTGTTCCGCCGGTGTGGCCGAGGCCGCGGCCCGAGATCATCGGCACATAGAGCCCGCAAGCCGCCAGCATGGGCGCGAGATAGAGCGAGACATTATCGCCGATGCCGCCAGAGGAATGCTTGTCGACCGCGGGACCGGGCAAATCCCATTTCAACACGGTTCCCGAGTCTCGCATCGACAAGGTGAGACCCACGGCTTCATCCCGCGTCATGCCCTTGAAGAACACGGCCATGGCGAAAGCCGCGACCTGCCCTTCTGACACGCTGCCCTTGGTCAGGCCGTCAATGAACTCCTTCACTTCGGTGGTCGTGAGTGCTGCGCCATCACGTTTGCGGCGAATGACCTCCTGCGGGAGCATTATTTCTGTTCCTTGAAGAAGCGTGTCAGCAGCTTCTGCATGTTGCGGGCGGCTTTCTGGCCCTCGCGCTTGGTTTCTTCGTGGGAAGGGTTTGCACCCTTGATGCCGGCGCCGAGATTGGTGATCACGGAGAGCCCTGCCACCTTCAGCCCCAGTCTGCGCGCCATGATGCATTCCGGCGCGGTGGACATGCCGACGGCCGAGCCGCCGATGATCTGCGCCATCTTGATTTCGGCTGGCGTTTCAAAAGACGGGCCGGAGAACCAAACATAGACACCTTGCTTGAGGGCGATCTTCTCCTTTTTTGCGGCGGCCAGGAAGCGTTTGCGCAAGGCGGGATCATAGGCATCGGTCATAGGCACAAAGTTTTCATCGCCATGCTGGCCGATCAGCGGGTTCATGCCGGAATAATTGATGTGGTCGGTCATCAGCATGATCGAGCCTGGCGGGATCGAGAGTTTGAGCGAGCCCGCCGCATTGGTGAGGATCAGGGTTTCGATGCCTGCCACCTTCAGCTGGTCAAGCACCGGGCGCATGACACCAGCATTTCCACTCTCATAGGGGTGGGCGCGGCCTGCCAGCACGGCAACTTCCTGGCCACTCACCTTGCCGACATAGAGTTTTCCCGCATGACCGGAAATCTTCGGGACTGGAAAGCCCGGCAAGTCGCCGTAGGGAATGATCAATGGATCCTGCACGATATCGACGACAGCACCCAGCGCAGAGCCGAGGATGATGGCTGTCTTTGGTGCGCGGCCTTGCAGCTTTGATGCGAGTGTCATGTGAGATTCTCCGGTCCGAAGGAAGCGGGTAGCAATTCATCCAATGTGAAGGTGCGGATGAGGTTGCCTGTTTCCGTGCAGCAGTGGATCTTGACGTCTCCTGCCGAAAATTCCCTGATCTTCTGGCGGCAGCCGCCGCAGGGCGTGCAGAGCGTATCGCCGTTCCCCATGACAACGACTTCGGTGATTTTCGTGCCGCCTGCCAGAATGAGATGCGAGATGGCGGATGGTTCGGCGCACCAGCCTTGCGGATAGGCGGCGTTTTC